>NZ_RAWB01000279.1 GCF_003612055.1 Corallococcus llansteffanensis
GTGCCCAGCATCTTGATGGCCTCCTGCGAGGCCACCGGCCCGAAGGCGAGCGTCTGCTTCACGCCCTCCACGGTCGTCACGTCGTGGTAGGGCGCGAGGTTCTGGAGCACGCCCTGCGACACGAAGAACAGGGCCGCGACGAAGCTCAGGGGCAGGAGCACGTAGAGCGTGCCGCGCACCAGGTCGACCCAGAAGTTGCCCAGCGTCTTGCGGCCTTCCGGACCGGGGCGGCGGGTGAGGCCGCGCGCCAGGGCCAGCGCGACGCCCAGGCCCGCGGCGGCGGAGACGAAGTTCTGCCACGTCAGCCCCACCATCTGGGTGGCGTAGCTCATCGTGGATTCGCCGGCGTAGGACTGCCAGTTGGTGTTGGCGACGAAGCTGGCGGCGGTGTTGAAAGCGAGCTCCGGACCGACGGCCGGCAGGCCCTGGGGGTTGAAGGGGAGCACGTGCTGGAGGCGCTGGAGCGCGTAGAGGATGAGGACGCCCAGCAGGCTGAAGGCGAGCAGGGCGATGGTGTACTGGGCCCACGTCTGCTCGCGCTCGCGGTCCACGCCGCACAGGCGCAGGAGGGCGCGCTCGACGGGGCCGAGCAGGCGGGGCAGGGGTTGGGTGTCGGCCTCGAAGACGCGGAAGAGGTAGCCGCCCACGGGCTTCGTCAGCGCGAGGACGAGGGCGAAGAACAGCAGGGTCTGCAGCCAGCCGGTGACGGTCATCAGAATCGCTCCGGCCGGAGCAGGGCATAGACGAGGTAGACGGACAGCAGGACCGCGAGCGCGGTCCCGGCGACGTATTCGAAGGTCATGGTTCAGCTCCGTTCGGAAGCTCAGAAGTAGGCGACGGCTCCGACGACGAGCAGGGTCTGGTCGGGGCGCCGTCGCGGTAGGCCGTCCGCGTCGATGTCCTGGCTGTCAAAGACAGCCTGGGTCGAGTGGTCGTGGCGGGCCTCGGCCTTGAGGGTGAGGTGTTCGGCGGGCTTCAGTTCCAGCGTGAGCGTGCCCTCGGAGAGCGTCTGCGCGGTGCCGCTCAGGAGCCCATCCCGGTCGCGGTACACCTCCGCGCGCGCGGTCACGGCCACGGGCCGGGCGACCTGCACGCGCACGTTGGCGCCGGCCGCGTACCAGAGCGCGGCGCTCGTTCCGGGGCGTGCCTGCCGGCCGGCGTCCGCGGTGGCGGAGACGCTCAAGGCGTCGGTGAGCTTGAGGGTGGCGACGGTGTCGACGAAGAGGCGCAGGGCCTCCGCGTCACCGGAGCCCTCGTTGCCGACGAAGGTGTTGAGGGCCGCGGACAGCCGGTCCCCGGCGTAGGCGACCTGGGTGCCCAGGGCCTTGCCGGTGTTGTTCTCACCGATGGTCTGCCAGCCATTGAGCAGGTGCAGCTGCGCGCTCCAGCGGTCATTGAAGCGCCAGGTGCCCTTGAGGCCGGTCTGGTAGTAGGGGGAGAACTCCCCCATCCACGAGCGCGTGTACGTCCAGTTGAGCTGGGATTGGAAGGACTCCAGCCCGATGTGGCTGGGGAAGATGCCGGCCTCCAGGGTGAGGGGTCCTTCGGCGAAGGACAGCGACGCCTGTTGCACGAAGCGCCAGAGGTCGGGGCCGGTGGCGTCGCCCTCGGGTTCCGCGCGGTGGAGGACGTCCATGCCGGTGCCGAAGCCGAGCAGCACGCGCACGCCCACGGGCTCCGGGGTGACGCTCACGCCAAGCGAGGCCAGGTTGACGGTGGCCTCGTCGTGCCGCCGGGCGGTGGTGCCGGTGCCTGGCAGGAAGCTGGTACCGCTGGCGGGGCGGTTGAAGTCGTAGCCGTAGTAGGCGTCCACGCCCCCTTCCACCTGGAGGCGGGAGAGGACGGTGGGCGCGGGCTCCACGGGGGCGGCCTGGGCCAGGAGGACGTGGGTCAACAGCGGGGTCAAAGGGAAGGTGGGCATGATGGCGTCCCCCTTCCCTTGAGCATCCGCCGTACCGTCACGGGCCGCTGGCCGCCCCAGTCATTCCAGCCGGTTGTGGGGCGCGGGTGCGGGCCCGGATTGCAATGTGCACGAACAGGGCTCCGCGAGCCCTGCGGCGTGAAACGTGGCGAAGGCGGGCGGGCGATTACAGTGGGAGGAGGAGGTGGTCGTCGTGCATCCGTACCGGTGGAGCGAGGGCATCGAGCCGAGGCTGCGGCAGGCGACCGAGCGGATGCGCCAGCTGCGCAGCACGGTAATGCCCCCTGCCGCGGTGCAGAGCCTGCGGCACTGGTTCCGGGTCCATCACACGTACCACTCGAATGCGATCGAGGGGAACCGACTGACCCTGCCCGAGACGCGCGCGGTGTTGGAGGACGGCATCACCATCGCGGGCAAGTCGATGAAGGACCACCTGGAGGCGGTGAACCTGGCGCAGGCGCTCGACTTCATCCAGGAGCTGGCGCGGAAGGAGACGGTGCTGGGCGAGCGGGACGTGCGCGAGATGCACGGCATCGTCCTGCGCGGCATCGAGCCGGAGAACGCGGGCGCGTATCGACGCATCAACGTGCGGATCAGCGGCACCGAGCATGTGCCTCCGGAAGCCATCCATGTGCCTGAGTCGATGCGCACGTTTGGCGAGTGGCTGGCCGGAGCGAAGTCGGAGCACCCGATTGTCGTCTCCGCCATCGCGCATGCGTGGTTCGAGACGATTCATCCCTTCGTGGATGGGAACGGCCGGACGGGGAGGCTGCTCGCCAACCTGCTGCTGATGCGGGAGCACTACCCGGCCATCGTCCTGCGCGTACAGGAGCGTGCGCGGTACTACGCCGCGCTCGATGCCTCCCATTCGAGTGACGACATGACTGCGATGGTGGAGTTGACGCTCGGCTGCGTGGAGGAAAGCTTCTCGGAGTACGAGCGGGCGGCCCGTGAAGTACTGGTGCGGCACTGACTTCAGGGCTGGCTGGACACGGACTCGTCGCAATCCGGGCCGGTGCACGTGCCGGAGCAGGTCACCTGACCGGGATAGGAGAGCAGCGTGGCGCACGTGGTGCCTCCGGTGCAGGTGACGAGCTCCGTGCACACCGACGCCTCATCCACGCAACGCGCCTGGGTGACTCCGTCCAGCTTGAAGGCAAAGCAGCCCAGGCCCTGCGGGCACTGCGGCAGGTCCACGCCGCACTCCTGCGCGACGTCCAATGACTGTCCATCGCGCAGCGCGAGCCGCCCCTGCTTGTCGCTCGCTTCGTCTGAACCACAGGCCGTGAAGGCCATCACCGTCAGGCAACATCCCACCAGCTTCATCCAGCGCATCGCGGCTCCTTCAGCGAAAAGTGTGACGGAGCACGGCGCACAGCAAGGCGCGGACCAGTGGGTCCTTCGCAGGGATTCCGCGCCCTTGCTCTGGAAGGAAGCCCACACGCCTTCCAGAAATCTGAGGCAGTGACGGATCCCTTGAGGCTTACGCGCTACCGGAACTCGTCCACGATGTAGACGCCGGCACGCGGTGAATCGAGGATCGCCGTTCCCGGCTTGGACTCCGGCCGCTTGCGCAGCTGGCCGAAGCCGAGTCTCGCCACGGCGCAGATAGGCACCCTGTCTCCCCCGCTCAGGAACTGGGCCGCGTAGTAGCGGATGACCGGTTGCTCGCCGCCGGTCCAGACGCGTCCATAGAGGCGGAGGGGTGCCTCCAGGGTCCCGATGTCCTGATCCAACACGCTCTCGATGGGCCCCTCATGGAGCGTGATGTGCTCAGCGCGACTCTGGTTCGCGTCGAGCTGGACCCAAGCGGACTCCCCCACGTAGAGGCGCAAGTACCGCATGACCTCCAGCGCCTTCTCCGGGCACTTCTCCGACATGGGCATGCCATCCGCGTGAAGGCGGACGTCGCCTGGCGTCGTCGCACATCCTGGAATCAGAACCAGCAGGCCCATGCAGCGCACGAGCGTGTAGCGGCGGGAAGTCATGGGGCGTTCCTACTTCCCGAGCAAGCTCGGGTCCAACCGAACAATCGCCTGCACGAACCCATCCTGCCGGTACATCTCCAGCCGCAGGGAGGTCAGCGTCCCTTCCTCCAGGAACGCGCTTCCATCCACGACGAGCCCAATCACTCCAGACGTTCCAGGCTCGATCACCGCCGCCGAGGAGCGGACCGCGATGGCCCGCTCCCTCGAGTCCGAGGTCCCCACGAGGCGGACGGACTTCATGCTCCAGGAGCGCACCGCATGGAGGTTCTTCACCCTGAACACGACCGCGGCCTTGCCCTTGCCGCGAAAGACGGTGCCTTCCAAGGCCGCGTCGTCATCCCTTCCTGAGAAATGCTCCACGACCTTGAAGGGCGTCTGGGACTCGGCCTCGGCTGTCAGCAGGGCCGCCAATGCGTGATCTTCGGAGGACTCTTCCTTGTGAAGGCGCTCATTCTCCGCGCGTAGGGTCTGGTTCTCCTTCTCTGAATCCACCAGCGCCGAGACCATGGCGTCGTAGCTTTCACGGTCCTTGAAGACATTGAGTTGCTGGTCCGCGCTCCCACGTCCGCGCGGGTTGGGAGGACGCAAAAGGAAGGGAAGCTGCGGACCATCGACCAGGGCCACCAGCAGGGAGAAGCCTTCGTCCGGATCCAGGTCGCGTCGGGGCTCCAGGACCACCTTTCGCCCCAGGACCCCGACCGTCTCGAACCGCCCATCCCCTCCCACCAGCCGCGTGCGAGCTGGATCCACCGCCTGCTCGAAGCGGAGGACCGTCACGACCTGGCCTTTCACGTAGACCCGCGGGGGTGCGGCGTCAGGGTGCTCGGAGAGGAAGAGCGTCCGGATGCCGAGCTGCTCGCGTCCCTCCGCCATCGCGGTGCACGCGAGCAGGGAACAGAGCCATACCCACTTCCCAGGTAGATGAATCCGCATACGACCCGTGACATAGCACCCACCTGCTTGACGCCCAAGTGGGGGCGGCTCCAGGAGCACCTTGTCCCAAACGTGCCCTCGGCGGTTCAAAGCTGGTAGTGCGCTTCTTCGCTTGGCTTCACTCCTTCCGCCGCACTCCATGATCGGCTCTACACGAGTGCAGCGAGACGCAATGTAAAGCCTGCTACGAGTACTGCACGCGCAGGGGTTTCTGGCCCAGTTCGGCCAACGGGAAGAGGTGTCCAGGAGGATGAAGCACCGCCGGACGAAGAAGACGGCACCTGAGCCCGTGGGTGCACGGGAGAGCGGGAGGCTTCACCTCTCCTTGTCAGAGGCGACCTTCGCGGACTTCGAGCGCACGTTCCTGGAACACCAGCGGGCATGGCTGCGCAAGGCCAGGACGCCGAAAGCAAAGCGTGTCATCAGGCGAAGGACGGCGGAGGACATCCTGCTGGGCGCCTATGGCCGCGAATGCACCTGGAATGAGTTCCACCGTGCTTTGCGTCGCACCGAAAAGCTGGGCTACGACAATCCAGGAAGGCGAGCGCACGTCGCGTGCCTTCTTGCCCTGACCCTCAAGCAGTTTCCCGACCAGACCGAGAGGGCGAGGCGGAAGCTGGATGAGGCAGAGAGACAGCTGCGCTTCCTGCGCAAGACCCATCCCCTGCGGCAGGAAGGCCTCATCGAGATTCAACGCATCCGGCGGATGGCCGGATGGGAAACCCTTCGACAAGGCTGACCGGCCTGGACTTCGCAGCCTTCGTCAAGGGCCTCACCCTTTCAGACAGAGTCGAGGAAACCCCGTGCGGTTGTGACTGGGCTCTCCCGTCCCGCGTCACCCCGTGATGGTGGACCACCACGGCTTGCCGCAAAACGAGATCGCCTGTGCGGATCGGCAGCGCTCCGTGCTGCCCCTTGATGAGGAGGGCGGCGGGGTGTTGGGCATTTCCGCGAGCTTCCAGGTGGATACCGCCGGGTAGGGCCTGCGCGGTGGCCGCGGTCCCGAGGGTTCTGACTCACAGCGTCGCTCAAGAGCCCCAGGCAAGCCGCGCCCAGCCATCAGCCAGCAGTCCCCCCAGGGATTCCATGCCCTTGCTCTGCAAGAAATCACACACATCTCCCAGAACTCTGAGGAAATAACGGATTCCCGCATTGGCCTCTCGGACTGAGGCCAGACACACAAAGACTGTCAGGCAACCACCTCCAACCTGACGGGGGGTTTGTGACATATCAAAGAAATCCGACCTATACCGTTATCTAATCATCACCGGCATCGGGGGGCCGTACGATGAAAGAAGAGCTCGACAGTTCTGACATGGAGTACGCCGTCTTCGCGATCCGCCAGCAGCCCAGCCTGGTGGCTGTTGCCCGGAATCTTTGTGGCCGGAATGCCAGCGATTGCGCGGATCTGGTCCAGGACGTGCTGCTGCGGGCCCTGCTGAAGTGGGACAAGCTCCAGTCCTGGACGGAGCCGGAGCGGCGCGCCTGGCTGGTGCGGGTGCTCCACAACCGCTTCCTCGACCAGTGCCGCCGCTCCCGGAGCGAGGCCGCGAACGTCATCAACCTGGGCAACGTGCACAAGCTCTTCGAGGAGCCGGACGCGCCGGACCTGGAGCTGTGGGAGTGCATCACGGAGACGGAGCTGCGCAAGGCCGTCGCCTCCCTCCCCTACAACCTGCGCCGCACCTTCGAGATGCACTCGGAGGGGCTGCGGCACGCGGAGATCGGCCGCCACCTCGGGGTGCCCGTGGGCACCGTGGGCACCTGGCTCTTCCACGCGCGCCACCGCCTGCGCGACCAGTTCCGCGACATGGCCCAGGCGCGCCGGAAGCGGGGGAATGGGTGAGCGCCGGCTGCACGGACCTCCCCGCCTTCGTGGACGGTGAGCTGCCCCCCGAATCCCAGGACGGCTTCCGCGCACACCTGGTCTCCTGCCAGGTGTGCTGGGCCCGCTTCCATGAACTGCTGCAGGTGGACGTGCTCGGCCGGATGGCGTTCGCGGACGTGGCCGAAGCCCGCGAGGACCCGGCGGCGACCGGGCCCCTGCCGCCCGAGGCGACCGTGACGGTGACGCCGCCCCGCCGACGCCCGGTCTGGCCCCGCATTGCAGGACCCGCGCTGCTGCTGGCCGCGGTGGCCGTGTGGATGACGCGGGTGACCCACGAGGCCCCCGCCTCGTGGCTCACGCCGGGCCCCACGCGGCCCCTGGAGGCCCGGCTGACGTACGCGGCACTCGACACCTACCGGGCCTACGTGCCCCTGCGCGGGCAGTCCCCCGGGGCGGCGCCGCTGCCCCTGCGGGAGCTGGCCACGCTGGCGGACCGCCACGACTGGCAGGGCATCGCCGCCGTGTACCTGCTCGCCGGCGACCCGCGGCAGGCCCTGGCCTACCTGCGCGGCGCCCCCTCCTCCCCCGACCTGGACTCCGACCGCGCGGTGGCGACAGCGCTGGGTCGCGAGGGGCCCCCGGAGCAGACGCCGCTCGATGAAGCCCTGGCCCTGCTGGACGGCGTGCTCCTCCAGCGGCCGGACCACCCCCAGGCCCTGTGGAACCGCGCGCTGGTCCTGCGGGACATGGACCTGCCCCTGCTGGCGGCGGACACCTTCGAGGCGATGGCGAGCCAGGGCGAGCCGGGCTGGAGCACGGAGGCCCGGACCCGGGCGCACAGGCTCCGCGAAGAGACGCTGGCCCGGGGACGCGCCTGGAAGCAGGCCTTCGCGGCCACGCAGGACCTGGTGGTGGACTCCGGCGCGCGGCTGCCGTTGGAGGAGGCCGCGAGGCTGCCGGGCATCGTGCGGGTGGCCTTCTACGACGCGGTGCGGGCGGCGCCATCGCGCGAGGCGATGCTGCGGCTGCTCCCGCTGGCGGACGCACTGGACCGGGCCTACGGCGGCACCGTGCTGCGCGAGTACGTGGCGCGCGTGGCGGCGCGGAACTTCCTCCGGCGCGGGCCCCTGGCGCGGGACTATGCGCTGCTCGTCCGGGACAGGCGCTCCTCCCGCGAGGGCTTCCTGGAGGAGCTGAAGCGCTCGGGCGAGGACGACCTGTACGTGGGGGCGCTCGGGTATGAGCTCGCCGCCGGGCGCCCCGTGGACTCCGACGCCTTCGCCCGGGCCGCCGACGGCCTGGGCGACCCCTGGTTCCACCTCATCGCCGAGCGCGAGCGCGCGAACCAGGAGGTGCACGCGGGAGAGTGGTGGAAGGCGGAGACGCGGGTGCTGCATGCCCTGCGCACGTGCCAGGAGCAGCGGCTGCACTACCGCTGCGCCGACCTGCGGCGGTGGCTGACGGACATGTACCTGGGTGAGCTGCACCGGCCGGCGGACGCCTCCGTGCACGCGCTGCGCGGCTGGCAGCTCGCGAAGGCCCAGGGGGAGTGGGGGCTGGAGCGGCAGTTCCTCCAGGAGCTGGCGCAGGTGGCGCGCCTGCACCACCGGCTGCCGACCGCGAGCGCGTACCTGCGGGAGTCCCTGGCGCGCATGCCCGAGGACCTCCGCCAGCGCGGCTACGTGCACCGGAACCTGGCGAGCCTGGCGTGGATGGGCTTTCGCCTGGACGAGGCGCGCCATGAGCTGGAGCAGGCGATGGAGTCCGGCCTCCCGCTGGGGATCCACGGCACCCTGGTGCTGGCGGACCTGGCCCGCTTCGGTCCCATGCCCGGCGCCGCGGACGCGATGCGCCGGGCCCTCTCCGAGCTGCGCCGGGGCGAGCCCCGACCCGGCGAGCGCGCGCTGATGGACTTCATCGAAGGCCAGTTCAAGCTGGAGCACGACCCCGTCGCCGGGCGCCAGCTGCTGTGGAGCGCCATCACCCAGGCGGAAGCGTGGCCCGACGACGCGAACGCCCGCCGCGCGCTGGCGTATGCCCATGCCGTGCTCGCTTCCGAGGCGGGACGCACGGACGCGTTCACCGAGGTGCTGGCCCTGGTGGGACAGCAGTCGCAGCGGGGCGAGGTGCCCGAGCGCTGCGTGCTCGCGGTGACGGTATGGCACGAGCGCACGGTCACGGTGGTGCGAGGGCCCTCGGGCGCGGTGCTCGGGGACTTCGCCCAGGGGCGCACGGCACCGCTCGGACAGGACGCCTCCGGGCTGGTGCCGGCGCCGCTCCTGGAGGCGCTGCGGGGGTGCGCCCAGGTGGAGGTGCTGGCCCCACCCCCGGTGTATGGCCTGCCAAGGCTGCTGCCCCCGGACCTGGCCTGGAGCTACCGGGTGGGGCGCGCGGCGCCGCGGGGCCTCACGGCGCCGCAGGGCACGCACCTCGTCGTCTCGGGCGTGGACACCCCCGGGGCCCTGGGGCTTCCATGGCTCCCGCCCATGGCCTCCGCGGCGGGCGCGGACCCCTGGCGCGTGAGGCTGGAGGGCGCCCGGGCCACGCCGTCGCGCGTGCTGGACGCGATGGGCACGGCCACCGAGGTGGAGATCCACACGCATGGGGTGTTCAACCCGGAGCTGTCGGACGCCTCGATTCTCATGCTGGCCCCGGAGAAGGATGGCCGGTACGTGCTCACCGCCAGTCAGGTGCGAGCGCGAAGGCTCTCCGGAGCGCCGCTGGTGTTCCTGGCCTCCTGCAGCGCCGCGCGCACGGCGCCCTTCTCGATTGAGTCCTTCAGCCTGCCCGTGGCCTTCCTCGACGCGGGAGCGCGCGCGGTGCTTGCCGCCACGGTCGATATCCCGGATTCGGCGGGCCGCTTCTTCAACGCGGTCCGGGAGCGGATCCGCGCTGGGGCCCCGCCCGCCGTGGCCCTGCGCGACGAGCGGCGGCAATGGCTGGAGGCCTCCCCGGGCGACAGGTGGGTGCGCGACGTCCTCCTGTTCGAATGAAGCACCCTTCCCAAAGAGTCATCCAAAGAGAGTCATTGGATGAGAGTCATTCAAGAAGAGTCATCTAGAAAGCCTTTTAAAAGGATACGACCTGGTGCGTTATAAAAGAGAGACCGCCCGCGGCAGCTGGCCGGGACCGCAGCGGTCTCTTCAAGGAGACGGACATGATGAATCACCAGGTCCCTTCCGAGCAGTTGCCGCTCCCATTCCACCCGCTGAACGACCTGCCGGACAAGCCGCCCCCGGGCCCCGCGGGCATCCGGTTGGCGCCGAACACCGTGACCACGCCGGATCCTCGCGAGAAGCCGCAAAGCGACCCTAGCGAGCATCCGGACAAGCCCCCCACGGACCCCGGGCTCCTCTCCTAGGCCCTGGGTTCCTGGCGCGGGGGCTTTATGCTCCCGCGCCATGCCCAGCCCCTACGTCGTCAGGGCCGTTCAATCCCGCGCGGAGCTCGAACAGGTCCTGTCGCTGCAACGCAGGAACCTGAAGCAGCACCTGTCCGAGGACGAGCGGCGCACGCAGGGCTTCGTGACCGTGGCGCATGACCTGCCCACGCTGGAGCGCATGCACGCGGTGGCCCCCAGCATCATCGCCCTCCAGGGCTCGGAGCTCGTGGCGTACGCCCTGGTGATGCCTCGCGAGTGCCGGGAGCTCGTCCCCGTGCTGGAGCCGATGTTCGCGCTCGTCGAACAGTTGGAGGACGGAGGACGCCCCCTCAAGGATCAGCGCTTCTACGTGATGGGGCAGATCTGCATCGACAAGGCCCACCGGGGCCGGGGCCTGTTCGAGGCGCTCTACCACCAGCACCGCGAGCAGCTCCGGGGCACCTTCGACTGCGTCGTCACGGAGGTCTCCGTGCACAACCGCCGCTCCCTGCGCGCGCATGAGCGGCTGGGCTTCCGCACCCTCCACACCTACGAGGACGCCACGGACACCTGGGCCGTGGTGCGCTGGGATTGGAGCCCGCCCCCGCGGCGGCTGGAGGAGCTCGAGCGCACCGAGAAGGTGCTCGCCGCGGCTGGGATTGGCCGCTGGTCCCGCGACCTGTCCCTGGGCCCCATCGTCTGCGACGCCATCTGCCGCGTGCACTGCGGTCTGCCCGCGGACGGCCCGGTGAGCCCCGTCCACCTCCGGGAGCGCATCCATCCGGAGGACCTGGAGCGGGTGTGGGACGCGGGACGGCGCGCGCTGGAGGAGCGGGCGCCCTTCGAGCTGCGCTTCCGGATCCGCCCGAGCGCGGAGGCCCCCTACCGCTGGTTGCACGTCACGGGCTCCGTCTTCCACGACGCGGCGGGGCGCGCGCGGCACTTCGAGGGCATCTCGCAGGACATCACCGCCGAGCGGCAGCTGGAGGAGTCCCTGCGCCAGACGCTCATCGAGAAGAACGACTCGCTGCAGAACCTGGAGCTCATCAACAGCACGGGCCAGGCGCTGGGCGCGGAGCTGCAATTGGAGAAGCTGGTGCAGGGCGTGACGGACGCCGCCACCCAGCTCACCCGGGCCGCGTTCGGCGCGTTCTTCTACAACGTGCTGGATGAGCGGGGGAATGCATACATGCTCTACACGCTCAGCGGCGTGCCCCGGGAGTCCTTCGCGAAGTTCCCCATGCCGCGCTCGACCCGCGTCTTCGAGCCCACCTTCAAGGGCGAGGGCATCATCCGCAGCGACGACATCACGAAGGATCCGCGCTACGGCCACAACACGCCCCGCCACGGGATGCCCGAAGGCCACCTCCCGGTGCGCAGCTACCTCGCGGTGCCCGTGGCCTCGCGCTCGGGCGAGGTGATTGGCGGGCTGTTCTTCGGCCACCCGACGACCGGCGTCTTCACCGCGCGCGAGGAGCGGCTGGTGGCGGGGCTGGCGGCGCAGGTCGCCGTGGCCATGGACAACGCCCGGCTCTTCCAGCGGGTCCAGGAGGCCGTCACGTCGCGTGACACCTTCCTGTCCATCGCCTCGCACGAGCTGCGCACGCCCATCACGTCCATGAAGCTGCTGTCGCAGCACATGCGCAAGCGCATCCACGCCAACGACCCGGCGGCCTTCACCCCCGAGCGCGTCACCCGGATGGTGGAGCAGACGGAGCGCTCCATCGACCGGCTCGCCCGGCTGGTGGATGACATGCTGGACATCTCACGCATCGCCGCGGGCCGGCTGCAATTGCACCTGGAGCGGGTGGACCTGGGCGACCTCGCGCGCGACGTGGTGGACCGCTTCGAGCAGCAGTTCACCGAAGCGGGCCACACGCTCACGCTGCGGCTCGCGCCGGGGCTCGTGGGGAGATGGGACCGGGTCCGGCTGGAGCAGGTGCTCGCGAACCTGCTGACCAACGCCCTCAAGTACGCGCCCGGCACGCCGCTCACGGTCAGCCTCCAGGCCCGGGACGACCACGCCGTGCTGGAGGTGGAGGACCGCGGGCCCGGCATCGCTCCGGGGGATCAACACCGCATCTTCGAGCGCTTCGAGCGGCTCGTCACCGCGAGCGAGGTGAGCGGCCTGGGCCTGGGCCTCCACATCGCCCGGCACATCGTCGAGGCGCACGGGGGCCGAATCCACGTGCGGAGCGCCGTGGGCGACGGCGCCCGCTTCTTCGTCGAGCTGCCCCTGGCAGGCCCCCCGGACGCCACGCCCGTGAAGGCGTAGGCCCTTGGAGCCGTAGGCCCTTGGAGCGGCCCGCGGCTACCCGGACGTCGCCGACGCCTGGGAGGAGGAGCCCTGGGACGCGACCACGGGACGGGACGCCATGTGCTTGTGGTGCATGCCCGACAGCTTCAGGGCCAGCTCCGGACCGCTGACGCTCTTGGGGATGTAGCCGTCCGCGCCCGCCGTCCGCATCAGCTCGCGCAGCTTCGACTCATCCATGGACGAGTAGAGGATGAAGAGCGTCTGCGGCCCCGCGAACTGGCGGACCACCGACAGGATGCGGTCGCCGCTGAGCGCCGGGATGTTCACGTCCAGCAGCACGATGTCCGGCTGGGTCGTGCGGATGAGGTTCGCCACGCCCAGCGCCGCGCGCGTGGTCGTGACGTCGAAGCCGTAGCGGCTGATGGAGCGCTCCACCAGCTCGAGCACGAGTGGATCATCATCCACCACCAGTGCCTTCAACTTGCCTTCCGCCATGCTCGCCTCCTGCCTTCCGTGACACCGCGGAGGGAAACCCGAAGTGCGCTGCATCCAGCGATTCTGTGAATATACGCGCTAACTGTACTCTTCCGCAATTACCCAATCCACAGGCTTTACCGTTATTCCACCCTGAGTCAAGGGAGACCGGGACGCGGAGTCATCCCATGGACGTCTGACAGACGGTCAGGCGGCGCTGTCTCTTATAC
>NZ_RAWB01000027.1 GCF_003612055.1 Corallococcus llansteffanensis
CCCTCCGTCCCGCCCTGTCGACCATTCCTAGAATCAACGGAGAGCCTGAGCGCGGAGGCTCAAAGGGGGAGCAGGAATGATGACAGCCGAGGCCAGCACCGAGGAGCGCGGCCTCTCCGACTGGGCCCGGCAGTTCGAGGTCATCGTCTGGACCGCCGACGCGGTGACGCTTCAACTGCTGCACGTGAGTCCGAATGCCGCCGGGATTCTCGGCCATCCGCTGGAGCAGTGGTGGACCGAGACGGACTTCCTCGCCAGGCACCTCCACCCCGAGGACCGCGACGACGCGCTGAGCCTCTTCCTGGACGCCACGCGCCGCCGGATCGGGCGCAGCGGCGTGCTCCGGTTCCTGGATGCGAACGGGCAGGCGCTCCCCTTTCTCACCAAGGTGCTCCCGCGCGAACCCTGCGAGGGCCATGTGCCCGAGCTGCGGTGCTTGATGGTGCGCCTCGAGCGGAACACCCGCGCCAGCCAGGAGTGGGAGCGCTCCGAGCGGGAGCGGGAAGCGCTCCTGCGCAAGGAGCACGAAGCCCGGGAGCGCGCGGAGGCGCTGGCCCGGCAGCTCGCGGCCGGCGAGTCGCGCTTCCGCAGCATCTTCGAGTCCCACCTCATCGGGCTCGTGTTCAGCGACAACCAGGGCCGCATCCTGGATGCCAACGACGCCTTCCTGCGCATCGTGGGCTACAGCCGCGAGGACCTGGAGACGGGCCGCATCAACTTCCTGGACATGACCGCACCGGAGTTCCGCGCGGTGACGCAGCGGGCGGTGGAGGACATCGAAGCCCGCGGCGTGACGAGCACCTTCGAGAAGGAGTACGTGCGCAAGGACGGCCGTCGCGTGCCCGTCCTACTGGGCAGCGTCCGCCTGCCCGCCTCGAATCAGAATGCCACCTTCGTGCTGGACCTGACCGAGCGCAAGGAGGCCGAAGCGGAACGCGAGCGCTTCTTCCGCCTGGCGCCGGACATGTTCTGCATCGCCGGCATGGACGGCGTCTTCAAGCGGGTGAACCCGGCCTTCACGCGCATCCTGGGCTGGAGCAAGGAGGAGCTCCGCGCCCGGCCCTTCCTGGATTTCATCCACCCGGAGGACCGAGGCAGGGGTGAGGAGACGCTGGCCGCCCTGAAGCGGGGAGTCGCCGGCCCCGGTCTCACCGTCCGCGTCTCGTGCAGGGAGGGCGGGTGGAAGTGGCTCGCCTGGAACGCCGTGCCCGTGCCGGAGACGGGCCTCATCTATGCCTCCGCGCGCGACGTCACCCAGCAGCGGGAGGCCAAGGAGCAGCTCGTGCTGGCGGAGCAGCGGATGCGGACCGTCATCAACAGCGGGCCGCTCGTCCTCGCCGTGCTCGACGCCGAGGGCCGCTTCGTCGTGTCCGAGGGCAAGGGGCTGCGGGGCCTGGGCCTCTCTCCGGGTCAGGTGGTGGGACGGTCCGCCCTCGAGATGTACGCGAACGAGCCCGAGGTGCTGGAGCTCCTCCAGCGGGGACTCCGGGGAGAGACCTGCTCCGCCATCGTCCGGACCGCGGGGCGCACCTTCGAGGTGTTCTACCAGCCCGTCCTGGACGAGGCCGGCCGCCTCACCAGCCTCAGCATCGCGTCGCTGGACGTGACGGAGCGCGTCCGGGTGGAGGCCGAGCGGGAGGAGCTCATCCGCCAGTTGATGCACGAGCGGAGCATCCTCCAGGCCGTCCTGCAGCAACTGCCCTACTCCGTCTACATCGCGGAGGCGCCCAGCGGAAAACTCTTCCTCGCCAACGCGCAGGCGGAGGCACAGATTCGTGGCCCCGCCGAACCCGCCAGGAACCTGGAGGAGTACCGCGCCTATCCGGGCTTCCATGCCGATGGGCGGCCGTACGAGCCCCATGAGTGGCCCCTGGCGCGTGCCATCACCTCCGGAGTGCCGGTCATGGCCGAGGCCGTCCACGTCATCCGGGGTGACGGCAGCCGGGGCATCGTCGAGTACAGCGCGACGCCCGTGCGCGACGCCCAAGGCCACATCACCCACGGCGTGGTGATGGGCGTGGACGTCACCGCGCGCAAGGTGGCGGAAGAGGAGCGGGAGCGACTCCTGGAGGAGCTGAAGCTGGCGGTCAGCGCCCGCGACGAGTTCCTGGGCATCGCCAGCCATGAGCTCAAGACACCGCTGACGCCCCTGGCCCTCAAGCTGGAGGCGCTCGCGCGCGCGGCCGGAGCCGAGCCGGACTCCCCCATGGCCCGGCGTCTCGCACCCCACCTGGAGGTCATGCGGCGGCAGGTGAAGCGGCTCGCCGTCCTGGTGAACGACCTGCTGGATGTGTCGAACATCCGCGCGGGACGGCTGGCCCTCACGCTCGAACCCGAGCAGTGCGACCTCGCGGCGCTGGTGAGAGACGTGGCCGGGCGCTTCGACACCGAGGTGAAGCACTCGGGCTGCGAGGTCCGCCTCCACGCGCCCGCGCCGGTGCTGGGCGCCTGGGACAGTTCACGGCTGGAGCAGGTGGTGACGAACCTGCTGGCGAACGCCGTCAAGTATGGCCCCGGCCACCCGGTGACGCTGAGCGTGGAGGCCGTGGACGGGCGCGCGAGGCTGACGGTCCACGACCAGGGCATCGGCATCGCGCCGGAGGACCTCCAGCGCATCTGGGGCAAGTTCGAGCGCGCGGTGTCCGAGCGCCATTATGGAGGACTGGGCCTGGGGCTCTACATCACGCGGCAGATCGTCGAGGCCCTGGGCGGCACGGTGAAGGCCGAGAGCACGCTCGGAGAGGGCGCCACGTTCGTCGTCGAGCTTCCACTGCAGGGCGGCGCGGCGCGCAGCGCCTGACTCGATGCGAAGACCCCGTGGACCCAGGGCCCCCCTCAATGCCTGACGGGTGAGGAGCCGGGCTCCGGCATCAGCACCTCCTCGGTCGCCGGGTCGGTCCTGCCCGTCGCCTGCTTCTCCCGTGCCTGTCGCGACTGAGGTGCTTCTGGCATGGGCCTGGCTCTCGCCGCGTCCACCGAGGGGAGGATCAACCACGCCACGCTCGCGCCCGCGTGGCTTCGGTTGGAGGCCGAGAAGCGGACCGTGTACGGGCCCGACTCCGCGCCGTGGGACACGAGCAGCGGGTCGCTGCCGGGCTCGAGGACCAGGGACACGTGCTCGCCGGCTCCGCCGCGATGCCAGAGCACGAGGTCGCCGGGTTTGATCTGGGATGACGAGACCGGCGTCAGGTAGCTCAGCAGCGTGCCGGTGTAGCCCTGCCCGTTGTAGTCCAGGCCATTGGGGTCGGGGGCGCCCGCCCACTTGTAGCAGAGCGTGACGAAGCCGGAGCAGTCGATGTTGAGCGGCAGCTGATGGCGCGCGTTGAGGCCGTCGATGGGGCGCACCTGCTGGTAGTGGATGCCCGCCGCGTTCGTGATGCCCCAGTTCGCCTCGGAGACAATCTTCGCGCGCAGCCCGCTCGCGACGACGACGGGGGCTCTCAGCTCGGCCCAGGTGCGGGCGCCGACGATGCCATCCGCCACCAACTGGTGCGAGCGTTGAAAGGCCACCACCGCGGCCTTCGTCTTCGCGCCGAAGACTCCGTCAGCGCTTCCCACACTGAAGCCCGCCTTCGTGAGCAGTTGTTGGAGTTCGACAACGGCCGGCCCTCGCGAGCCCTCCTGAAGGATGGGGTCGCCTTTCATTTCCCGGCTCGGCTCCGAGCCGGGGATCTCTTGAATGGACATGGGTACACCTCCTCTGGGAAGTGTCTTCACCCCCACGGGACGGAGCACCCCCACCGGAGCGTTACGCTCGCCCCCCTCTCACCTGCTTGTGCGTGCGCTCGCGCGCCATCACGAACCGGGGCGGGCCCTCATGACGTGTGACAGGGGGTTGGAATAGGCTGCCTTTCGTCCCTTACGAAAGGCTCCGCATTGAAGACCACGTACACGCTCAGTCACCCCGTGCTCCCCATGGGGACGTCGTCCAAGGTCGACCTGCTGGTGACGTTCTCGGCGGAGGGGGGCGCGGCGTCCGCGCGGCGCTCGCTCAACCTGGGGCTCGTCATCGACCGTTCGGGTTCCATGGCGGGTGCGCCGCTGAAGAACGCCATCAAGGCCTCGCACGAGCTGGTGGAGCGCATGGCTCCCGAGGACTCGCTGTCCATCGTCACCTACGATGACACGGTGTCCACGGTGCTCGCCCCGGTGAAGGTCACGGACAAGGCGGCCATCGGCAAGGTGCTCGCCAAGATTGGCGCGGGCGGCTGCACCAACCTGAGTGGCGGGTGGCTCAAGGGCGTGGACCACGTGAAGAGCCAGCTGTCCAGCGAGCGCATCAACCGCGTGCTGCTGCTCACGGATGGGAAGGCCAACACGGGCATCCAGGACACGGGCCAGCTCATCGACCTGGCGCGCGAGAAATCCAGTGCGGGCATCATCACCACGACGCTGGGCTTCGGCGCCAACTTCAACGAGGACCTGCTCATCGGCATGGCCAATGCCGGCGAGGGGCACTTCTATTACATCCAGTCGCCCGAGGATGCCGCGGGGGTGTTCCGCATCGAGATGGAGGGCCTGGGCTCGCTGGTGGCGCAGAACCTGGAGGTGGTGATCAAGCCCGCGTCCACGGTGAAGGTGGCGAGCGTGCTCAACCGCTACCGCTTCGCGGCGCAAGGCCAGGAGGTGACGGTGGGGTTGGGGGACGTGTACGCCACGGAGCCGCGGCAGCTCGCGGCAGAGCTGTCGGTGGAGGCGCCGTCGGTGGCCGGGCCGGTGGCGCTTGCCACCCTGATGTTCCGGGCGCAGGTGGTGGTGGAAGGGCGCGTGCGGGAGCTGACGGGCGAGGTGCCCATCCTCGCGCACCTGGCCCCGGCCGCGGAGTCGGCGGCGTCGGCGACGGACAAGCACGTGCTGGCCCAGACGAGCCGCCTGCGCATCGCGCGCGTGAAGGATCAGGCCATCGAGCTGGCGGACAAGGGGGACCTGTCCTCGGCTTCCCGGCGTCTGCGCGAGGTCATCTCCGAGCTGTCACTGCTCCTGGACAAGGCGTCCTACGAGCTGTCCGAGGAGGTGGAGCAACTGGCGCACTACGCGCAGCGGATGGAGTCGCGCACGTACGACGCGGTGATCCGCAAGGAGCTGAGGGACCAGTCGTACCAGGCGGGCACGCGCAACCGTGGGGACCTGGCGCTGCGTGGGACGGCGGGAGGCTCGGCGGACAGCCTGGAGGCCGTCAGCGACGCGGGCAGGGGCATCGTGCTGGAGTGCGTGCGCGAGGGCGGCAAGCTGCGCGTGCACACCGTCTCCCCGGGTCATGACACGAGCTTCAACGTGCAGTTCCCCCGGAGCATGCGCGAGGAGGGCGTGCGCTACGTGGTGGAGAAGCTGGAGACGTCCGGCGACGGCACCTTCTACCGGGTGGTGGGAGACATCAAGCGGCTGGCGGTGCCGGGACAGGACCGGCCGGCGCGGAGCCAGGGGGCGGCCCCAGCGAACAAGGGCAAGCCCACGGCCTCGAAGGTGACGGCGAGCTCGGCGGCGGACCTGCCCACGACGACCAGCGTGGGCACGGGCGTCATCATCCAGTGCGTCAAGGAGGGCAGCAAGCTGCGCGCCCGCGTGGTGTCCGACGGATACGACCCGGATCTCAACATCCGCTTCCCCCGCGACATCCGCGAGGAGAACGTCCTCTACGTGGTGGACGAGATCATCACCATGGCCAATGGCAGCTCCTACATCGCCTGCGGCGACATCCGCCGGCTGGTGCAGTAGGGACACGCGCCCCACGCGCTCCTCCGAGGCAGTCCGGGCGGAGGAGCGCCGCGAGGGCGGGCAGCCCTCCCCCATCCATCACGGAGGGTGAGCGCTCAGGGCGCGAGCGTCGCGAGGAACTCGCGGATGGCGCGGCTGTGCTCCGCGGGTTCCTCGAGGTGACCCATGTGACCGCTGTGCGCGAGCACGACGAGCCGCGAGCCCTGGATTCCCGCCTGGGCCATGCGCGCCATCTTCTCAGAGCAGATGGCGTCCTTGGCGCCCACGAGGATGAGCGTGGGCGCCGAGATCTCATGCAGCCGGGGACGCACATCGAAGCTCGTCTCCTCGGTACTGAACGCGCCACCTTCTGGTGGCACCGTCTGCCGTGGACCGATCCAGATGCGGGCCTGCGCCCGGTAAGCCGCGAACTCGTGGCTGCGGTGGGTCCAGTCGGCGAAGCTGAAAGGCATCGTACGCTTCATGCCGGCGGTGGCGTCGGCGTCGGTCTTCTCTTCGCTGAAGGTCGCAAAGCCGGCCTTGGCCTCGGCAAACCACGGCTCATGCTCGAACCACTCGAGGTTCGACATGATGTCGCTGCCCAGCTCGCCGCCCGTCACTGGCGACGTGTCGTAGAGGATGAGTCCGCGCAGGTGCGCAGGGTGCGTGAGCGCGTAGCCCTGAGCGACGAAGCCACCGTGCGAATGGCCGAGGAGCACCACCTGGTCCACGCCGAGGGCCGCGCGCACGCTCTCCACCGCCTTGACGTAGGCCTCGATGGTGTAGCCATTGGGATCGGCGAGCCTGCCGGAGACACCCGTGCCGAACGGCTCGATGTAGACGACGGTGGCGACCTGCTCCACCTCCGGCATGCGGAGGTAGCCCCATTCTCCACCCGGCCCGCCGGGGTGCGCGATGACGACCGGTCCGCTGCCGAACACGTGGTAGGTGACCGGTACGCCATCGACGACGGCCTGCTGCGCACGCGTCTCTGCGCCGGAGGCGATCGTCGTGGGCCGCGGGCCGGTGGAGCAGGCCATGGACGCCAGGGAGAGGACGAGGACACCGGCGACCCGGTGGAGGAGAGAGAGCGTCATTGTGGAGCATCCATAGCAGATGCCCTGCGGGCCCAGCACCGCGCAGGGTTGAAACAGGCCTGACGGTTACGGCGCCGTCGTGGGCGGCTTCCAGATGAACACGTTGCGCCGGGTGCTGTTGGCGACGACGAACACGTTGCGCGCGGGGCTGTAGCGGAACCGGCCATAGGTGCCGTTCGAAGCCGGCGGGCCCGGGTCGTCGCCCGTGCCGCTGACCTCCACCCATCTTGCGGTCTGCAAATCCAGTATCGCCAGCCTGCGACCGCCCGGATACGCAATGAACCGGTCGAGCACCGGCGAGTACGCGAGTCCGGGCGCTCCGCCGACCGGCTCGCTCAAGCCCGTGGTCGTCACCGTGGCGTGGGTCTTCGCAGCGTCGTTCAGCGCGTAGGTCGAAACGGTGGCTCCCTCACGGACCAGCGCGAGGATGTCGCGCTTCGTGTCCACAGCCGCGCCCGCGTAATAGAAGCCCGCTCCGTCCGGCGCGTGTGCGGTCCAGGTGTCGGCGACCGGGTCGTACTCGTGAAGCTTCTTCGGTCCGACGTACCAGAGGTGGCCTCGCGCGTCGGCGGCGCTCGCGCCGTAGTCGAGGACCGGGTTGTTCGCGCCGCGCGCCCAGCGTGCGGTCGCGAAGTCGAAGCCCATCACCCGTGGAGCGCCGGCCTGACCGCTGGGATAGGAACCGACGGAACCGAGCACGTAGAAGCGACCCGTCGCCGCACTGAAGGCGATGTTGCCGTAGGTGTGCGCGCTTCGCGGCTGCTGCGAGTCCAGTTGCGAGCGGATGCTCGGGTCGTCGCACAGCTCGTGGCGCACGTAGCCGGAGGGGCCCAGGCCCGCGTCGGGGATGTCCAGTGACGCGACGGAGGGGTAGAGACCGCACGTCTCGACCCGCTTGTCGCGCATCACCGGAGTGACGCTGTTGCCGGTCATGCCCGTCGGAAGGTCGGTCCAGCGCTTCCACTTCATCGACGCGAGGTCGAACGTGAACACGTTGTTGTACGCCGAGTCGTCGTGACCGCCGCCCCAGACGACCAGCCGGTCCCGGAGCGAGTCGTACGCTCCGCCGCTCCACGCAATCATCACCGCTTCGCACGGGTAGCTGGAGTACGGCTGGGGGCACACGTCCGCCATCTGCGTGTCGGGCAGTTCCTTCCAGGAGCCCTCGGGCATGGCGGCGATGATGGCGTCGATGGGGCCGGGTTCGATTCCGCCCGCGTCAGGCGTGATGACGGGGCCGCCATCCTCCCCGTCGCCGCCATCCCGTGCGACGACTCCTCCGTCCCCCGGGAGCGGCTCTGACCCGGATTTTCCGCAACCGGGAGCAAGGAAGGCCCAGAGGAGTGCCGCGGCCGGGATGCAGCTTCGAAGGACTTGTCGCATTCCGCATCCTGCGCAAAGGCACGCAGGGGCGCAATCTCCGAAGGATTCGTCGGTCCGTCGAGTCCTTGTCTCCAGCCCGGCGCCGCGCTACGGCCGCCAGGCGTAGGGCGGCGCGAGCGTGACGTCCGTCGTGTTCGAGGCGGCAGGGGTGTTCGGATCGACGAACCCGAAGTAGGTGCCGCTCGTCTTGTTCAGGCCGACGCCCCGGTATTCGAGGTCGCCAATGAGCTGCGCCGTGCCCGACACCGACTGCTGGCCCTCGTAGAAGCCCAGTGGGTAGAAGGTGGCGGCGACCCTGGCCGAGCCGCTCACGCTGAAGCCGTTCGTCAGCACGGAGAGGCCGGTGACGGTGCCGCCGGAGACGTTGCCCGACAGGACCACGGCGTGGTCGTCGATGCGCGCCGAGCCACTCACGGTTCCGCCGAGCACCTGCGCATCGGGACCGACGTACACGCTCGACGGCACGCCGCTGATGACGCAGCCGCCGCCGTTTGAATGACGCTGCGTTCCCGAAGGGCAGGCGTCCCGCGTGCCGCTCCTGAACCCCTCGGGCCAGGCATTCGCGAGCTGCACCATCCACGGATAGCGGTGGAGGGTGTTGTACGCCCGGTCCCAGACAATCTGCTTCTGCACCGAAGGGGTCCCGACGACGACCAGGAACAGCGCTTCTCCGGAGTTGACGCAGAAGTGGAGCTCGCCATCCGCTCCGCGCTGGAGGGGGCTGTAGCGCGGCGTGGTGATGGCGCTGTCCGTGGCGACCAGGCCCCAGCGCCAATCCGAGTCCGCGCCGCTCTGCGTGACGCCACGGAAGGTCACGGTCACGCTCGTGGCACCTGCTTCCGGGTAGAGCCTCACGATGTTGTAGCCCCAGCGCTGCGGCGCCCAGCCGTCCGGCGTCACGAACCGCCGGTTCGTCACGGAGGCCGCATCCAGCGGCTGGAGCTGGGTCAACCGGAGGCGCCGCTCGGGGCGCGTCTTGCTCGTGATGGCGCCGTACTTCGCGCGATAGGTCGGCCCCTGGTTGCCGCCGCTGGTGGGGGGCGGATCCTTGTAGTCCCAGGTCACGTTGTGCAGGGCCCACTCGCCGAAGAAGTCGTTCAGCTGGCTGATGTTCCAGCCCCGCGTCTTCATGATCTGCGAGAACGGGTCGTTGCTCGGGCTGCTCGTCCAGATGTCATTGACGGCGCTGTAGCAATGCTTGTCCTTCAAGAACTCCATGAACTGCCAGTTGCAGTAGCGGTCCCGCGTCGAGCCCAGGTACACGTGGGGGGCGTTCACGGCCATCTCCGAGCAGTGCACCTCGGTGCGGTACTCGGGGAGTTGGTGCGGCATGAAGTTGGCGTGACTCTCGTAGATCCACCCGCAAGTGTTGGACTGGTTGCACGACATACCGCCGCTCACGCTCTGCACGGCGTGCATGAACTCGTGCGCCAGCCCCCAGTGGTCATTGAGCGCGCCAGGGCCAATCCACATCCCCATCCGCGTCGCGCTCCAGGCACCACCGGACAGCCCCCAGTTGGAGTGGACGTGGACGCTGACCTTGGTCTTGCTCGTCAGGTTGCAGAGCGGTTCCCTGAAGAAGATGGGCGACCCGAAGTAGGCCTTCCAGATGGTGTTCTCCAGCGTGTCGAGCGCGGCCTGGGCCGTGGTGCTGGTGATGGCCTCATCCGAGTAGATGGCGAAGTGGGCGGACTCCCTGACCAGACTGAAGTTCGTGTGGTCCGGATCCGGTCCGCCCGCCGTCCACGTGCCCGGAGTGCAGGCCGGCGGCGAGGTCGGGCAGCTCGTTGCCCAGGCCGTCGTCGTGGTCCCAGGCTCGCATGCGAGCGCTGCCGCTGCGGGACGAAGGTCGCGCTCGGCCTCCGTCAGCTCTCCCTCCGGGAGACACCCGGCGCCAAGGACACCCATCATGAACAGCAGGGCAGGTAGATGCGGTGTCTTGTTGTAGCTCATGGCTTCGCATTCCCTTGCACGATGTGAAAGATTGAATCCACGGCGCATCCAGCGGCTTCACGCGTCTGAGTCCAAGTACCGCGCGCCAGATCAGAATTCAATTGGGGAGCTGGGATTGGCGCCACAACAGGCGCTGGGTGCCGTGCCAATGGAATAAGACAGGGTCAGCACGTCAAGCACGAGCCAGCCGGGCCGGTGTCATCGGTGGTTGATTCGACCTCCGCCCCCACGCAATCTTGAGGACACCATGAGTCTCACGATCCTGGTCAGCGTCCTGGCCGCCTTCCTGGGAGTCCCCGCCATCATGCTGGGAGTCCTCGTCCACTACCGCGGCATGGCCGCGCGGCTGGAGCAGCACGGGCTGCACGCACAGGGCACGGTGCTCAGCGTCAGGGAGGTCCAGAGCAAGCCGAGCACCGTCTACTACGCCTTCCGTCCGCCGGAGGGCTCGGAGCTCCGCGGCAGCTTCCAGGAGGCGTCCTCGGTGGCCTCCAAGCGGCTCCCAGGCTCTCCCGTCGACATCCTCTACCTGGCGGAAGCGCCGGAACAACACATGGCCGTGGGCATGGGCCTCAATCAGAGGCTCTTCGTCTTCTTCACGGTCCTCCTCGTGTTCTTCTCCATCTCCGGCGTCGCGAGCGTGCTGAAGGCCTACTTCACCCAACCGCGGTAGGGCTCGGCCTCACTCCCACTCCTTCGCGACATCCTGGGGAGTCGGCGCCGCCGAGAGGGCCTCCTCCAGAAGCCGTGATTCCTGGCAACGGAAAGGGCCACCCCCACGCGCGTGGAGGTGGCCCCTTCTCATCCCACCGTGGCGACTACTTCGCGGTCAGACGCCAGGTGGTGCTCTCGGTGCTGCCGCCCTTCCCGTCCTCGGCGATGACCTTCCAGAAGTAGTCCTTGCCGGACGTCAGCGTCACCGTCCTCGCAAGCTCCTGCGTCGGCTTCGAAGCGCACGCCCGGTAGGTGAAGGCGGAGTCCACACTCCAGATACAATGCCGGTAGAGGACGGTGTCCCCGTCCTTGTCGTAGGTGCCCTCCCACCTGAAGGAGGCGGTCGCGGAGGAGACATCGTTCTCCTTCGGGACCACCAGCCCCGGCACACCGGGCTTGAGGTTGCCTTCGACCTTCCCGGCCAGCACGAACGTCTTGGCGAAGCCTGGCTCGCCGGTCGCGGCCACGTCGTGCATGCAGTCGCGGCGGCGCACTTCGTCCGCGACGTCCTGGCAGTACCGCTCGGCCTCCTCCAGTGGAATCGGCTTCAGCGGCTCCGCGACGGGAATCCCGGGCAGCTGCTTGTCGACCCGGCACGAGCTCGCCTTGTACTCCGGCCAGCTCTGGAGCGTGTACGACTCGGTGGAGAACCCGGAGGCGTAGTCGAACAGCGACGTGTCCTTCGTCACCCGCCAGGCGTCCCCGAACTTCTCGTACAGGGCGACGTGGCGATCGGAGGGGTCCGTCGGGCGCTCCCCCAGGACACTTCCGTCCGGCAGCGCCGGCAACCAGTTCCCCGGGGCGATGGTGCCCAGCAGGCCCTCCGTGGCGCGCGACTGTTGCACGCCGACGTTCATGTACCAGACGTGGTAGTGCGCCCACCAATCGACGGTGATGATGATGCGCGTCCCGCCCGGCGACTCAATCTGGATGCCACCGGACGCGGGCGTCGCGGTGATCCGCCCACCCGCGGGCAGCAGGATCTCCGTGCCGAGCTGCATGGGCTTCCCATCGATGCGCAGCTCCAGCAACTCCGGCCGCTCGACGTTCATCTGGTACGTGATGCGGTGCGGGCCCACCCGGACGGCCACCGCCGTCGTCAGGCTCGCACAGGCGGTCAGCCCGGTGTGGTCGTCCGGCCCCACGGGCTGGTCGGTCTGGATGGGAGTGTGACGCGCCTGGATCTCCAGTCCCGGGTCGCGGAGGAGCACGTACTCGCCGGCGCCCTGGAAGTCGTAGCGCACGCCGTCCATCGTCGTGAGATGCGGGTCACCCCAGGTGGAGGGGTTCGCCCCGACAATCCAGCGGCGGATCGTCTCGATGTCCACCTTGCTCAGCGGCGGCCCACCACACGGCATCATGCCGAACGGGCAAGCCTCCGACGTGCGAGTGATCCGGTCATACAGGGGCCCCATCAGGCTGCTGGCGTAGGTCACCGCGATGCCGTGCGGCTGCGTGAGCGGACTCACGCCGGGGGTGCTCTGGTTCTCGGCGAGGTTCAGGAAGGTCCCGTAGTTCGCGTACGGCGGATAGTCGAGCCCACCGTGGCACTCGACGCAGCCCTTGTTGAAGATTCGCTGCACGTCCGTGTACGTCGGAACCGCCGCGACCGCGGGCAGCGACGAGAGCGTGGCATTCACGGCAGGAATCAAGGCGGAACAGGCGAAAGGCGCCGCGAGACCCGGGATCGGATCCGCCGTCAGGCTGTCCTCGAGCGCCTGTTCGAGGGTGTCCTTGTACGAGTCGAACACGTCGGCGAAGCCATAGGCGCGCGACCGCCCGCGCACTCCCATGGACCACTTGTCGACCGAGACACCCAGCGGTTCGAGGAAGTAGCGATACAGGGCGACCGGCGTCGTGTTGATGCCGTAGAGCTCGCGGTCGACCAGCATGCCGCCCATGACCGTCGCGTCGGCGCCGCCCGCATCGATGGGCCGGCGGAACACCTCGCGCCGGAGCCGGGCGAGCGAGGTGTCCGTCGACGCGGTGGTCGTGCCGCCGTACTGCGGGATGAGGCCGTTCACCGACGGCCCGCTCGTGCTCACGTACACGTCCCCCGTCCGGTCGAGGTTGAACCGCTGGATGTCCGCCTTCCTGCGCGGCACGCTCTTCGTGCGCGACTCGGTGTCGGCGCGCACGGCGTTGATGCCCATGCCGTTGCGCGCCGTGAAGAACGAGAGGTCGACGGCCAGGCCCGGTGGAGAGCTCTCGACCGTGTTCAGCGCCGAGTTGATGATGAGGCAGTCCTTCGAGATGGCCAGGGCCACCGGACGCGGATCGACGAACACGCTGCCGGTCGCCCAGCGGTGATTCGCGAGCTCGTCCGCGATCCTGCGCTGGTTGAGGTCGCCGTCCAGTCCGCCAAGGAGGTCGAAGAGCTGGATGCCGCGCCCCTCGGACCCACCCACCGCCGACAGATGGTACAGCGTGATGAAGGTCCCTCCACGAGGGACGGCCGTGGGAAGGCCCAGACCCACGACTCCATTGAACGCATACGCGGTCGACGAGCCGGGAGAGCCCACCGGGGCCGGCTCCGTCGTCACGGGGGGTGACGTGTCGAAGGAGAACCGGGGCGTGCCGTCGTTCGCGCCGCCGCGGTAGCGGGTGATGATGTTGGCATTGCCCGCCGGAAGCCCTGGAGGCTGCAACCTCAGCTGTTCGACCAACTGGCGGATCGCGGGGTTGGCCCGCCACGTCCAGGGGTTGTAGAGCTTGCGGAACGCGGTTGTGTCCACCGAGCCCTGGTACAGCCGGTCCCGGTTGAACGGGAGCATCCCACCCCAGCTGTCATACGGGTCCCAGTTGGGCTTGTTCTTCGTCTTGATGACGCCCACCGGAAAGCCGTCCGTGCCCGGGATGCCCGTCCTGTTGAGCACGTTCCGGGTGGAGTGGCAGCTCGAGCACTTCACGTCGTCCTTCTCGATGTGCCGTGAGCGAGGAGGAATGGTGCCCATCGCCGGGATGGCCGTGAGGATGATCTCGTGGAAGCGGAAGTTCTTCGTGGCCTCATCCCACTGCATGTATTCGATGACGTCCGGATGCGAGCCCGGGTACGACGCGTGCGGCACCGGCCCGATGGAGAAGACGGACCGCGCGTTCTGACTCGAGAGCAGGATGCGCGGATGCTCCGCGGTCCCCGTCTGCAAGCTCTCCGAGCGCGACATCAGGATCGCGCTCTGCTTGTACTGGACGGGCAGCGCGCTGATGAAGCGGGCCACGGTGTTCGTGGCGGCGTTGGCGGGATTGCTCAGGTACGACGCGATCTCCTCCGGCGTGATGGCGTTCGGGTTCGCAGCAATGAGCGGATTGATGGTGCCCGCCGGAAGGTGGAAGACAGGCTTCACCGACCGCGCCACGCCCATCGTCAGGGTGCAGCTCAGCGCCGCCCCGGAGCAATCCGGAGCGGAGAGGGGGTCCGCGTCCGCGTCGGTGTTCCAGCCGCCAAAGGTGGAGCCCCCGGTGGGCGCGGCGGTGAGCGTCACGGAGGCGGTCGCCAGATAGGTTTCGTCACAGTCGCCGCCCGTACTGGTGCAGGCGATTCCAGAAGCGGTGACCGTGCCCGTGCCAAGCCCCATCGGCATGACCTTGAGGGCGGCGGCTTCCGCGGTCACCCCGAACAGCGAGGCCGCGACGAGCAGCCCGCCCAGGCCTGGTCGAAGGTTGAAGTGGAATGAAGGTGGGATGCGTCTCATGCGTTGAGCTCCGTGGGGCGAGGTGGCACCCGGAGCCCTCTTCAAGTCCGGGACCACGGCGCCGCGCCTCGGGAGCGAGGGGGCCGTGGTCCTTCGCATGTTGCCTCTGGAGCTACGACTCCACGGCGGGCGTTGCCGGTGAGGCAACGCGGCCGCATCACGCCGTGAGAACAGCCGGTGCGGCCCGCGCCGCCTGGGGATGGCGCGCGATGAGCTTCCCGGTGACGCCCTTGGGGAGGACCACGCCGAAGAAGAACCCCTCTTCGAAAGGCTCCGTCGAATCGACGTGGGCCTTCACGCGAGCGGCGATGGTCGCGAGCGCCGTCTGCAGGAACACCATCGCGAAGGCCCCTCCCACGCACGCACGCGGGCCACGGCCGAACGGGAAGAAGTGGCCGCTCCCGAGCGGATCCCGCGCCACGCCGCCGTCCAGCCACCGCGCGGGGTGGAAGCCTTCCGGGTCGGTCCAGTGCTCGGGGTCCCGGTGCAGGTGCTGGTTCGAGATCATGATCATCGAACCCGCGGGCAACATGACTCCGGCGAGCTGCGCGTCGGCGGACGGCGTGCGGGTAAAGACACGGACCGCGGGCAGGAGCCGCAGGGACTCATACGCCACGGCTTCGATCCACTGCGCGCCACTCAGCTTCTCGAACGTCAGCGCGCCTTCGGCCAGCGTGGCGGCCTCGGTCGCGAGTTGTGCTTCGGCGTCGGGGTACTTCTGGAGCTGGTGGAACGCGCCGACCAGGGTGGTGCTCGAAGAAAAGACGCCGCCGTAGAAGACGCCCCCGAGCAGGTGTGCCAGCACCTGCTCATCGATACCGGGCGTCTCGCGCAGCGTCCACGACAGCAGGTCGACCGCGTGGGGCTTGGGGCTCTTGCGCGCCGCGCGGACCCGGTCGGCGAAGTGCCCGTAGAAGCGCGTCTTGGCCTCCGCGAAGCCCTTGGGCAGCGAGACGAACTTCAACGGCAGCTTCGCCTGGATCCGGGCGTCCGCGCCCTTGGCGAGCAGCAGGAAGTCATCGAACACGGAGGACGGGAGCTTCTCACCGACCGCCGCGACCGCGAAGGCGTCGAAGGTCAGCCGGCGCAGCACGGCGGTGTAGTCCAGGGACGGCTCCGCGAGCAGGGCCTCCACGGACTCGGCGATGGCCGTCTGCATCGGTTGCACCTGGGCAGCCAGCCACTCCGGGGACCACGGCTGCTCCATGGGCTCCAGCTTGCGCTTCTCCGCCCAGTCCTCGCTCAGCTTCGCGATGAAGACCGTGTCATCCGTCACCGTCGGCCGGACCTGCTCGCTGATGTTCCCCTTCTCGAACTCCATCCGGCGGGGGGACTCCAGCACCTCCGCGATGAGCGCGGGATCATTGAGCACCACGCCGGGGCTGGGCCCCATCCAGATGAGCGTGACGCCGCCATACTCGCGGCCATACCGCGCGCAGACGTCCCAGGGCTGGGGGCCCAGGAAGTCGCCCGCGGTGCCGAGCACGCCGGGCTGCGGCCCGGGCAGGGCCGCGAACGGCTTGCGCCTGGAGCCGAAGAACAGGTTGAAGAGACCGCGGGAAAGCAGGTTGGGCATGGGCATCTTCTCCAGACGTCTCAGACGGTGATGCCGCAGGGGATCCGGTCGGGCTGCAGGACGGTGTAGGGCACTTCGCACTTCGCGTTCCGGGCCTTCACCGCGTCGCGCTGGGCGCGCAGCCGGGCGTGGAAGCGGTCGCGGATCGCGAGGACCTCCGGCTCGGTGAAGTACTCCTCGTACCAGCCGCCCTCGTGGAGCAGGTACTCCTCGTCGTCACCGAAGCTGGAGAGCGCCCGGCCGATGGAGACCTGCCAGAGCATCTGGGACTTGGAGGGGATCATCTCCACGATGTCATCCGGGCCGATGAGGCCCTTCTTCGTCGGAGGCGCCTTGCGCATGCACAGGGGCGCGTTCGGCACGAAGGCGTAGTGTTCGTACTGGAGGTAGTTCACCGCGGCGTGCTGGACGCTGACCGTGAAGAGGACGGTGGTGAGCATGTCCACCAGGTCGGAGACGCGCTTCAGCTCCGTGCAAGGCAGCTTCTCCACGGGCAGCCCGTGCGTGGTGAGGTCTGCCCACCAGCGCTGCATCTCAGCGTCGTTCACGAGCTCCGCGTCGGACTTGTAGAAGTGTCCGAGCACTCCGCCGACGTACTCCTCGAACGCGTCCCACAAGGGCAGTGCGTCGTCACGGTAGGGATAGTGCGGAAGCACCGCCGGGTCGAGGACGCCGCGGCGCTCGATGTCCGGGCGCGGCTTGTTGTCCGTCAGCTTCCAGCGCTGGTACCCCTTCTTGCCCAGGAACACGTGGCCCTTGTCGGGGCCGCCGGTGGCGATGATGTCGTCGAACACGCCGCCCTCGGCGAGCAGCCCCTTGCGGGCCCCCTCGTTGATGGCGAGGGTGTAGCGGAAGTGGCGGCGCAGCAGCTTGTAGACGGGGTGCGGGTCCGGGAGGTTGCGCATCGTCGCCATGACGAAGGGCTCCGCCACGAAGTGGGTTCGCAGTGCGTGCCCCACCATCTGGTGGGTGTTCCCCTCGCTGCACCGGACGTAGATCTTCGCGGCCAGCCAGTCGTATTGGCTGTCATTGGGCGTGAACACCGGATCCTGCTCGGGGTCCCGGCCGAGCTGGATGGCGAGGGGCCGGAGCTGCCAGGTGTCGTCGAGGTACAGGATGCACCGGGACGCGGGCGACCAGCGGCGCTCCTCGACGCCCTCCTTGTCGACCTTCCGGAACATCGGCACGTCGTCCAGGATCTCGAAGTCGAGCAGGAAGAGGCGCTTCGCCTCCAGCGCCTGGGCCAGCGAGGTGTCCGGTGCCAGGAGGCCGTGCAGGTCGGCGTCCGCGAGCGGAAGGCCCTGGGGCAGCGCGGTGATGCTCTGGATGTGGACGGGGGTGATGCCCTGGACGGCCTGCCGCGCGAACTCGTAGTCGTCCTTCCACCGGTTGGCGAGCTGGGGCAGCTCGATGCCCTTGAAGAAGTCGAAGATGTCCACCAGCCCGTTCCAGGCCTTGCTCAGCACAGGCATGTTCAGCTTGATGGCCGCCAGGGTCTTGGCGATGACGACCTCGTAGTTGCCATCCACCAGCCCCCGGTAGAGCTCGTCCTTCGGGAGCGGACGCGCCTCGCTGATGTCGAGCGCGCCAGGCAGCCCGGCGGTCGCCTCCGCCGCACGCCAGCCATACATCCGCTGGCGGGCCTGGAGCTGTTCCAGCCGGGCCGAGGCCTCGCGCTCGCTGCGGACCTGGTGGGACAGCCGCGCCGTGCCTTCGAGGACCTCGGACGTGGAATGGCCCAGCACCCACCGGTGGTGTGGGAAGAACCAATTCTTTTCACCGGCGGTGACGCGCACGGAGTCGAGCAGCCAATCGCTCGCGACGCCTCCGGCGTTGGAGAAGCGGAGCAGGAGCAGCTCGCCCAGGTCGTGGGTCTTGACCGTGTAGGAGTCCTCCACGCCGGCCTCGAAGTCGTTGTGGAAGCGCTTGTCCAGCTTCTGGGGAGCGCTCTCGCCCTGGGTGCCCACGAGGACGACGGAGATCGCGGCGTTGGTCCCCGCGCCAAGCCGTGAGCTCGTGCGAATCGTTAGCGTGTACTCGGCATTCATGGGGTCCCCACTACCACGGGGGCCTCACGGTAGGCCGGCGAATCTGGGACCTGCAAGCCATGCTAGCGTCCGGGTGAGATGATCCCCGCCCTACACAGTCCATGTCATGAAAGCGATTCCGGAGTGCCCCCCTGGGGAGGCTTCCCGGCGATGTTTGGGATTGAGGCCCTGGGATGATGCTCGCAGCCTGGCGCCGCCTGAAGTCCTCCCTGGGCATTGAATCCCAAGAACCTGACCTCTTGGAACCCGAGGAACTGGCCCGGTGGTACGCGGGCCTCGACCTGCCGCAGCGGCTCGCGCTCAGCCGCAAGCTGGCCTCGCGCGTCCGAGCCCCTCGCGTGTCGAGGGAGAGCGCCACCCTCCCCGCCGTCGCCACCGGCCGCCTCGTCTTCCAGCAGGACGGTCCCCAGGGGGCCATTCCGCTGCACCACGTGAAGGTGGAGCTGTGGGACCGGGACCTGGGCACGCCGGATGACTTCCTGGGAGAGGGCTTCACGGACGCGGAAGGGGCGTTCGCAATCCGGTACGACCCCGCGGATGCGGGTGAAGACGACGTTCCGGATTTGGAGCTGCGCTACTTCGAACCCCAGCACACGTTCCGCAAGGATGGACGGGTGGTGGAGAGTTGGAGGCGCATCGGTTCGGAGCGGGGGCCCGACGACCACGGTTGGCTCCATCACGACTTCGGCACGGTGCGGGTGCCCTACTGGGAATACGACCCGGCGACGCCGCTGGCGCGGCTGCTCGTGGTGGAGGAAGGCACCCCTCCGACGGCGTATGCGCCGGGACGGTCCCTGGCGATGCTGAAGGCCGTCGCGCCCATCGAGCTCGTCAAACGACAGCATCTGCTTCAGGGGCGTCTGGGGCAGGCGCCCAGCCTCGCGAAGATCCAGGCGGACTACCCGGAGGCAACGACGATCCGGCTGGAGCGGGAGTCCCCCGGGTCGACCCGGAGTGATGCCTATTTTGGCGAACGCCTGCTCAACGGCATGTTCTCGACCATCCTGGACCGGGACCCCGAGGCGCCCGGTGATGCGCAGGCGTTCCGGCTCTACCACCCGTGGAATGCCTATGAGCAGGACGGCATCCACTGCCTGCCCGACGTGGACGTGCGGCTGCGGCTCGTGGAAGGCCGGCTGCTGCCCGTGCGCATCATCCTGGGGCTGCGCGAGCCAGGAGCCACGGCGCCGGGTTCACCGGTGACGCGGAGAACCTTCACGCCCGCGGATGGCGCGGACTGGGAGGCCGCCAAGCGGATGGCACGGGTGAGCGCGACGCTGGACACGGAGCTGGGCAATCACCTGGGGCAATGCCACTTCAACGTCGAACAGTATGCCATCGCCGCGAGCAGGAACCTGCGGCGCAATCCCTTGCGCTGGTTGCTGATGCCCCACCTGCGGGAGGTGGTGTTGATCAACCATGCGGCGAGCGGCTTCCTGGTGGGACCCACGGGATACATCACGCGCGCGAGTGCCTTGACGGAGCACGGAATCAACAAGCGGCTGGAACACCTGATGGGCAGCTATGATTGGAAGGGCTTCGCGCCCGCGATGCCTGTCTGTGAAGGCCACCGGTATGCCCAGGCCGGGCAGCTCTTCTGGCGGCTGCTGGGAGAGCACATCGATGCGTTCTTCACGGAGCATGGGGCGGAGCTCGAAGCGCAGTGGCGGGAGGTGCGCAGGTTCTCGGATGACCTCGTCGCGCACTCGGCGCCTGCGTTTGTCTGCCGTTACTTGAGGGCGAAGGTGCCGGGGAAGGACGCAGCGTGGTTCGTGCGCTCCGAACGCATGGACCTGGACACGAAGGCAGCGGAGCCGCCGCCCAAGGCCGTGAGCGCGGTGACCTGGACGGACACGCCGCAGGCCGGCGAGGTGGAGGCGCTGAAGAGCCTCTGCCGTTACGTCATCTTCTTCGCGACCTTCCGGCACGCCTGGGCGAACAACCTCCAGTGGGAGGACGCAGGCGAGGTGTTGTACTCGTGCCTGGGCCTCCGCTGGGGCCAGGGAGGGACGCTGCCGACAGAGGAGGACCTGGACGTCGCTCCGAAGCCGGACGAGGCGACGGAGATGCTATGGATCTCCTGGATGCTGTCGAAGACGAACTACGGGCTCATTCTCTCCAACGAGGAGGAGGACCTGCATCCCCGCCTGTTGGAACTGCTCCGGACCCATGCGGCGCAGTTCGCCGCGCTGGGCCTGGATGTGCGGACGGTCAGCTCCCGCATCAACATCTGAGCCCTTCAGGGCTCGTCTACTTGAGTCATTTCATCGGGGAGGGGCGTGCGCAGAAACATCAGTCCACTCCCCTTCCGCTCGCGGATGACCCGGAAGCCCTTTCCCGCGATACGAACGAGGTCCCCTTCATTCCCCTGCCCCTGGGCCAGCCAGATGTCGGCCTCCGCTGACGTCGGGAATGACTGGACCGCGACGACCGATTCCGTCGCGGGCACGAAGAACTTCCGGAAGTACTCTCGGTAGTCCGCCAACTGCTCGCGGTCACGAATGTAGAGCAAGGCCACCGCGGCGATCCGGAGGGCCTCGTCTTCTGGCGTCCCCTCCTGGAATCGCTCACCCACCGTTCCCAGGACGGCCATCACCGCATCGACATCGAAGTTTGAGTTGTAGGCCATGAATGATTCCGCTCACAGGGCGAGTGGCGCCAGGATCAAAGCTCCAGCCGCTCCAATGGTGAGGATGAAAGCCGTGCCCCCGACGACGACCATGGTGCCTAGCGCGACCTCGGACTTGTGCTCACGCAGCCACTCACGCGCTTGTTGAAGACTGGAGAACTCCAGCTTCTGTGCTGAAGGAGTCGTCTCCTCCTGCTCATCCACACAATCGTTGTAGGCCTTGCCGCACCCCGCCGTGCACCGCTTGTAGTACCACTCGTCGTGTTTGTGCGGATACGGAGGGCGACTCTTCTGCCAGCAATCCCGGAAGCATGACTCGTGCTCGGCCTGACAATCCCGTGCCCCTGCGCCCCCTGTGGCCAGCGACGCCCCTACGCCCTCCGCGGATTCCGCGATGACATGGAAGCGTGGGGCTGGTGCCGGAGCATGCGCGCAGCCCATCCCCGCCAATAGCGGGAGCAAGACCGACACCACCATCCATTTTGACAGGCGCATCAGGCCCCCCGAGGAGGCCAAGGATAACCTTGCTCAGTACGTCCAGGGGAAGCGCTTGAAGTCACGCTTCCGCTTGTGGACAAACGCGTCGCGGCCTTCCTGTGCCTCCTCCGTGCCGTACCCCAGGCGCGTGGCCTCTCCCGCGAAGAGCTGCTGGCCCACGAGCCCGTCGTCCGGGAGGTTGAAGGCATACTTCAGCATCTTGATGGCCGTGGGGCTCTTGGTGTTGATCTCCGCCGCCCACTCCAGCGAGAACTTTTCCAGGTCCGCGTGCGGCACCGACGCGTTGATGGCATTCATCTGGAACGCCTCGTCCGCCGTGTAGGACTGGCCCAGGAAGAAGATCTCCCGCGCCCGCTTCTGCCCCACCTGCCGCGCCAGCAGCGCGGAGCCGTAGCCAGCGTCGAAGCTCGCCACGTCCGCGTCCGTCTGCTTGAACATCCCGTGCTCCTTGCTCGCGATGGTCATGTCACACACCACGTGCAAGCTGTGCCCGCCTCCCGCCGTCCAGCCCGGCACCACCGCGATCACCACCTTGGGCAGGAAGCGGATCTGCCGCTGCACCTCCAGGATGTGCAACCGCCCCAGCCGCGCCGGATCCGCTGCCTCTTCACCGGGCTCGTACTTGTAGCCGTCCTTGCCCCGGATGCGCTGATCTCCCCCCGAGCAGAACGCCCACCCGCCATCCTTCGGCGACGGCCCGTTGCCCGTGAGCAGCACCACGCCCACGTCCGTCATGAACCGCGTGGCCTCCAGCGCTCGCGACAGCTCGTCCACCGTCTTCGGACGGAACGCGTTGCGCACCTCCGGCCGGTTGAACGCGATGCGCACCGTGCCCTGATCCACCGCGCGGTGGAACGTGATGTCCTTGAACTTGAAGCCTTCCACCGCCTGCCAGCGGGACGCGTCGAAGAGGGCCGAAACCATGCGCAGTCATGCTCCGAAAATGGGGGAGTGAACGGCCGCGGACCCTACCAGTTTCCCGCTCCCAGACGCCCGCGCTACCGTGCGCCCCATGCCCACGAGCCTGCTCGTCGTCCATGTCCACGTGCACGTGCTTCCCCAGCACGTCGACGCCTTCCTCCAGGCCACCCTCGCCAACGCCCGTGCCAGCGTGAAGGAGCCCGGCATCGCCCGCTTCGACGTCGTGCAGGACAACGAAGACCCCACCCGCTTCGTCCTCGTCGAGGCCTACCGCTCCCCCGATGCCCCCGCCGCGCACAAGGAGACCGCCCACTACCTCACGTGGCGCGACACCGTCACCCCGATGATGGCCGAGCCCCGCACCAGCCGCCGCTACACCAACCGCTTCCCCGACGACGCGGGCTGGTGACATGCCGCCCGTGAGCTTCGAGTTCGCCACCGCGAACCGCATCCTCTTCGGCCCCGGCCGCCTCGCCGAGGTCCCCGACCTGGTGCGCGCGCTCGGCGGCCACAAGGTCCTGCTCGTCACCGGCACGAACCCCGCCCGCGCCGAGCCCCTCCGCGCCGGACTCGAACGCCTGGGCATCCCTTCCGCCTCGTTCCGCGTCGCGGGCGAGCCCACGGTCGACACCGCGCGCGAAGGCACCGCCATCGCCGTGGACCACGCATGCGATGCCGTGGTCGCAATGGGCGGAGGCAGCGCGCTCGACGCAGGCAAGGCCATCGCCGCGCTCGCCGCCAACGGGGGCGACCCGCTGGACTACCTGGAAGTCATTGGCCGGGGACAGGCGCTCACGAAGCCGTCGCTGCCGTTCGTGGCCATCCCCACCACCGCGGGCACCGGCTCGGAGGTGACGCGCAACGCGGTGCTGGGCTCGAAGGAGGCCGGCGTGAAGGCCAGCCTGCGCAGCCCCCTGATGCTGCCTCGCGTGGCCCTGGTGGACCCCGACCTCCTGGAGCACGCCCCCGCCGCCGTGCTCGCGGCGGGCGGTCTGGACGCGCTGTCCCAGCTCATCGAGCCCTTCGTGTCCGTGCGCGCCCAACCCCTCACGGATGCGCTCGCCCGCGAAGGCGTGCAGCGCTCGGCGCGCTCGCTGCGCAAGGCCATCCTCCAGGGTCCCGGCCCCGCGGAGCGCGAGGACCTGGCCCTCGCCAGCCTCTTCGGTGGCCTGTGCCTCGCCAACGCGGGCCTGGGCGCGGTGCATGGCTTCGCGGCGCCGCTGGGCGGGATGCTCGGCGCGGCCCATGGGGCGCTGTGCGCCGCGCTGCTCGGGGCCACGCTGGAGGTGAACCTGGAGGCCCTTCGCACCCGTGCCGCGGACCACCCCGCCCTGCCCCGCTTCCGCGAGCTGGCCGTGCTGCTCACCGGCCAGCCGGAGGCCCGCGCCGAGGAAGGCATCGCCTGGGTGAAGGCCCTGGTCCACGACGTGCGCATCCGGGGCCTGCGCGACATGGGCCTCGCCGACGCGGACGTGCCGGGGCTCGTGGCGAAGGCCCGCGCCGCCAGCAGCATGAAGGGCAATCCGCTTCCGCTCACCGATGCGGAGTTGACGACGCTCGTCGAACGGTCGATGTGAGGGTCCGCCCATGAAAGCCTCTTCGCTCATCCCCGTGGTGCTCGACCGCCTTCGCGAGAAGTATCCCGACGCGAAGTACGAGCTGAACTGGAACACGCCCTTCGAACTGCTGGTGGCCACCATCCTGGCCGCGCAGTGCACCGACGAGCGCGTCAACCGCGTCACCGCCGAGCTGTGGAAGAAGTACGACGGCCCCCGGGCCCTCGCGGACGCCGACACCGCGGAGCTGGAGGAGGACCTGAAGCCCACCGGCTTCTACAAGCAGAAGACCAAGACGGTGCAGGCCATGAGCCGCGCGCTGCTCGACGACTTCAAGGGGAAGGTGCCAGAGCGCATGGAGGACCTGGTGAAGCTGCCCGGCGTGGCGCGCAAGACGGCCAACGTCGTGCTCAACACCGCCTTCCAGCAGGCCTCCGGCGTCATCGTGGACACGCACGTGGCCCGCGTCAGCCAGCGCCTGGGCCTGTCCAAGCAGGAGAAGCCGGAGGCCATCGAAACCGACCTGATGAAGCTCGTGCCGAAGGACGACTGGACCTTCTTCGGCCCCGCCGTGGTGCTGCACGGCCGCTACACCTGCGTGGCCAAGAAGCCCAAGTGCGCCGAGTGCCTGCTCAACGACGTGTGCCCGAAGGTCGGCGTCGCCGCCTGAGCCGTCACAGGTGCGCGAGCACCACCAGCGTCAGCACCCAGTCCAGCCCCGCCTCGATGACGGTGTACACGGAGCCGTCGAACGAGGCGCCCATCGCCACGCCCAGGTGGCCGATGGGCCCCGCGAAGAGCTTCACACCCGCCTCGGCGCCCAGGTTGAGGGGGTTGCGCCGCGAGCCCTGCAGGTGGGGTCCCACGAGCGCCCGGGCATAGGGCGCCATCCAGTTCGTGACGAAGTGCTGGTAGCCCACGGTGGCGTTCAGCGACGCCCGCTCAGGGTCGAAGCCCAGGTTGAGGCCCAGCGTCAGCCGCCGCGCCTTCAACCCCATGGGCTGCACGTTCACATCCAGCGCCCAGCCCAGTCCGCCGTTCCACGGAATGCGCCAGCCGAGCGCGAACTCCGTCGTCGACTTGTCGATGGACAGCGCCTCGTAGCGGAAGCGCGACGCCCCGGCCGCGTCCCCTCGCGCCTCCTGCAGGTCCGCGAGCGCCAGCGCGCCCTCCTCCAGCTCCTCGTCGTAGGCCTTGCGCAGGGGCGGCTCCGCGCCCTCCAGGTCGCCCCGCTCCAGCCGATCCCTCCCTTGCGTCAGGCAGGCGGACGTGGAGCCCATCGCGCACGCGAGGCCGAAGGCCCGGTCCGCGTCCTCCGTCCGATGATCCACCAGGAGCTGCTGTCCCCAGACTTCGCAGGCGGAGGCGCTCCCGCCATTGCAGTTCTCCTCCAGCGTGGGGACCCGCGTGTTCGACGCCGTGGTCGCGCAGGCCACCGTCAGCAGGCAGGGCCACAGGCACAGCCAGCGACCACGGGACGCGAGGAGACCACGGAGGGCTGAGGCCACATCCATGGTCCACATTCAAACACAACGCGGGGGACGCCGGTGGCGTCGACTCAGCGCGTCTCAGTGTCCTTCGAGCGGCCCTTCGCCGTCGTTGAGGACACCCGGGTTGCGGCCGATGTCCGGCCCGTCCCCGCTGCGCTCGTCGGCCTTCTGTTCCTCGGAGGCCGTGTCGCCCGAGCCGCCCACGCCTTCACGGAAGCCCTGGGCGGCCTCCCGGCTGGATTCGCTGAGGCTCTCGGCGGCCTTGCTCGCGCCTTGCTTCACGTCCCTGGCGGCCTCGCCTACCTCCTGGCCCACCTGGCGGGCGTTGTCGTTGACGGACTGCTGCTGGCGCTCATTGCAACCCGCCGTAAAGCCCACCGTCCCAATCACTCCCAGCACGACGAGCCCGTTGAAGCGGCGTGTCCACATGGTGGTCTCCCCTGGAGGGACCGTGCCCTCCCGGGCAAAAAGTAGGCACGGTCGCCTCCGGACGAAGTCCCGCTTCCCTGCCTGGACGGTCGCGAGTCCACGCCTGCCTGTCAGCCCCCTGCCGCTCGCGTCAGTGCCCGGTCTCTTCCGGCGAATCCGAGTAGGGCTCATCCTCCTCGACAGGAGGCTCGTCCGGCACGTCCACCAAGGCGTCGGGGTTGTCCGGATCCAGCTCCGGCTCCCCGGCCACGTCAATGAGCTCCCTCGGCTCACCGAACGCGGCCGGCTTGTCGATCTTGAAGCCGACGTTCCGCGCATCCGCCGCGTCCGCGCAGCCCGTCGAGGTCGCGAAGAGCCGCAGCACCTTCACGTCGTCCCAGTGCTTCTCGTCGTCGAAGAGGACGGGATCCGTAATGGTCTCCGATGCACCCGCGGGCAGGCTGAACCCACCGCTCGGCGTCTCCTCCAGGTGGCAGGGGCACCCTTCCCCGATGTACGCGCGCAGGCACGCGCTCCCCGACGCGCGCCGTCCGCTCACGTTCTTCACCGTGTAGGTGAGGGAGTACCCGGTGCCCGCGTCGTCCTGGCGCAGCTCGACATTCGAGAGCGCGAAGTCCTCCACCTTCGCCGCCTCCACGTTCCGGGGAGTGGGCCCACCCGCCGGCACCGGCTGCCCCGTCGTCAGGACGTGCAGCAGCTCGCTCGTCGCCTGGGGTGGAGAGCGCTGGCAGTCGCTGGCCGTCGTGAACAGCCGCACCGACCGGGCCTGCTTCCAGAACGTGCGCACCACCGTCGCGTGGTCCTGGAACGTATCGGACGTGCCGCCCTTCAGGCTGAAGACGCCCAGCTTCAGCGCTTCGATGACCTCCCCCTTGTCGTCGTGCAGCCACAGGCACGCCTCGCCCCGGCCCTGCGCCGTGCCCGGGTTGGCGAGCGTGTAGGAGACCTTCAGGTCGTCGTCCTTGTAGACGAACGTCACGTCCGAGAAGCGCAGCGGCTTGCGGACCTCCGCGACCGGGGCCGCGTCGCGCACGGCCACCGCCGCCGGGGCCACGCCCGCGTCCAGGGAAGACACGGCCGTGACCGCGGGATCCTCCTTCTTGCAGCCCGGGCCCCACACCGCCGCGCACCCCAGCACGAGCACACCCATGGCGCGCACGCGCCGCTTGCCACTCCGCATCATGAACTCCCCCTCCACTGCCATTTCCGTCCGGGTTTCATAAGGGACACCGTCACGGCATGACAAGCCGGCCCCCTCCCGCACGTGCTTGACGGCGCATGCATGGAGCGCTCGGATGCGCGCACCTATGCCCATCCCTCCGTTGCGCACCCGTGCGGAAGCCACCGACTACCAGGAAACCTCTCGCAGCGCCGACGTGGTCGCGTTCGTCGACGCGCTCTGCGCGCAGACGAAGCTCGTGAAGCGCGTGGACTTCGGCCAGAGCGGCGAGGGTCAGCCGCTCATCTCGCTCGTCATCAGCGACCGCAACTGCTTCACGCCGGAGCTGGCCCGCAAGCAGAAGAAGATCATCGTGATGGTGGAGGCCAACATCCACGCCGGTGAGGTGGAGGGCAAGGAGACCCTGATGGGGCTCGCTCGCGACCTCACCCTCACGTCGCTGGGCAAGAAGCTGCTCGACCGGCTCTGCCTCGTCTTCATCCCCAACTTCAACCCGGACGGCAATGATCGCATCAGCCCGGGAAACCGCGCGCTCGACCTGAAGAACCTGGAGGGTCAGGTGAACCCGCCGGGTGGCGTGGGCATGCGCTACACGGGCGAGGGCTGGAACCTCAACCGCGACAACATGAAGCAGGAGGCGCCGGAGACGCGCGCGGTCGCGAAGCTGTACCAGACGTGGTGGCCGCACCTCTTCGTGGACTGCCACACCACCGACGGCAGCATCCACGCCTTCGATCTCACCTTCGACATCCCCCACGGCAACGCGGACCTCCTCTCCACCTCGCGCGACTACAACCGCGAGCTGGCCGAGCGCGTGTCCGCCGCCGTGAAGAAGAAGCACGGCTTCGACAGCCACTGGTACGGCAACTTCCTCAAGGAGGGCGACCCGCGCTCCGGCTGGCACACCTACCCCGCGCTGCCCCGCTTCGGCAGCCACTACCGGGGCCTGCTGGGCCGGCTGGACGTGCTGCTGGAGACGTACAGCTACATCGACTTCCCCCGCCGCTGCGCCGTCATCCGTGCGTGGGTGCTGGAGCTGATCCGCGACGCCGCCCGCTACGCCAAGGGCTACCGCGCCGCCACCGACTTCGAGGAGGCCGCCATCATCGCCCGCGGCAAGAACCCCGACGTGCTGGAGCGCGTGGGCATCAACTTCGGCGTCGCCCAGCGTGACGCGGAAGGCGCCCTGGTGTTCGACTACCCCGCCTACGTGCTGGGCAAGGACACCGCCGTCATCAACTCCTTCGACGAGGCCAGCATCGAGGGCCGGCGCTACCCGGGCAAGCGCCGCAAGGCCTACAAGATGCCGCACTACCGCACCTTCGTGCCCACCCAGGCGGTGAGCACGCCGTCCGCGTACCTGGTGCCCGCGTCGCTCGCGTCGCGGCTGGAGGGCCATGGCATCCGCTTCGAGAAGCTCGCCACCGCGCAGCGCTTCCAGGTGGACAGCTACCGCATCGCCCGCCGCGAGCAGACCTTCAGCCCGGACGTCGCCGCCAACGTGCCGGCGCCGGGCCAGAACGAGGTCCCGCTCAGCCAGAAGCCCAAGCCCGTGCGCTTCGAGACCGTCCTCACCGTGGCCCCCGAGCGCTCCGAGCGCGAGTTCCCCGCCGGCACCCTCAAGGTCCCCACCGACCAGCGCACGGGCACGCTCATCACCTACCTGCTGGAGCCGCACTCGGACGACGGCTTCTGCCGCTGGCAGTTCCTCGACGACACCCTCACGGTGGGGGAGCTGTACCCCATCCACCGGGTCGTGGAGGCCACACGCGCTCCCCTGAAGGTGGAGTAGAGCGTCCGGCCGCGAACGTCCGGAAGCCCCACGGTCTGCCCCCGGGTCTGTCAGGCCCGGGGGAATTGGCTCTAGACTGCTGGCCGTAGGACCCGCGCAGGTCGGCGGGGGCAGGCGGGAGGCCCCGGATGGCTGACAGGCAGGACTCGCCCCGAGGCACGCGCCCTCCACGGCGCACGGGCCTGGGGCGCGCCGGGTTCTGGTTGGGACTCGCGCTCTGCATGGCCGCGGGCTTTGGCGCCGTGCGCTATTGGAAGCAGCGCGGCGCCCTCCCGGAGCGGTCCTCGCTGTGGCTGTCGGACCTGCCCACCCGCTCCCTGGAAGTGCGCCTAGCCCACCCTGCGGCGGACGTGCACCGCCGCTTCGTCCCCCCCCGCGAGCCGGGGCCCGCGGCCCGCCCGGTGCCGCTCGGGGCGCTGTCCCGGCTGGAGGAGCAGGGCGACGCCTACGGGGTCGCGATCAGCTACCTGCTGCATGGCTACACGGAGCAGGCGCTCGCGCACCTGGCGCACGTGCCGCCCTCGCCGGACCGGGACACGGCGCACGCCGCCGCCGCCCTCCTGCGCGGACGTCATGACGAGGCCCTGGAACTGCTGGACGCCACGCTCGAAGAGGAGCCCAGGCACCCGCAGGCGCGCTGGAACCGGGCCGTGTTGATGCGCGAGCTGGGCCTGTCGCTCGTCGCCGCCACCACCTTCGAGGGGGTGGCCGCGCAGGGCGAGCCCGGCTGGAGCGACGAGGCGCGCGAGCAGGCCCGGAGCCTGCGCGCCCGCTTCCAGGAGCGGGCGGACGCGTGGAAGGCCACCCGCGCCATGCTCCTTGCCCGCCTGCGCACGCCGGACGCGCCGCTGCCGGTGGAGACCCTCGGCCGCTTCCCGGGGCTCGCTCGCGAGCGCTTCTATGACCTGCTCGGCGCCGCGGAGGACGCAACGCGGGTGCGGGAGCTGCTGCCGCTCGCCAGGGCGCTGGACCATGTGTCCGGAGGCCGCGCGCTGGAGGACACCGTGGAGCGGCTGGCCGCGCTGGACTTCACGCGCCGGGCCCCGCTCGCGCGCGAGTACGTGAAGCTGGTGCTGGAGGAGCATCCGTCGCCCGCGGGCCTCATCGAGCGCCTGCGCCAGGAGGAGACGGCGAGAGATCTGCTGCTGGGTGCGCTGCTGCGCACGCCGGGCGTGGCACGCACGCAGGAGGAGCTGAGGGACCTGACGCGCGACGTGACCGACCCGTGGGTCCTCTCGCGCGTGGAGCAGGAGGGGGCACGGCTGGACGACCTGGCGGGGCAAGGGGCCCAGGCAGGGGACCGGCTGCGCGCGGCGCTGACGGGATGCCGCGAGCACAAGCTGCCCCTGCGCTGCGTGGACCTGCTGACGTGGCTGAGCCAGCGCGCGACCGCGTCGAACCGGCTGGTGGAGGCCGAGGAGTCCGCGCGCGCCGCCTGGCAGGAGGCCGCCGCGCTGGGCGAATGGGAGCGCGAGGGCGTGGCGCTCGTGATGCTGGCCAACGCGACGCGCTTCCAGCGGCGGGTGGCCCTGTCGCGCGCCTACCTCAACGAGTCCCTGGCCCGGCAGCCCGAGGACTGCATGGCGCGCACGCACGCGCACCGCAACCTGGCCTCGCTCGCGCTGATGCGCTTCCGTCCACAGGAGGCGCGCGACGAGCTGGAGGCCTCGCTGGCCTGCGGGCAGACGCCCGGGTTGCAGGGCGCGTGGATCCTCGCGGACCTCGCACGGTTGGATCCGCGGCCGTCCGACGAAGCGCGCCTGCGCGCGGAGCTGGCGCGGGTGACGCCGCTGACGGAGAACCCGGGCCGGCGCGTGCTGGCCACGCTCATCGAGGGGCGCTTCACGGTGGCCCGCGACTGGCGCCAGGGCCAGCAGGTGCTCCGCCGCGCCATCGCCGAAGCGGAGCCGTTGCTGCGCACCTCCGCGGATGCGCGCGACGCGCGGGTCGTGGCCTTCCAGACGCTGGCGGTGAGCGCGGGCCACGCAGGCGCCTTCCGTGAAGCCCTGGACGTGGTGGCCGAGAGCCTCCAGGTGCCCGTGCCAGAGGGCTGCGTGCTGGCGGCGGCGGTGGAGGACGAGCGCACGGTGACGGTGGTGCGTGGGCTCCAGGGCCAGGTGCGGGGCCACTACGACGCGTCCCGCACGCGCCCCCTGCGCGACGACCTGACGGGGCTGGTGCCCGCGGAGCTGGTGGCCCTGCTGCGCGACTGTCCCCGCGTCGCCGTGCTGGCCGCGCCGCCCCTGGACAGCCGCGCGGGCATCCTGCCGCCGGACCTCGCGTGGAGCTTCCGCGTCGGCACGGGCGCCCAGGCCCCTCCTCCCGCGAAGCCGCCGCTGCACGTCGTCGTCTCGGACGTGGAGCCGCCCGCGTCGCTGCGGCTGGCGCGGCTGCCCCCAGCGACGGACGCGGACCTGGAGGGAGCGCAACGCCTGCTGCGCCTCAAGGGCACGCAGGCCACGCCCGAGCGCGTGCTGGAAGCCATGGAGCAGGCCACCGACATCGACATCCACGCGCACGGCGTGGTGGACCGCGCGCTGTCGGACGCCACGGTCATCGCGCTGTCGCCGCAGCAGGACGGCCACTACGCGCTCACCGCGGAGGAGCTGCGCCGCCGGCACCTGCACGGCGCGCCCCTGGTGGTGCTGGGCGCGTGCAGCGCGGCCCGGCTCGCCCCCGTCCTCCACCAGACATCGTCCCTGCCGCAGGCCTTCGTCGCCTCGGGCGCGAGGGCCGTCTTCGCGGCCACGGCGGACATCCCCAACGACGCGGGCGCCTTCTTCCGCGCGGTGCGCGAGCGCATCCAGGCCGGCACGGAGCCCTCCCAGGCCCTGCGCGCCGAGCGCCTCGAATGGCACCGGCAGCAGCCCGGCATGAGCTGGGTGGACAAGGTCCTGCTGTACCAGTAGGCCGTCAGTCCAGCGGAGGCAGCGCGGACGGCAGCGGCTCCGCGTCGGACTCCCACGTCACGTTCGGCACCGGCAGCGCGAACGCCTCGAACGACACGGCGAGCCCGCCCTCCGGCGCGTGGAAGCCGTACCACCACCCCACCGGCACCAGCAGCAGCTCCCCGGGCGACAGCGTCACGTCCAGGCGCAGGGGGGCGGCCGTGGTGTCCGTGGCCGAGGCCACGCGCCGCAGCTCGAAGGCCGGGATGAGCTGGAGCTGCCGCACGCCCCGCACCTGGGCGAGCAGCACGTTGCGCCGGGCGGCCCGGAGCGGGACCTCGGCCCCCGGTGGCTCCCACCACAGGCGGGGCTCGCACGCGCGAGCATCCTCCGCCGCGAGCCCCCGGGGTGTGGCCAGCGCCCGTGCCAGGGGCTCCAGCCGCGCATCCCCGAACAGCGGCACACAGCACGCATGGCGCGCCTCGCGCTCGCCTAGCAGGGCCGCGACCTCGTCGGAGGCCCACGCCCCGGGTGCCAGGGTGGAGGCCCAGGCGTCGCGCAGCACCACCGGCAGGTTCTGGAAGTAGTAGCGCTCGAAGAACGCGGAGGGCGTGAGGGCCTCGTGACGGTCCACCCGGGGCGGCGTGTCCGTCTGCTGGAACAGCTCGGCATAGACATCCAGCAGCCCCTCCAGCTTGCGCTGCATGCCCACCGCGCCCAGCGCCCCGACGACGAAGGGCTCCCGCTGCTCCGCCGCCACCGCCTGCTGCGCCGTCGGGGCCGGCACGCCCGCCTTCTCCAGCGCGGCCACCAGCTCGCGCGGCGCCGTGCCGCGCAGCAGGTTCTCCACCAGCCACCGCCGCCACTCGGGCGTCAGCGGCGAGCCCTCCGCCCCCACTTCGCGCGACGCACTCGACGAACTCATGGGCGCTCCTCCGAGGGCGTGGCACCCAGCCAGCCCTCCCGCCAGAAGGTGTTGAGACCGGGAGTCTCCTCGAAGTTCACGAACGTGACGGACAGGCTCGGGTCCAGCGCGCGCAGCGCATGCCACCAGCCCACGGGGAGGAAGAGCACGTCCCCCGGCCCCACCTCCACCGAGTGCAGGGCCACGCGGGCGAAGTCCGGGAAGCGCGCGGTGTCCGGCGCCATCACATCCACCGCGCTGTAGAAGCCGCGCATGTTGGACATCCACGGCGTCTCCCAGGAGGGCGCGAGCCACACCTGCTTGCGGCCCCACACCTGGCAGAAGAGGACGTTGAGATGATCATGGTGCAGGTTGGACAGCGTCCCCGCGGGCCCCAGCCACACGTGCACGCGGTCGGGTCCGTCCAGGTCCGGATGGATATAGCCCTCCGGGGCACGCAGGTCCTCCAGCAGCGGCCGGAAGGCCTCGCGCAGCAACAGGCTGTTGCGCGCCACCAGATACATGTCGTTCGTCGGCGCACCTTCGAAGCGCGCGAGCAGTTCGCGCAGGGGCACCTCGCGGCGCAGGCGGTCGGCGTGGAAGTCCGGCAGCGCCAGGGCGTCGCGCCCGGCCATCACCTCCACCGTCTCGTCACCGAAGCGCTCGGCCATCCACGCGGGCGTCCACCGCTTCAGCGCGGGCCAGTCCTCCAGCAGCCCTTCAATGACCACCGGCCGGTTGCGCCGGTAGTAGTCGGCGAAGAACTCCGCCGGGCCCAGCCGGTGACGCCGCTCCACCCGGATTTCCGCGTGCGCCTGTCGGTACAGCTCCGACCGCGTCGCGAGCAGTGACGCCAGCACCTCCGAGCGTTCCGCGTGGCTCCGCCCCCCTACCACCGCGGGGTGATTCTCGGCGGCGCGCACGCCGTCCCGGGCGACTTCCGGGTCCAGGCCCGCCGCTTCCAACGCGGCCACGAGCCTCGCGGAAGCCACCCCACGCACAAGGTTCTCCGCGAGCCACGTTTTCAATTCAGGGGGGAGGGCGTTCTTCATCGACGATCCCCCCGCATCGGGCTGAACGTTTTGGGTTGTCCACATCCACGTTGAGCGGACTCCAATGACTCCTCCTTCGAACTCGCACCAGATCGTCCCGAATCCCCCACCGAACCCGCCCGGAGAAGAGGAGTGCGACCCGCTCCGTCGCAAGACTCCCGAGCCCACGCCGCCGCCGCCCACGCCGCCCCTTCCTGAAACGCCCCAGCGCAAAAACCTCGACGAATAACCGGCCCGCGCGGGGGCATGCCTCATCCGGAGGTGTGCCACCGCGCATTGCCGCCCGGCAGGTCCAGGCACTGGAACGTCACCGACACGCTCACGTCGAGCGCATGCACCTGGTGCCACCAGCCCACCGGGATGAAGAGCAGCTCGCCGGGCCCCAGCACCACCTCGTGCACGTGCGCCGTGCCGAAGGCGGGGAAGCGCTCCAGGTCCGGCGCGGACGCGTCCACCGCGCTCCACACGTGCGTGCGGTTGTACACGCGCGGCGTCTCGAACGAGGGGATCAACCAGAACCGCTTGCGTCCATGGACCTGGCCGAACAGGACCGAGTCCACGTCGTGGTGCAGCGCCGTGCGCGTGCCGGCGGGGCCGATCCACAGCTTGATGCCCCCGGGCTCCGGACGCGGGTGCAGGAAGCCGGGAGGAAAGCGCACGTCGTCCAACAGCCCGCGCAGCTCCGGCCGCTCCAGCGCGAAGTTGCGCGCGGTGAGGTACAGGTCGTTGGTGGCCCCGCCGTGCTCCAGCCGGTGGAGGAACTCCGAAAGCCGCATCACCGTGCGGCACGCATCCGGGGAGAGGTCGTGGTCCGCGCGGGCCTCGCGGCCCGTCATCACCTCCACCTCCACCTCGCCATGCGTCCGCGCGAGCGCCTCCGGCCGCCAGCGCTCCAAGAGCGGCCAGCCCTCCAGGAAGTCCTCCAGGATGACGGGCCGGTGCGCGCGGTAGTAGCCGTCGCGGAACTCCTCGGCGGACACGCCCCGCCGCCGCTCCACGCCGACGCCCGCCTGCGCATGCAGCGCGGCCCGCACGTCCAGCAGCGACGCCACCTCCGCGCCCGCCCCCAGCTGTCGGACGCCCGCCTCCACCGCCGGGTGCCGCCGCGCACGCTCCACCTCCGCGGAGGCCTCGTCCGGCGCCACCCCACCGGCGACCAAGTCCCGGGCCAGGGCGTCCGCCGCCACGCCGCGCAGCAGGTTCTCCGACAGCCACGCATGCCACGAGGGCGACAGGGCCATGGCTTCCGAGTCTAGGCCACCCCCGAGGCGGCACGGCAGGGGGGCATTCCCCCACATGCCCTAGAGGCTCAACGCGCCCTTGAGGCCCAGCACGATGACGTCGCGTGCGGACGCATCCGCGCCCGGGCGGATGTACTGGAAGTTCGGGCGCAGCACGAGCCACGGCGTCGCGTGCAGGCTGTAGTACAGCTCGCCCAGGTACTCCGTGCGAGGCACCGCGACGGTGGGGTCCTGCGGCTGCTCCATGCGCTGGGACGTGACGTAGCGCCCGTTGGGATGGGTGCGGCCCAGCGCGAAGCCCACGTCATCGTCCGGCCGGCCGAAGACGCCCGTGTAGCCCAGGCCCGCGGTGTACTGGCTGTCCAGGAGGGAGGTGTCGCGGTCCGCGTGGGTCAGGCGCACGAACACGTTGAGCCCCTGCGCCTCGTTCTCCGCGCCTCTCACGTGCGTGAGCTGCTGGCGCGCCACGAAGTACGCGCCGTAGCGCCCGCTGCGCTGGACGCCTTCCAGCAGCACGTCGTTCGCATTGGACGTGTCGTACCAGGCGCCCAGCTTGTAGAGCCCCACCAGCCGCTGCCCGCCGAACTTCGGGTTCCACCCCAGCTCCAGGGGCAGCATCACCCCGGTCGCTCCGGAGAAGCGCCCCAGGTAGAAGGACGGGTCCAGGTTGCGCGGGTTGATTTCGTAGGCGGCGAGCTGCACGTAGGCCACCTTCAGCGTGTCCAGCCGCAGCCGCGTGCCCCACTGGCTCACCGGCCAGTTGAACCAGTAGTTGCCCACGAGGTTGCCGGGCTGCGCGCCACAGAACGTCAGGTTCTGGAAGTCGCAGCGGAAGTCCGCCGTGTCCTCGCCCACGGTGACGCGGCCCAGCTTCCAGTGCAGCTGTCCCCCCAGGAAGAGCTGCTCGTACCAGAGCTGGGTGATGCGCCCCACGTTGCCGCGGCCGTACACCTCCTGAACGAGCTGCAGCGTGCCCAGCTCCATGTCCGCGCCCAGGTTGTTGCCATTGCGGTGCGTGAACGTGAACTGGAAGGTGCCGCCGGGCAGGCCGAACAGCTTCTCCGTGTCCAGCCCGAGCCCCACGTCGAGCTGGCCCGCCTGCCGGAGCGCATGCCCCTTGCCGCCGCGCGCGTTGTAGGCGAGCTCCGTGGCGTAGCGGACCTGGAGCGACACCCCCAGCTCGAACAGCAATCCGCGCACGCCGCTCCAGTCACCCGTCAGCCCTGGAGGCATCTTCGTCTCGGCCGCCAGCGCCGGGCCCGAGCACAGCAGGGCCCACCCCAGCATCCACC
>NZ_RAWB01000280.1 GCF_003612055.1 Corallococcus llansteffanensis
GCTGAACGCTCCGCTTCCGACAGTGCGAGGGCCCCCGTGTCCAGGGGCCCTCGCACTGTCGGAAGCGGAGCGTTCAGCGGACGAGCGCACGCACGAGTGCTCCGAAACCGTTGACCCTTCAGGGAGTCTGTCGGATAACCGCCCCGGTGTGTTCAGGTCGTCACCTCGAATCCGCCCCGGAGACCCAGGTATGGCAGGCACCGACAAGCGCAAGCAGTCGCTGTACTTCCCCGAGGAGATGCTGAAGGAGATCCAGGAAGAGGCGAACCGGCAGGACCGGTCCCTCTCGTGGGTGGTGCAGCAGGCCTGGAAGATCGCCCGCGAGCGCATCAAGTCATTCCCTGCCGTCAATGACGTCACTGGCGACGAGCGCCAGGACCCTCGCGAGGAGTAGACCCGGCAATGGCCACCACGGATCATCGCAAGCAGTCGCTCTACTTCCCCGAGGACATGCTGGAAGAGATTCAGCGCGAGGCGAACCGGCAGGACCGTTCGCTCTCGTGGATCGTCCAGCAGGCGTGGAAGGTGGCCCGCGCCGACATCCGCCGGATGCCCTCGGTGAACGACGTGCTTGGCCCCCTGCCTCCCCGGCAGGTGGCCGCCGTGGCTCCGCCTCCCGCCGCCGCTCCGGTGGCGGTGGCGGTCAGCACCCCGGCTCCTTCGGACGACCCCTCGAAGACGTAGGGGAAACGTCCCCCGCCCCGGCCCTGAGGGCCCCTTCCGTGCGCCTCTTCAGCGCGGAGCGGGTCTGGCGGGCCGGGCGCAGTTCTCGAAGACGATGCGCGGGGCCTCCTTCAGCGCCTGGACCGGGCTGGGGTACGTGTCCTTCATGTACGCCGCCGTGAGGTTGGCGTCCGTGCCTCCCAGCCTGCGCGCCTGCACGGGGTTGCGGTCCGGGTCCTGTCCCGCGGTGCCCAGGATGCTCCCGTAGCCGTCGCCCCCCTCCAGCACGAAGGTGGACATCGCCACGCGGTAGCGGATGGATGCGTCGTCGCGCGCGGGCAGCGACACCGTGCGGCCGCGCACGCGCAGCTCCTTCACGCGCTGGCCCACGGGGCGCGCGCAGTCCACGCGCAGGGTGGTGCCGTCGGACACCTGGAGGAACGCGCCCGAGGGCGACACGATGGCCTGCCCCTCCTGGGCGAGCGCCTCCACGGAGTGCTCGAACAGGGCGACGAGCTGCTTCTCGGTGAGGTCCACCGTCACGACGAGGTTCTCGAAGAGGATGACCTCGTGGAGCACGCCGTTGGAGAGCGGCCCGGTGCGCACGGACGTGCGGGTGACGCACAGCCCTTCGTCGCGCAGCGAGCCGCCGTTGATGATGCCCAGCTCGGTGGGCTTCGCCGCGCCGTCCTCGACGTGGAGGAACGCGTCCGCGGCCAGCTGCCCCAGCGCGTTGTTGTCGTGCCGGGTGAAGGTCTTGTCCAGGAAGACCTCCTCGCCCAGATAGCCGACGACGGCGTCGGGGTCGTCCACCAACGGGGCGCAGGAGTCGTTGTACGCGAGGCATCCGGGCAGCAGGGACAGCCCGGCGAGCGCGGCGGCGAGGAAGCGGCGGTCCATCAGTAGAAGGCCCTCAGGGTGAGGTAGCCGGACACGCCCTCGCGCGGCAGCAGCCCGGGGACGCGGTCCGGCCGGGGCACGTCGTCGCGCAGGTCGTGGTCGAAGAGGTTCTGCGCGTAGAGCGTCACCTCGAAGTGCTCCAGCAGGGGCTCGGAGCGCAGCTGCGCGGTGATGAGGCTGTAGGCGGGAATCTCATAGCGGCGGATGAGCTCCAGCGTGGAGCGGCTGTTGTTGCGGCGCTCGGCCCCGGAGCGCACCACCACGTCCAGGTTCACCCAGTCGCCCAGGGGCATGGACACGCCCGCGTTGAAGCGCGCCTGGGGCACGTCCGTGAGCAGGCGGGACTGGCCCGGCAGCTCCAGGTCCTGCGCGCGGGAGAGGCTGGCGTTGACCCACGCGGCGGCGCGCTTGGAGGCCTCCAGGCGGGCCTCCGCCTCCACGCCGTACACGCGCACGCCCAGCTCGCGGTTGCGCAGAGGGACGATGTTGCCGCTGGTGTCCACCGGGGTGATGGGCGAGGCGAAGTTCTGCAGGAAGGCGTTGCCGCGCACGCGCACGCGGGTGTCGCCCGCGGCCTGGACCAGGTCCGCGCCCAGCTCGAAGGTGTCCACGGTGGCGGGCTGCAGGAGCGGGTTTCCCTCGAAGCGGCCCTGGTTGTAGTCGGTGTCGGGGATGCGCTCGACGAGCTCCTGGGGCGTGGGCGGGCGGAAGGCCCGGCCATAGAGGGCCTTGAGCACGAGCGCGTCCGACGCGGCGATGACCAGCCCCACGCGCGGGTTGACGCGCACCACCGTCTTGCGGCCATCGAGCGTCCCCGCCGCGTCCACGTTGGGGAGCTGGATCGCGTCCACGCGCAGGCCGAAGGTGAGCGTCAGCGCGGAGAGCACCGTCCACTGGTCCTGCGCGGACACGCCCAGGATGAGCCTGCGGGAAGCGGCGCCGTCCGCGAGCTCCGTCAGGTCCACGAGCCCTTCGGGCGCCGCGGGGCTGGGGCGCAGGCGGCCGTCGAGCGTGTAGTTCGTCGTATACGCGTACTTCGACAGGGACTGCTGTTCGGCGATGAGGCCGAGGGTGAGGTGGTTCTCCTTCGCGAGCGCGAGGTCCGCGTCCACCGACGCGGACACCGTGCGAACGGTGACGCTCGTCTCTTCCTGGAGGCCGTCCGGGAAGCGCTGGTCGACGCCGGTGCCGGTGCGGAAGTCGCGGGGGGTGAGCTGGAAGCGGCGGTCGGTGGACTGCTGGTCGAACCCCAGCCGGGCGCGCACCTGCCCACCGTCGCTCAAGGGCCGGTCCCAGGTGAGGTCGGCGAGCAGCACGTCCCAGGACAGCTCCGAGTCCTCGCCCACGGTGTCGAACAGGCCCACCAGGGCATCGCGCTGCTCGGTGAGGTAGCGCGCGGAGACGCCCAGGCGCCCGGCGCTGTCCAGGCCGTAGGACAGTCCCGCGCCCGCGTTGACGAGGAAGCGGCCGTCGCGCGTGTGGCCCGCGGGGTCCTCCACGTTGCGCAGGCCCTGGTCCACGGCTTCGGCGTCGAGCGCGTCGTGGTCGATGACGAGCGAGTCACCGTCCTGGCTCCACAGGTCCAGGTCCGCGAACAGGCGCAGGTCGCCCGTGGAGTGCGCCGCGGACAGGTGCCCGTCGGTGGTGAGCGCGAGCCGGCCGTCGTCGCGGGGGATGCCGCCGGTGGTGACAGCGCCGCGCACGCCGTCGGCGTGGTTCGTGACGAGGTTGACCACGCCCAGGAAGGCGCCCGCGCCGTAGATGGCGGAGCCTGGCCCTCGGATGACCTCGATACGCTCCAGGTTCTCCACCGGCAGGTTCATCAGCGCCTTGCCGTCGAAGAAGTTGTTGAGGCGGTGACCGTCCAGGAGGAAGAGCACCTCCGCGTCGTTGCGAAGGCCCCGGATGGCGGTGCGGTGGAAGCCCTGCACGTCGCGGCTGACGGACACGCCCGGCACCACGTCCAGCACATCCGCCACCGTGCGGGCTCCGAGTGCGATCATCTGCGCCCGGTTGAAGGACGCGCCAATGGCCGGCACCGTGCGCACCGCTTCTTCCTGGAGCGTCGTGACCGCGAGCACGTCCTCCGCGCTGTAGAGCGCCAGGTCGTCGTCCATCGCGGTGGGGCCGCGGGAGGTCGAGGAGTCTCCCCGAGGGTCCGGTGGAACGTCCGCGTTGAGCGCGGCCATTGCGTCATCGGAGTCCGAAGGGCGCGCACTCCGCGAGTCCGTGCCGTCGGTCCGGGTACCACCGCGAGTATCCGTGCCGTGCGTGCGAGAGGAGGAAGGCGGAGCGGAGCCGTCCGTGCGCGCTGTCGCAGGTGGAGCAGAGCCGTCCGCACGGGTTGAAGCGCGGGACGCCCCCGGCGGAGCAGAGGAACCGTCCGTGCGGTTCGAGGCGCGAGCGTCCGTGCGAGACGACGCAGATGGAGCAGCGGAGCTGTCCGCGCGATTTGACGCTCGTGGCTCCGTGCTGTTCGTCTGGGCAGCACCTCGCGTGTCCGTGCCGCTTATGCGGCTTGAACCTCGCGCATCCGGACCCTCGGTGCGCGACGCGGCTCGCGGATCAGCGACATCCGGACGGCCCGATGCCCGCGAGTCGGAAGGCTCCGTGCGGGAGGTTCCTCGCGGCCCCGCTCCCTCGGTGGCGCGAGCATCCTGTGAGTCTCGTGACCCAGGCGCCCCTGTGTTCCCGGTCCGGGGATCCACGGTACTTCCCCGCGACGCGGGAGGCGGAGTCACGGGCCCCTGCGTTCCCGTCCGGGATGAACCCCGCGGATCGACGGGCGCGCCATGGGACGTGGACGCCTCGGAATCATCCTCGTCGTCCGAACCACTGGAGGGCGGCGTGAAGGCTTCGATGCTCGGAGCGGCCCGCGTGTCCTCGGACCGGGCCCCGGGCCTGGGCGCTCCCGCCGCGGCACGGGCCGGGGGTGCTTCCCGGGTAAGAGTCCCAACCGCGACACGCGCGGGACGGAGCGCGGACATGAACAGGGGCGTGCGCTCGCCATCCACCAGCACGGCTTCGACGTAGTACTCCACGCCGGGCGGCACCATGTGTTCAGCCGGGATGGCGGCGCGGTACAGGTCGCCGTACTGCCGCTCCATCGGGACCTGGACATACGGCTCACCGGGGCCGCGATAGCGGACGAAGACCTCCAGCACCTTGCCGCCGTCCACCAGCGTCGCATCCAACTGGAGCGCCTGTCGGACCTCCGCGCGTGGCGGCGCGGCGTGCAGCAATGCGGGCTCCTGCGCGTGGACGGGAGCCGCGAGGAACACCACGGCACAGAGGAGGAGTGTGCGAGGAAGAACGGGCCGCAAGATTGATGACGATCGTCCGTTGCAGGGCCATGCGAGTCAAGCAAGCCACCCCGGATCCCTCCCGCTGATTTTTTGCCGCCCCCGCGAGCGCATGCGACGTTGCCTCGACTTCATGCGCGCGTCGCTTGCCCTTCACCTCGCTCTCTTCCGCCGCCAACGCGCCCAGATCGCCCGGGTCGTGGAGGGCCGCACCGAAGCGTTCCGCGCCTATGAGGCGCGCTACCGTCGGCGCACGAGCACCTACCAGCGCGTCGTCCCCGTCACCCACGTGCACCAGCGCGTCGTGGCCTCGGACCTCGTCTACGTCGGCGACTACCACACGCTGCCCCTCGCCCAGCAGACGTACCTGGACCTCGCCGAGCGCGCCCTCGCCTCCGGGCGCCGCGTCGTGCTCGCGCTCGAGTGCGTGGAAGGCCGTCACCAGGCCGCCCTGGACGCGTACCTCGCGGGACGGCTGCCGGAGCGCACGCTCCTGTCCCGGCTGGGCCACGGCGCCGACACGGGCTTCGGTCCAGGTGCCGGCATCCGCGCCGTGCTCGGCTTCGCGAAGCGCCACAAGCTCACGGTGGCGGCCATCGACCGGCGGGCCCAGGGAGAGCGCTCGCTCGCCCTGCGCGACGCCTTCGCCGCCGAGCGCATCGCCCGGGTCGCCCGCGCGGACGACGTCCCCCTGGTGATGGTGCTCGTGGGTCAGTTCCACGCCGCCCCCTGTCACCTGCCCGCCCAGGTCGAACGCGCGCTGGGAGACACCCACCCGCGCCGCAGCCTCGTCGTCTACCAGAACGCCGAAGGGCTCTGGTGGCGCCTCGCCCGCGAAGGCCGCCTGGGCTCCGCCGAGGCCGTGGAGCTGGCGGATGGCGCGCTGTGCCTGATGAACGCGTCCCCCGTCCTCTGCCAGCAGAGCTTCCTGGACTACCTGGAGGCCGAAGGCGACGACGCCCCGCTCCTGGACCGCAGCGCCGCGGAGCGCTTCCGGGAGATGGCGGAGCTCATCGGCCGGCTCGCGGGCGTGCCGGTGGGCCGCGCGCTGGACTCGGTGGAGGTGACGACGGCGGCGGACGGCGACGTGCTCGCGCGCATCCGGCAGCGCGGCCGCTTCACGCAGGCGGAGCTGTCCCAGCTTCGCAAGCACATCCTCTCGCGCGAGAGCGGCTACATCCCCCGCGCGCGCACGGCCTACCTCGCGTCGCTGTCGCTCAACCACGCCGCCGAGGAGGCCGCCCACTTCGTGCGCCACTGCGCCGTGGGCGACGCCATGGATGCCCCGCGCGGCGCGTCCGAGGCCTTCTACGCACGCTGCCTGGAAGAGGCCCTGGGCTTCTTCGGCTCCAAGCTCGTCAACCCGCGGCGCACCTGCCCCACCGTCTCCGAGTGGGCGAAGCGCTTCGGCGAGTCCCGTGGCCTGGAGCGGCAGATCGCCGCCTTCGTGCTCGCCCACAAGGCCACGGAGACCGAAGGGCCCGACGAGGCCGTGAAGCTCTTGCCCCTGCGCCGCGACCGCCTCTTCCACGGCGTCAGCCATGCGCTCGGCTACCTGCTGGGCGACAGCCTCTACCGCGCCTTCGACGCGGGCCAGGTGGACGTCGCGGACATCCGCGCCCTCTTCCGCGACCCGCTCGCCGACCCCCGGGGCGCCTACCTCACCTGGGCCGCGCGGCTGCGCGGAGCCTGACCTTCTCCACTTCTCCCCTTCCTGCCGGGCCCCGCCCCTGGTTTGATTGATTCTAGAATCAATCCAGGGAGTGCCGCCGCCATGAAGATGACCGAACGCGTGGAGAAGCTCGCCGAGCAGCGCCAGCGCAACGAGGGCATGGGAGGCCCCGAGCGCATCGGGCGCCAGCACGCCAAAGGGAAGCTCACCGCGCGCGAGCGACTGAAGCTCCTCTTCGATGAAGGCACCTTCGAGGAGCTGGGCCTGCTCGCCGCGCACCAGGGCAACCTGCCAGAGGAGGAAGACGGCAAGCCATCCCCCGCCGACGGCGTCATCACCGGCACGGGGGAGATCGACGGCCGTCCGGTGGCCGCCGCGCTCTACGACTTCACCGTGTTCGGCGGCTCCATCGGGGAGATTGGTGAGCGCAAGGTGGCGCGGCTGCGCGACATCGCGCTGAAGAACCGCATCCCCATGGTGTGGCTGGTGGACTCGGCCGGCGCGCGGCTGGACGCGAGCTCCGGCATCGACCCGCGGCGCATCGCGAGCTTCGCGGACACGGGCTACCTCTTCCGCGAGCAGGTGGTGATGAGCGGCGTGATTCCGCAGGTCGCCGCGATGGTGGGCCCCGGCGCCGCCGGCACGGCCTACATCCCCGGCCTCGCGGACTTCCTCCCCATGGTGAAGGGCACCAGCTCGCTGGCCATCGGCGGGCCGTACCTCGTCGAGTCCACCGTGGGCGAGAAGGTCACGGAGGAGGAGCTGGGCGGCGCGAAGGTGCACAACGAGATCTCCGGCGTCGCGGACGCGGAGTACCCGGATGACGCCACCTGCCTCGCCGCCGTGCGCGAGTACCTGGGCTTCTTCCCGTCCCACTGCGAGGACAAGCCGCCGCGCCGTCCGTCCAGCGATCCGTTCGACCGCCGCGACGACGACCTGCTCAAGGTGGTGCCGGAGAGCCCTCGCCAGGCGTTCGACATGCACAAGGTCATCCTGTCGCTGGTGGATGACCGGAAGTTCTTCCCCATGAAGCCGCGCTGGGCGCGCAACCTCATCACGGGCCTGGCGCGCATCGACGGCTACCCGCTGGGCATCGTCGCGAACAACTCCATGTACCTGGGCGGCATCCTGGACGTGAACGCGGCGGACAAGGCGGCGCGGTTCATCAACCTGTGCGACGCCTTCAACATCCCCCTGCTCTTCCTGCAGGACGTGCCCGGCTTCATGGTGGGCACCAAGGTGGAGCAGCAGGGCATCATCCGCCACGGCGCGAAGATGATGTACGCGACCGCCAGCGCCACCGTGCCCAAGTTCACCGTCGTCGTGCGCAAGGGCTACGGCGCGGGCTACTACGTGATGAATGGCCGCGCCTTCGAACCCGACCTGCTTGTCGCGTGGCCGGGCGCGGAGATCGCCGTGATGGGCCCGGAGGGCATGGTGTCCATCGCTGCGCGCAAGGTGCTCCAGGGCGCGGAGAGCCCGGAGGTCGCCGCCGCGATGAAGAAGGAGCTGTCGGATGGGCTGCGCCAGCACATCCGCATCGAGCGCACCGCCGCGATGGCGATGGTGGACGACGTCGTGGATCCGCGCGACACCCGCCGGCTGCTCGCCCGCGCGCTCAAGCGCACCGCGAACAAGCGCGTGGAGCGCCCGTACCGCCGCCGGGAGATCTCCCCGGTGTGAAGCACCACCCACTGCCGACGGTCTCCAGAGGGAGCCACCGTCGGCAGAGGGCGTCCTTGGCGCTACGCCTTGTTGGCGATGGTCTTCGGCGGCAGCTTGAGCACCTGGCCCACCTTGATGTGGTCCGGGTCCTTGAGCTGATCCTTGTTGGCCTCGAAGATCTTCGGGTACAGCTTCATGTCGCCGTAGATGTCCTTGGCCAGCTTGCCCAGCGTGTCGCCCGACTTCACGGTGTAGACGCCGTAGGGCTCGGCGTGGGTCACGGTCAGGTTGACCATGATCTCGTCGTTCCACTTCGGGTGCTTCGCCTTGATCTGATCCCACATGCGATCGCGGTCGAAGGCATGGTCCACCGAGCCCTTGATGATGAGCTTGCCGCCCTCCTCACGGGTCTCGACCTTGGCGCCCACGTTCTTCGCCACGTCCAACACGTCCTGGTAGTCGTTCTGCAAGGCCATCGCGTCCTCCTGTCGGGTACACGGGGCCGCGCGATGCGCCGGGCGGCCCCGTGAGGCGGAGCACTGTAGGCACCGCGAGCCCACGTGCCACGGCTCCAGGACGACAGGGATGATCGTTGTTCAACAGTGCCGGGGTGGCAGCTGTTCAGAGCACCACGCCCGCTTCGTCCTCCTTCGCGGGCACCAGGGCTTCGGGGGGCGCGAAGGTGCCGTCCGGCCGCAGCTCGCGCAGGACCTCCTCGCGGCTCAGGCGCACCGCGCGGATGGTGCCGTCGGGCGACAGCGCGTAGATGCAGTCCTGATCCGACGCGCCCACGAACAGGCCGCCCAGCACGGGATAGAGCATCACCAGCGCGAGCTCCGTCTCCAGCGGCCCCGGGAACAGCACGTGTGCATGCGCGGAGAAGGCCGGACGCTCGCCGTCACCATCCGGCGCCACGGACACGGGGATGAGGCCCTGGTGCAGCGGCAGCTCCTGGAGCTTCTGGCGGCCGTCCTTGCTGAAGCGGAAGCGGAAGTCGCCGCCCAGCAGGTACAGGTTCGAGTCGTCGAAGCCCTGCAGCACGTACACGGTGATGCCGTCGTCCTCCTCCACCACCACGGGGTTGAGCTGCTTGCGCCCGTGCACCTGGAAGACGCGCTCGCAGGCGGTGCTCACGGCGCGCGCGACGGCCTCCATGCCCTCGGGCAGCGACGCCACCGGGAAGTCCTCCATCTCGCCGGAGAACTCGATGGGCGCGCGGTACGCGTAGGCCGGGACGAAGGTGTCCTCCGGGTTGAAGCGCCCGAAGACAGCGTACCAGGCGTTGCCGCGCGGCACGGTGAAGAACCAGTTCATCCGCGTGCGGTCCAGGTCCGGCCGCTCCAGGAGCAGGTCCGTGGCGCGGATGGCGCCCTGCTCCGAGGCGACGATGTAGCGGGCGCGGTTCTGCACGCGCACCAGCTCCGCGTCCGCAACCAGCGTCAGCGGCTTCTCCGCCACCTCCGGCACTCCGGCCGAGGCCTGCGCTCCCCCTTCCGTCACGCCCGAGTGCGCGCGGCAGCCAACGGTGAGGGCAACGACTGCGACGAGGAGACCGCGGACCATGGAGACTCCCGACGACAGGGGGCCCGGTCAGTCTGCGCCGGCCGGGACCCCTTCGTCACGTTCCCCCTCCACGGCGGACCTCAGGCGCCCTGCTGCGTGGGCGCCAGCGCGGCCTTGATCTTCTCCTTCAGCGCGCGGCGGCGCTCCTTGAACTGCGAGCGCTGGGCTTCATCCACCTGGCCGTTGCTGGCGGCGCGGGCGGCCTTCATCTCCTCGTGCAGCTGGCGGGCCTCGGCCTTGAAGCCGTCGGCCTGGGCCTGGGTGAGGCGCCCCTCCGTGACCTGCTTGTCCAGCCGGTGCTCCATGCGGCCGAACTTGTTTCCTCCGTGCCTGCCGTGGTGGCCGCCGCCGCGCTCGCACTGGCCGGCCTTGGGCGCGGAGTCGGGCGTCGGGGCCGTCTGGGCAAACACGGGCACGGCGAACAGCAGCGTGGCGACGGCGGTACCGCGAAGGACGGACTTCAGCGACATGGTGTGGACTCCAGGTTCGGGTCAGGAGCGCGAGGAGAGCAGCCGTGCAGGCCTGCTCCCGTCGCCCTCTGACACCTGAAACCCCGGAGCCCGCGGAAGGTTAAATCGCGGTCCGGACGGCTTTGGATTACTGGCAGTCCGCCATGTTGTAGGTGAAGTCCAGGCGCGGCGTGTGGCCCGGGTCCTGGTTGATGGCCGCGATGCTCAGCTCGGTGCGGGACACCGTCTGCGTGCTGCCGAGCACCATCTGCGTCAGCTGGTTGCGCGTGGTGGACAGCACCACCTTGCCCGTCGTGCCGTTCGGCTCGATGCGGAAGCAATTGAGGACGCGCGGATCCACCGTGGAGCGGTAGCAGCGGGTGTACTGCCCCAGCACCTCGCGCTTCAGGTACGTGCAGCGGCAGTCCCAGGGGTCATACGCCTCCGTCACCGTGGCCGCCTCGTAGCCCGTCGCCGTCTGGACGACCTCCAGGTACGAGCCGTCCTGCGGCTGCGTACAGCGCAGGAACGTGTCGCCCACCGCGCCCTGCTTCACCTCCGCGAGCTGGGGCTCCACGGCGACCTGCGCGCCCGCCTCGACGGCATTCAGCGGGTCGCGCGACGCCGCGCCTTCACAGCCCAGACCCAGAACGGAAACGCCCGCGAGCAACAGCGCCGAGAGATGCAGGGACAGCTTCATGGGTGACTCCTACAAAGGGGGGATGTCCGGTTGGACCCGGACCCCGCACCTGTAGGCTTTTTCGGCTCCCGAGCGCAACGCACTTCTGTGTCACGGACGCAGGGGTGGCTTCACCGCGCGCGTGGCCATGAACGTAGGCAGGAACGTGGAGAGCAGATCCTTCTCCGGGAACTTGTCCTCGAAGAGGTGGGTGAGCACGAAGCCCGCCTGCAACTGGCCGCCGAGCTGATCCTCCAGCGAGTGCCCCACGCACATGGGTTCGCCCTTGTCGGTGTAGCGGCGGCGCTCCTCGTCAGTGAGGCTGGTGAAGTCCGAGTACGGCATCGTGTATTTGAGCCGCAGCACGCCCTGCTCCTCCTGCGCGGGGTCGAAGAGGTAGCGCACCGGGTTGCAGATGCCCGCGAGGAGCGCGCCGCCCGGGCGCAGCACGCGGAAGGCCTCGCGCCACACCGGAAGGATCGCGTCCACGAAGCAGTTGGAGCACGGGTGGAAGATGAGGTCGAAGCTCCCATCGGCGAAGGCGGACAGGTCCTTCATGTCGCCCTCCACGAGCTTCAGCGTCAGGCCTTCGCGTTCGGCGACCTTGCGGTCCTGCCCGAGCTGCGCGGGGGAGTTGTCGAACACGGTGACGCGCGCGCCCGCCGCAGCGAGCACCGGGCACTGCTGACCGCCCGCGCTCGCGAGCCCCAGCACGTCCTTGCCGGCGAGGTCCCCGAACCACGCGCGGGGCACGGGCTTCGTCGGCGTGAGCACCACGCTCCAGTCGCCCCGGCGCGCGGCGGCGATGACCTCCGGGCCCACCGGGACGGTCCACATGTTGCCGCGGCCCACTTCGCCGTCCCATGCCTCGCGGTTGTACGCCCGCACGTCCACGTCAGCCTTCATGCAGCACCCTTCCTTCCATGCCCCCCGCCACGGTGACGACCTCGCCCGTCACATGTCCGGAGATGCGGTCCGACGCGAGCGTCACCACCACCCGCGCCACGTCTTCTGGCTGCCCCACCTTGCGCAGCGGCATCGTCCGCGTGACGCGGCCGACGAACTTCGGGTCGTCGAGCTTGTCGCGGTGGCGGTCCACCGCCGTCCAGCCCGGGCACACCACGTTGACGCGGCCCAGGGGCGCGATGCGGTGCAGCTCGTTCTTGAGGCTCTTGACGAAGCCGCTCGTGAGCGCGCCCTTCGCCACCGCGTAGTCGGTGTGGCCCGCTTCGCCGAAGAGGCCCGCCGTGGAGCTGATGATGACGATGTTGCCCGTGCCGGTCGTGGCCACGTGGCGCAGGAACGCGCGGCAGCTCAGGAACACGCTGTCCAGGTTCTCCGCCAGCGTGCGGCGCCAGCGCTCGAGCGACATCTGCCACACCGGCTCATCCGCCGCCGGCCACACGCCCGTGTTGCACACCAGCACGTCCAGCCGGCCCAGGTCCTTCACCGCCGCGGGCACCAGCGCGTCCACGTCCGCCTCCACCGTGAGGTCCGCGCGCACGGACGTGCCGCCCACCTCGCGCGCGAGCGCCGCCGCCTTCTCCTGGCTGCGGTGGTAGTGCACCGCCACCTTCGCGCCCTCGCCCGCGAACGCCCGCACCAGCGCCGAGCCGATGCCACCCGCGCCCCCCGTGACCAGCACACCCTTGCCCAGCAGTTCCGTATCCATCGCCGAGGACTCCTCGTGGCCTCCCGTCAGGCCGGGAGGAATGGGCGGCATGATGCCCGAGCCACCCCGCGCAGACAGCCGGGATGACGGGCGGGTCTCGGTGGGAACGCTGCGTGGGCCAGCGGGACGAAGGAGGCGCGCGGATCCTGACGGCGCGCCGCTACTTCGCGGGCAGCCGGGCGCGAATCCCCGCGACGAGCAGGTCCAGGCCGAAGGCGAAGCGGCGGTCGAAGTCGCGGTCGAGGATGGCCTCCACCGCGCCGGCAGCATGGGGGTAGCGGGCCCGGGCCAACTCGCGCAGGACCCCTGCCCGCTCCGCCGTCTCCTCGCCCTGCGCGGTGAAGCCCTGCTCCTCGATGGTGAAGCCCAGCACGTAGTCGAGCACGGTGAAGGCCGCCCAGCTCGCCTCCCGAGGCCCGAGCCC
>NZ_RAWB01000281.1 GCF_003612055.1 Corallococcus llansteffanensis
CCCCCGACGCCCATCGTGGAGAAGCCCGCCGAGACGCCGCCGCCGAAGCCGCCTCCGGCGGAGGACAAGGCCCCCGTGCGCAAGCCCGTGGCCGCGAAGCCCGTGGAGAAGCCACAGGACAAGGCCCCGGACGAAGGCGTCTCCACGCAGGCCCGCGTCGGTCGCGCGCCGCTCGTGGAGGGCGCGGTGGGCCTGAGGCTCTTCGGCAGGTCGCTGCGCTACAAGGACGACGTGTTCGGCGTGCTGCGGCCCTACACCCTGGGCCTGGACGTGGGCGGCTTCGCGCTGCCGGGCGCGCCGCAGGTGGCCGCGGACCTGACCGTCTACCCGCTCGCGCGCCTCAGTCAGGGCGCGCTGGCGCGGCTGGGGCTCACCGGCGCGATTGATCAGTCGTTCGGCTTGAAGTCCACCGGCAGCTCGGGGGCCGTGTCCTATCCGACCGTCGCGCGCGAGTGGCAGGCGGGCCTGCGCTACGTGATGCCCTTCGGGCAGGCGGAGCGCTACGGCTTCGAGGTCACCGGCACCTACGGGATGAACACCTTCCGCGTGGATCCGGTCAACGAAGAGCGGCCGTTGGACCTGCCCAACGTGGAGTACAAGACCGCGGGCCTGACGCTGGGGCTGCGGGCGGCGCTCACGGAGAAGTTCGACTTCAACTTCCGCCTGGGCTACCTGCACCCGCTGAGCGCGGGCGAGCTGTCCTCGGACACCTGGTTCCCCAACGCGTCGATGGGCGCCGTCACCGGCAGCGCCACCCTCGCGTACCGGCTCAACAGCTTCGCGGACGTGCGGCTCAAGGCGGACCTGCGCCGCTACTTCTTCAAGTTCAACCCGGAGCCCGGCGACCCCTACGTCGCCGGTGGCGCCGTGGATCAGTACCCCGGCATCACGCTTCAGCTCGGCTTCAAGTACTAGCCGAAGCGGTCCGAAGGGCCCGCCGGTCCGTGTCACGCACGGACCGGCGATGGGAACGGCGCTTCAGGGACAGGGGCTCACGGGGGACACCTTCCACATCTGCCCGGAGAAGTTGCCCGTCTTCGCGAGGATGGGCGTGGTGTTCCTGCCGTCATTGACGATGTCCAGCGACAGGGCTGCCGCCTGTGCCTGGTTCGTCAGCCAATACGCGCCATTGCCCACGGGCGTCACCTTCCACAGCTGCTCCGGGGCCGCGGCCGTGGCGACGAGCAGCGGCCGGTTGCCGGCGGTGTTCGCCAGCGACAGGCCCGTCCCCCGCCACTGGGTCGTCAGTCGCCAGGCGCCGCTGGCCTCGGGCGTCAGCTTCCACAACTGCCCCGACACCATGGCCGTCTTCGCGAGCAGCGGCGTGGTGTTGGTGCCGTCGTTGACGATGTCCAGCGACAGGCCCTCGCCCTGCCACAGCGTCGTCAGCCGGTAGTGGCACTGGACCTTGAAGGCGGAGGTCACGGGCGGCGGAGGCACCGGCTGCGTCTGCGGCACCTGCCACACCTTCTGGAGCAGCGCCTCCATGGTCGGATCCATCCGGGTGAGCTCGTCGCGGGTGAAGGGCTGGAAGTCATTGCGGCCGAAGAACGCCTCGGTCGTCTCCGCGAAGTACTCCCCCGCGCTGACCATGGCGTAGGCGCGCTCGGTGGACATGGGGAACCCGGGGCCATTGAAGCGCTGCACGGAGTCGTAGGCCTTGCTCGCGACGGCCCGGTCGAAGGCGGCCTTGATCTCCGCGGCCGAGCCCGCGAGCACCTGGTCCGCATAGGCGTGGGCCAGCTCGTGCAGCACGAACAGCGGCATCCGCTGCGATTCGGCCTCGTAGACGAGGACGTTCGTGATCTCGATGCCCAGGGCCATCGCCGGGTTGCGCCCGTTCTGGCTCAGCCAGATGGGATTGGGGTGGTACTCGGCCCTGGCCGGCGTGTTGGGATACTGCGGCGAGAGCCACAGCTTCACCTTGCGGAGCTGGGCGACAGGCCCCGCCGGGACGACCCGGACGAGCTCCTTCAACTGCGCCGTCAGGAGCACGACGGCCCTGTCCGTCGCGGCCTTGTTCGCGGCGGGCAGGCGGGTGTCGACGTTCACCGTCCAGCCCTCGATGACCTGCGGCTGGTAGGTGGGAGTGGCGGCGGACGCGATGACAGGGATTGTCGTCAGCGCCAGGAGCAGCAGGGGGAGCCATTTCGTGTCACGCATGGGGAGGTCCTCTCACAGTTCCAGGCAGTTGAGGGCGATGGGTTCGTGAAGCAGCGCCTGGCGGATGCCGCTGTAGACGGCGCCATGGGACGCCAGCCCGATGTGCTCCACGAAGATGAGCGGGCACTGCTCCTGCACCACCACGTTGCACTTCAGCGCCTGCCCCTTCGCGTTCGTGCGATCGCAGTTGTCCATGCGCCCGTTGGTGAGCCCGTCCGTGAACACGTCGAACTGCTTCAGGTTGTTGAGGTTCGTGTAGGCGATGGCGTCGTCCGGGGCCCGCTGGTTGATCTCCTCCAGGAAGGGGCCCGCGCGCAGTTGGTGGCAGATGGGCGAGTCCGTGGGCTGCCCCACGCACCCGACCAGCAGCACGGCCAGCAGGGGGTCCACGTGGGTGCCCTTGTGGGGCGTGCCCAGGCTGATGAGGTGCTCCACCAGCTTGTGGCCATGGTCGTGGACATAGGTCCGGGCCGTGATGCCTCCCTGGCTGTGTCCGATCAGGTTGACCTTCTCCGCCCCCGTCTTGAGCAGCACGTCCGCCACCCGGTACTTGAGCGCCAGCGCGCCCTCGCGGATGTCGATCAGTCCGTTGCCGGGCAGCTTGAAGAACTCGACCTGGTAGCCGTCCGCCCGGAGCCGGGCCTCCAGGAGCAAGTACAGGAACTCATCCGCCAGGGTGCCTCCCACGACGATGACCGGGTTCTTCCGGGTCGTCGGCGCGGTGACCGGCGGCGGCACGACGGCGGTGGTGATGTTGCAGCTCACCACGCTGGCCTTCGCGGTGCCGGGGTTGGAGATGAGCGGCGGATCCGCGGCCAGACAGGCCCACGAACCGTCCGCGGGCTGGGGGCCCTGCTGCACCATGAACTCGGCATGGATGGAGCCGTTGCCGGCATAGGACAGCTCGCAGCCACCGCCCAGCGCCCTCCCCGGCCCCTTCGCGATGGACTTCGGGTAGGCGCCTGAGCCCGGGGTGCCCTGGGTGAGGGTGCACTGGAGGCTCGGCTTCGGGGTGACGGTCGTGGGCGGCACCCGGCAGGCGACGAGCGACGCTTCCACCGACGCGTCCTGCGCGTGGTTCGGAGGATCCGCCGCCTGGCAGTACCAGCCCTGGCCCCCTGGCGTGGGCCGGGAGACCACCACGTTCTCCGCGTGCACGGAGCCGTTGCCGAAGTGCGAGGTGTCACAGCCGCCGGAGACGACGACGTAGCCGTCGGTGACGAGGTTCGGCGTGAGCGTGACCTCGACGGTCGGGTTGCGCAGCAGGCCCGTCTTCTTCGTGAGCGTCGTGCATTGCAGGGGCAGCGGGGCCCCGCCCGCGTCGGTGGCCTTGCAGTAGGTGACGGACGCCTTCGCCCACGCCGGGTTGGAGACGAACGCGGGATCCGCGCCCTTGCACCGCCAGCCGAACTCACCGTCCGGTGCGTTCTGAACCATCACCGCCGCGTGCAGCGATTCGAAGCCGAAGCGGGACACCTCGCACCCGCCGCCCACCCGGACGTAGCCCAGGCGCTGCTTGTCGAGCGGAACGGTCGCCACCGCCTTCGGATTCGCCATCAACCCCGAGGCGGGCACGCGCTCCTGGAACGTCTGGCAATCGAGCGCGCCCTGCGCCGCGGCCGTCGAGCCCAGCAACAGCAGCGCGGTGGCCAGTCCCGCCTGTGTCCTTGAAAGGGAGCTCACTTCGCGACCTCGCGCAGCGTGATCTCGTAGACCACCGTCGCATTCGCCGGGACCTTGCCGGGCAGCCCCTGGGCGCCATAGGCGAGCTGCGGGGGCACGGCGAAGCGGTACGTGCTACCCAGCGTCATGAGCTGGAACGCCTCCGTCCAGCCCTTGATGCCATCACTGACGCCCACGACGGCGGGCTTCCCGCGCGACGCGGAGCTGTCGAACTCCACGCCCGTGCCGCCCACCACCGTGGCCTTGTAGTCGAACACCACGCGGTTCGCGGGGCCGGGGCGCGGGCCCGTCGTGGCGGTCAGCACCTGGTACTGGAGCCCGCTCGCGGTGGTGACCACGCCCTTCTCGAACTTGTTCTTCGCGAGGAAGTCCTGGCCCGCCTTGCCGAACTTCGCCGCGTCCGCCGCGCGCTTCTTCTCGCGGTTCTGGAGCATCGACCCCTGGGCGCGGGTCCGAGCCTTGATGAGCTCCGCGCCGCTCAGGAGGGAGGGCTTTCCCTCCAGGTGGTCCCGGAGGCCCTGCACCAGCGCGGGGACGTCCAGGTCCGCCTCGGTCTGCTTGAGCGACTCCGCGACGTCCTGGCCCAGCGCATAGCTGTCCCGCTCCTTGTCCGTTCCGAGCGAAGGCGCGGTCTGCGCTGTCGCCGCCGTGAAGAGAAGGATGAAGGCAAGATGCGTCATGGGGTCTGGCTCCTGGAAGAAAGGGAGTGGCAGACCCGCGTTACTCAATTCGCGTGCCAGGGTTTGCAGCGCCTGCAGCAGGCCGCGGTGCACCGAAGGGACCGCGAACCGGGCCCCGTGACACGTCAGCCCGTCCAACGGACACGTCAGCGGATGCCGCGAAAGCTCCGCAACCGATTCGAAGCCTCCGGGTTGAAGGGGTCGGAGGTAGTCATGACGGCTGGGTTGCGCATCGGGAGTGTAGGTCTGTGCTTCATCTTGTGGGCCTGTGGGGGCGCCAGCGTGCCGGCGCCAGAAGAAGCAGGGGCCGCGGTGCTCACGGAGGCGAGCGCCTTGCTGCCGGACGCGGGCTCACCGTGGGCTCCGGTCAGCGCCATGGTGACGGCCCGGGCCGCCCAGGCGGGGGTGACGAGCATGGGCATCGCCGTCTACGACTCGCTGGACCGCAAGGTGTACGAGCAGATGGTGGGCGACTTCACGCCCGACCAACGCGTGGCGGTGGCCTCGTCCTCGAAGATGGTGTCGGGCGTGGTCCTCTTCGACGTCATCCGCCAGGGCCTGCTGACGCTGGACTCCACCACCGGCCAGGTGCTCGGGTGGACGGGGGACAAGGCCAACATCACCCTGCGCCACCTGCTGTCGTTCACGTCGGGCCTGGAGCCGTCCAACCCCTGCACGTCGCGCGTCACCTTCACCCTGGCGGAGTGTGTCGCGCAGATCGCCACCATCCCGGTGAGGGCTCCCCCCGGCACGCGCTTCGACTACGGAAGCGTGCACCTGCAAGTGGCGGCCCGCATGGCGGAGGTGGTCACCGGCCGCACCTGGAACACGCTCTTCGCGCAGACGCTGGCGACGCCGCTCGGCCTGCCGGCGGACGTGACGTACTACACGGCGCCGACGCAGATCCTGGGCACCACCAACCCGCTCGTCGCCGGAGGGCTGCGCGCCTCCATGAACGAGTACGCGAAGCTGCTCGCGCTCGTCTACCACCGGGGCCGCTACGCGGGCCTGGAGAAGGGAACGCTGGGGCTCTTCGTCGCGCAGACCCGTGAGCCCTATCCGTCCGTCATCGTGGGCAACTCGCCAATGGCGGACCTGGGCTACCCGTACCGCTACGGCCTGACGGCGTGGCTGGAGTGCACGACGCCCGCCACGGGCTGCTCCAGCATCAGCTCTCCGGGGGCCTTCGGCTGGACGCCGTGGATGGAGCGCGACGCGGGCTACTACGCCATCCTGGGCATGCAGCTGTCGGGCGCGGACGTCTCGGGAGGCGTGGTGGCGTTCTCGGTGGATCTGGAGCGGGACCTCAAGCCGCTCATCCGCACGGCGCTCGGCAACTGAGCGCCGTGCCCGCCGGTCCGCGCGTCACACGGGCCGGCGGAAGAGGTCCGCGAGGTCGGCGGGAAGCTGCGACGCCACCGCGGCCACCTCGTTCTCCGGGATGCGATCTCTCACGGCCGTGAAGACGGCGGTGACCACCCGGAAGGCCTGGTCCACCTTGATGCCCAGGTGGTCCGCCACGTCGGAGATGAACTCGTCGCGACCGATGCGCTTCGCCCGCGAGGGGCCCCGGTGCACCGAACAGGCGCCGAGGATGTCGCCGATGCCGCCCTTCAGCGAGCGGAAGAGTTTCACGTCCTCGCCGTCCGAGATCCGCCGGGCAAGCGAGCAGAACACCGCGCTCGCGGCCTGCCGGGCTTCCAGGCCCTGGCTGTGCATGACCGCGTCGCCCTGGATCTCGTCCAGGAAGGGCTGGAGCTCCAGCGACTCGGCGCGCTCCTTCACGGGAATGGCGTGGGTGTCCTGCGAGGGTTCATGGGATGAGGCCATGGAGCGACTCCGGAGGTTCGTGGGCCCGAAGGGGCCGTGTTCCGGAAGAGGCTGCGCACGGCGAGGGGCACCGGCATCGTCCGGGCCGCCCGGCGGATCCTGCCCCGGAGGGAGGGGCGTCCTCACTCCTCCTTGACGTCCACCTCCGAAATCAGTCCGGCCGCATCGAAGGTGACAAGCCATTGCTTCGTCTGGTCCCGGCCATGCACAGCGCGGTAGGTCCGCGTCCCGTGGTCCGGCGACTCACTCAGCAGGACCAGGCGGCTCAGGGGCGGCAGGCCCCCGAGCTGGAGCGACATCCACTCGTTCAGCTCCCCAACATCTTGCTTCAAGGCGCCGGTGAAGGGGCTCGCGTCGGCCCGGCCTTCCGCCAGCGAAGTCACGACCTGCTTCAGGGCCGTGGTCCGCGCGGGGAGCGCGTCGGGGATGCCGGGATCGTTCAGGAACGCGGGAGGCGTCAGGTAGAAGTTCGCCACGCCGTGCGCGAGCGTCGGAGTCAGCTTCCGCTGGTTCGTCAGCACGATGACGGCCAGCTTCTCTTCCGGGAAGTAGACGGTGTCCGACAGGGCCGGCCCGCCGCTGTGGCCGACCTCGGCGCGGCCCCGGTAGCGGCCCACGGTCCAGCCGACGGCGAAGCCTCCGGGAGTGCCATCGTTGAGCGTGGCCGGCGTCCACAAGGCCTTGCGCAGCTCGGCGTTCAGCAGCGTGTCGCCCATGAGCGCGCTCACGAACTTCGACATGTCCGTCACGCTGGAGAACAGGCCGCCCGCGGCCCGGGTGTAATGCGGGTACACGAACCAGTACTGCTGCTGGTGGTCGGTCTTCCACTGGTAGGTCGCCACGCGCCCCGGCACCACGTCGCTGGTGAGGACGATGTGCTCCGCGTCGTGGGCCGCGTTGTCGAAGCCCGTGTGGGACATGCCGAGCGGCGTGGTGATGCGGTCGCGCAGCAGCTGCGGGTACGGCGTGCCGCTGACCTTCTCCAGGATGGAGGTGAGGAGGGTGAAGTCATCCGACCCATAGGCCGCCTTCTCTCCCGGGGCCGAGGCGAGGGGGACCTTCTTCGCCGCCTCCACCGCCGCCGCGACACCGGGCATGTCGGCGTCCGGCGGGCCCGGCTTCAATCCGGACGTGTGGCTCGCCAGGTGGCGCACGGTGATCCCCTTCCACGCGGGCGGAGTGCCGTCGATGTACTGGGAGATCGGATCATCGAGGCGGAGCTTTCCCTGCCCCACCAGGTCCATCAGCAGCACCGCGGTGAACATCTTGGTGCCGGAGGCGATCTGGAACGTGGAGCGGGTCGTCGCCGGCACGTTCGCTTCCAGGTTCGCGGTGCCGTAGGCCTGGAGCTTGAGGACCTTGCCGTCGCGGATCACGGCGACGGCCGCGGCGGGGATGTGATTGCGCGCCATCTCCGCGCGCAGGTACGCATCCACCTTGTCGGTCGCGGCGGAGGCCACGGGCCCCCAGGCCAGGAGCACGAGCAGCATCCAGCGGAAGGTCACGGAGGGCAGCGTCCATCGACTCACGGGCATGCGGTTCCTCGGCACGGCGGCGGCAGCAAGCTTCTGGATACGCCCCGAACTTCCCACGATTGCGAACGGTCCCGACTGCCCTATCTTCCGGGCCGGTCATCCCCCATGAGCGGCCCCGAGCGGACATCCCTGCGTGAGCTGGCGCTGCTATTCTTCCGGCTGGGCGCGACCGCCTTCGGAGGCCCCGCCGCGCACATCGCGATGATGCGGGACGAGGTCGTCCAGCGCCGCCAGTGGCTCTCCGAGGAGCGCTTCCTCGACCTGCTCGGCGCGACGAACCTCATCCCCGGGCCGAACTCCACGGAGCTGGCCATCCACATCGGCTGGGAGCGCAGACGCTGGGCGGGTCTCCTCGTCGCGGGCGTCGCCTTCATCGTACCGGCCATGGTCCTCACCGCCGCGCTCGGCTGGGCCTACGTGAAGTACGGCACCGTGCCGGCCGCGGGCTGGCTCCTGTACGGCGTGAAGCCGGTCATCCTGGGCGTCGTGGTGCAAGCACTCTGGGGGCTCGCGCCCAAGGCCGCGAGGACGCCCTTCCTCCGCGTGCTCGGGGGGCTGGCCGCGGTCCTGGCGGCCCTGGGCGTGAACGAGCTCGCCGTGCTCTTCGGCGCGGGGGCGCTCTGCGTCGCCCTGGGGCGTGGGGTCTTCTTCCGGAAGAAGACTGACGGCTCGCTCGGGGCGTTCCTTCCGCTGCTGCCGGCGGCGATGGGCGCGCAGGCCGTGACGCTGCCGTCACTCTTCTGGGTGTTCTTCAAGACGGGCTCGGTGCTGTTCGGCAGCGGCTACGTGCTGCTCGCGTTCCTGCGCGCGGACCTGGTGCAGCGCCTGGGCTGGCTGACGGAGGCGCAGCTCATCGACGCCATCGCGGTGGGCCAGGTGACGCCGGGGCCGGTGTTCACGACGGCGACGTTCATCGGCTACGTGCTGTCCGGCCCCGGAGGAGCGCTGGTCGCGACGGTGGGCATCTTCCTCCCCGCGTTCATCTTCGTCGCGCTCAGCGGCCCGTTCGTGCCGCGGCTGCGGGCCTCGCCTGGAGCCGCCGCGTTCCTGGACGGGGTCAACGTGGCGTCGCTCGCGCTGATGGCCGTGGTGACCGCGCAGCTCGGGCGCGCGGCGCTCGTCGACGTGCCCACGGTGGTGCTGGGGCTCGTCGCGGCCGTGCTGCTGGTACGCTTCAAGCTGAACTCGACCTGGCTGGTGCTCGGAGGCGCGGCCGCCGGATGGGCGGTGCACGCGCTGGGGCTCGCGCCGGACTGATACCCACGGAGGAAGTCCATGTCCCCACGTCGTGCCTCATGCGCTTGCGGTCAGCTCCACCTGGAGTGCACGGGAGAGCCCATCCGGGTGTCGATGTGTCACTGCCTCGCGTGTCAGCAGCGGACCGGCAGCGTGTACGGGGTGCAGGCGCGGTTCAAACGCGAAGCCGTCACCGCCATCGAAGGGCGCTCCACCGAGTTCGTGCGCCGCGGGGACGAGAGCGGCGACCCCTGCACCCTGCACTTCTGCCCGGTGTGCGGCTCCACGGTCTACTGGGAGCTCGCGAAACAGCCCGACGTCATCGCGGTGGCCGTCGGGGCCTTCGCGGACCCGACGTTCCCGGCCCCTCGAATCTCCATCTACGAAGTCAGGAGCCACCCGTGGGCCCTGCCCACGGGGATTGAGCTGGAGCACTGGGACTGAAGCCCACAAAGCTTCGCGTCACCCCGTACCATCGGCCTGCCTGGACATTTCATTCACCCAGTCGGGAGGGGTGATCGCCTTTAATTCGAGGTTGTCGCGCAGATCGTATCGACACTTCGCGGCATTGAAGACCTCGATTGGATCCACCGTCGCCTCACTCCAGCGAGCAGCGGCATTTCGCTCAAAGGCGACCTCGTAGACGTACTCGTCCCGCAGGGTCCCCGTTCCCTTCTGGCGCCGCTGTGTGTACGCGGCGATATGAATGGATTGAAGGGTGGGGCCCGCCGAGAAACCTGAGCGCGCGAGCTGAAGGGCAAGGCCACTGACGAGGTTCACATAGTCGGTATTGCGCTCGTGCTTGGTCCGACGCACTTCTTTCAAGGAACCGTTCGCGAGCGCTCGCGACTTCACTTCCGGAATGACGTCCTCTATCTCCGGAAGGTCCAGCAGGACATAGGCTTGACCGCGGTCCACAATCTCTACACGGGCCTGCGTTTCGAACGGGGAGTCGAGGCTTTCAAGGCAGGTAGAAACAGCCTCCTCGATGGCGTCCACGTCGCCATTGACGACGCGTCTCAGGCTCTCGACCCGCATCCGTTCTCGTTCGGGCCATGCCGCATACTCTTTGCAAGCAGTGTTGTACGCCCACTGCACGGTCCGCCAGTGGTCGGGCCACCGCTCTTCGCAACGCTGGGCAATGATTCGCTTCGTCTCCCGCATCCATGTGGACGTCAGGATGACGACGATGCCTACCCCGGCGAGCATCCCTATGAAGCTGGATGCTTCCCCGAACAGGTTGCGGGAGTGGTTGTCCACAGTCCTGAAGACAAAGTAGAAAATCACCCCGACGATGAGCCACCGCACCCCCGCCCCTTTGCTGCGCTCTCGTCGAACAGATGAATCCGTCTCGATGCGCAACTGTTGGCGCTCGTGAGCCTCGTCTGGCGGCAATGGAGCGGGCCCTTCGAAGGGTCTCTCACTGAGCGCTGCACTGTATTCGGCGTCAGCGGGGATGGTCGGCATCTCGCGCCAACAATTCACGAGGGCGACATTGTCCTGCTCTTCCTTGAGGGCATGGTGCTCGGCATGAGCTCGAAGCATCTCGCGTTCTGCCCTCCGCTGCTGCGCCTCAATCTGGCGAACGGACCGCCCCGTCGTATTTCGAGCGCGGGAGCTTCCCGATGTACGCATGCCCTTGGATGAGAGGTTGAGTCTGGCGCCCTTCACCCCCACGCTCAGCGACGATTGCCGGAGGCCCACGTTGAGGCGCACACCTGGCATGAGCTTCACGCTTCGACGAAACCGGAACCCCATGCTCGCGGACCCCCTGAATGCCACCACCGACGGGCGTTGACATCACGACTGGGATTCACGCACTCCGTGGCGCCAGATCGCAATCCCCCAAAAAGGTGAGTCGGCCGGGAGCCAGAAATGGGTCCCGGCAAGCTCACTCTCCAGGGGGATTGCCCTTCCGCTCAAAACTGCATCACTGCGCTTCATGCAGCCGGGACGCCTCTCACCGGGGCCGGGTGATGAGCTCCCGGCGCCCGATGGGACTGATGCCCTGTGCGAGCAGCTTGCGCGCCGCGAGGACGGACACGCAGTCGTCCGTGCTGTGGATGTCGCCATAGAACGTCAGCAGCGTGGCCGGCTCCACCACGCGGACATCCTCCACCTGCACGGAAGGCACGTGCCGGACGAACACGTCCAGGATGACCTTCGCCCCCTCGAGGTATTTCGCGTACCGGTAGAAATTCGTGGACGTCGCATCGAAGCGGGTCCAGATGCGCGCGAAGCCCCGGACACCGAGCAGTTGGACCAGATCCGCGAAGCGCTCGGGAGTGACGAAGAGGTCCACGTCCTTATGGTCGTGGTCGATCTTCAGCTCCTCATGCGGCGGAGCCATGAAGTGCCAGGCCCAACCGCCAGACAGCGTGACGAGCGGCGCCAGGATGCGCAGCTCCGCTTCCGCGAGGCGGAGGCGCGCTGCGTTCCAGGGCTCATTGGCCCGCTGTGGATTTCTTGGGTCTCCCATCGCGCGTCCTCCGGTTGGCGCCGAAGGACGCGGCTTTCATGGGAGCCTGACGCGGCCGCGAAGGAATCGCGGCCCACCCTACCCCTCCGTCACCGGCCGGGACGCGTCATGCGCCTGGGGCGTCTCGTCGCCGCCCTTGCCCCTGCGCAGCCGGTTGCCCAGCCGCGTCTTGAGCCGGTCCGCCACGACGTAGAAGGCGGGCACGACGAGCAGGCTGAGCACCGTGGACACCGACAGGCCGCCCAGCACCGCGATGGACATGGGCGCGCGCGTCTCGCTGCCGGCGCCCAGGGCGAGCGCCGCGGGCACCGCCGACATCATCGTCGCCGTGGACGTCATCAGGATGGGCCGCAGGCGCACCGGGCCCGCGCGCAGCATGGCCTGCATCGCGTCCAGCCCCAGCTCGCGCTGCTGGAGCGCGTAGTCCACCAGGATGATGGAGTTCTTCTTCACGATGCCCATCAAGAGCAGCAGGCCGATCATGCTGAAGATGTTCAGCGTGTTGCCCGTGGCCAGCAGCGCGAACGATGCGCCCGCGACGGACAGCGGCAGGATGGTCAGCACCGTCACCGGGTGCAGGAACGAATTGAACTGCGCGCCCAGCACCATGTACGCGACGGCGATGCCCATGAAGAGCGCGAAGATGAGGCTGCTCTGCGAGTCGCGGAACGCCACGCTCGCGCCGCCCGCCACCACGCGGATGCCCCCGGGCAGGTTCTTGCCCAGCTGCTCCACCGTGGCCAGCGCCTCCTCCTGGTTGGAGCCCGGCGCCACGTTGGCGAACAGGCTGATGGCCCGCTCCCGGTCGCGCCGGGTGATGGCCTGCAACGCGGGCAGCTCCTGCTGCGTCACCAGCGACGACAGCGGCACCAGCGTGTTGTTCGCCGTGCGGACCTTCAACAGCGACAGGTCCTCCGGCCGCGACCGCTGATCCGCCAGCAGCCGCATCCGCACGTCGATGCGCCGCCCGCCGCTGCTGTACTTGCCCACGCGCACGCCGCCCACCAGCGCGTTGACCGTGGAGGCCACCGCCTGGATGGGCACGCCCACGTCCGCCGCGCGCGCCCGGTCCGGGGTGATGCGCAGCTCCGGCTGGCCCAGCTGGTAGTCCGTGTCCAGGTCCACCACCTTGCCGGAGGCCTGGAGCTGATCCTTCAGCGACTGGCTCGCCTCCACCAGCTTGTCCCAGTCCGACCCACGCACGCTGAACTCCACCGGGAAGCCGCGCTGCGCGGTGAAGCCCGCCTGCGACAGGTCCTGCACCACCGCGCGCAGGCCCGGGTAGCTGTTCAGCTCCTTGCGGATGACCTGCGCGAACTCCGCCTGGGACATGCGCTGATCCTGCGGCACCAGCGTCAGGTTCATGTTGCCGGAG
>NZ_RAWB01000282.1 GCF_003612055.1 Corallococcus llansteffanensis
GTCCGACCCAGCGCCCACGTGAGCCCCAGCGCCAGCGGCGTCAGCAGCAACAGGAACGACGCGAGCACCGAAGCACGAGGCAGCCCCTCTTCGCTGCCCAGCAGCACCAGCTCATAGATGCGCGTGGTGAGCACGCGCGTGGGAGGCGACGCCGACACGCCCAGCAGGTACGGCACGCCGAACGAAGACGCGGCCATGAGGAACACCATCACCGCGCCCGACAGCAGCGACGGCAGCGCCAGCGGCACCGTGGTGCTCAGCAGCGCTCGAAGCGAAGAAGCGCCACACACCCGCGCGGCCTCCTCCAGCGCCGGATCCACGCGTCTCAGCGCCGCCGCCCCCGCGAGCAGCACCAGCGGCAGGCCGGACAGCCCCTCCACGAACGCGATGCCCCCTGCGCCATAGAGATTGAACACGTCCGCGCCCAGCATCCGGTTCAGGTAGCCGGCCCGGGGGCTCGCGAGCGACAGCCACCCCATGCCCCAGATGAACGCGGGGATGGCGGAAGGCAGCGTGAACAGCACCGTGAACGCGCCCCTCATGGGCAGGTCCGTGCGGAACAGCAGGAACGCCAGCGGCGCACCCAATCCCAGCGCCCACGCCGTCGCACCCAGGGAAATGCCCAGCGTGTTCACCAGCGCCCCGGACTCCGCCGCGAGCACCTGTCCCATCCCGCCCGTCGCCGCCCCCACGCCGCGCACCAGCAGCGCCGCGACCGGCAGGACGGCGAACAGCAGCAGCGGCACCAACCACGCAACCAGCGCGAGCCACCGTCCCCCGCCACGTCCCGTCATCGCGCGAACGCCCGGCTGAAGGCTTCCTTGATGTCACCGCCGCGCAACAACCCCTGCTCCAGCAACGCCGGGGACCATGCCTGCGCGCGACCCAGCAGCCCCTCCACGCCGGTCTCTCCGCGAGGACCACCCAAACGCGGATCCACCGCGTGCATGTCCCCCTTCTCCACGATGATCCGCTGCCCCTCCGGCGACAGCAGCACGTCCACCAGCGCCTTCGCCGCCACTGGGTTGCGCGTCGTCGCGAACAGGCCCACCGGGCCCGGGATGACGACAGCGCCGTCCTCCGGCCAGACGACCTGGATGGGACTGCCCTTCGCCTTCGCCGCGAGCGCGTTCTCCAGGAGCAGCACGCCCGCGTCCACTTCGCCGCTCTCCACCTTCTGGAGCACCGCCGCGTTGCCCCCCGCCACCACCGCGCCCCTCTCCCGCAGGCCCGCGAAGTACGCGTCGCCCAGGCGCGCGTGCATGAACACCGCCCAGGTGAACGCCGTGCCCGACGTGAGCGGATCCCCGATGGCCACCTTCCCCTGCCAGCTTCCATCCACCAGCGCCGCGAACGACTTCGGCGGCACGCCCGCTCCCACCCGGTGCACCAGCACCATCGTGGACAGCCGCACCGCGGCGTACCGCGCATCCAGGTCCACCAGCGCACGGGGAATGCGCAGCGCGTTCACGGACGCGTAGCGCAGGAAGGCCCCATCCCGCGCCAGCCGCTCGTACAGGAACGGATCCGACGTCATCAGCAGGTCCGCACGCACGGCACCCGCGGCCCGCTCCGCCTCCAGGCGGCTCGCCACCTTCTCGCTGCCGGCCTGGTACCAGTGCACCTGCACGCCGGGCAGCCGCTCCTTCAAGAGCGGCTCCAGCGCATCCAGCACATGCCGGTACATCGACGTGTAGACCCAGACCTCGCCCGTGGGCGCTGAAGCCTGCGCCACGGCCGGCCCTCCCGACGGCGCGGCGGATTCGATGCGACACCCGGCCAGGAGGACGAGCGCGAGCAGGAGGAGGATGCGCATGCGGGTGTCGATTATGCGCCGAACCGGGCACCGAGAGGTGGCTCCTGCACAGTCCGCCCGGGTGACCGTTGTGCCCCGTCCGGGGCGGACCCAACGTCGGCCTGCCAGACGCCACCGGCTCCTTCGGTGGCGGGAAGGACGCCCGCACATGACCCGGAAGGAATTCCTCGCCGCGACGCTGTCGCTGATGGTCGCCCCGACCGTCCTCGGCGCCCCGCCGCCGAAGGCGAAGTCCAAATCGCCCACCGTGCCCCGCCGCAAGCTGGGCCGCACCGGCCAGGAGGTGTCGTGCGTGGGGCTTGGCGGCTTCCACATCGGCAAGCAGAAGGACGAGGCGGAGAGCCTCGCGCTCATCCGCGGCGCGCTCGACCAGGGCATCAACTTCCTGGACAACTGCTGGGACTACAACGACGGCAAGAGCGAGGAGCGCATGGGCAAGGCGCTGCGCGACGGCTACCGCGCCAAGGCCTTCCTGATGACGAAGCTCGACGGCCGCGACAAGAAGACCGCCGCGAAGCAGATCGACGAATCGCTCCAGCGCCTCCAGACGGACCACGTGGACCTGCTCCAGCTCCACGAAGTCATCCGCGACACGGATCCGGACCGCGCCTTCGCCGAAGGCGGCGCCATCGAAGCGATGAAGGACGCCCAGAAGGCCGGCAAGGCGCGCTTCCTGGGCTTCACCGGCCACAAGTCCCCGGACCTCCACTTGAAGATGCTGGAGACCGCGAAGCAGCACGGCTTCCGCTTCGACACCGTGCAGCTGCCCCTCAACGTGATGGACGCCCACTTCAACAGCTTCGAGAAGCGCGTGCTGCCCGTGCTCGTGAAGGAGGGCATCGGTGTGCTCGCGATGAAGTCCATGGGCGACCCCTTCATCCTCGACAGCAAGACCGTCACCGCGCCGGAGTGCCTGCGCTACAACCTGTCCCTGCCCGTCAGCGTCGTCATCACCGGCATCGACTCACAGGAGCGGCTGCAACAGGCCCTCACCGCCGCGCGCACCTTCAAGCCGCTGACGGAGAAGGAGGTCCAGGCCCTCCTCGCGAAGACGAAGGACGCGGCCAGGGACGGCGCCTTCGAGAAGTACAAGACGAGCCACCACTTCGACGGCACCGTCCAGAACCCCCAGTGGCTCGGCTGACGGTGTTTCAGCCGTCTCCAGGTCTTCCTGGCAAGGTGCGTCAAAACAGGTAATCATGAATGCTCCCCCTTCCCCGGAGCGTCCATGAAGCGTCCCACGCGTGCTGGCCTTGTCGCCGCAGGAGTCCTTGCCACCCTTTCCGGCTGTTCGCCCGAGCCGGAGACGCCCTCGGAGGCCGTGGCGTATGGCCAGACGACCCAGGGCGAGCGCGCCTATGATCCGGGCGCGGGCTGGAACCTGACCTGGCAGGACGACTTCACCGGCACGGCGCTGAACGGGGGCGCGTGGACGGTGCTGACGAGCAACTGGGATCCCGTCACGAACAACTGCAACTTCGGCACGGGCGAGCTGGAGTTCCCGCGTGCGCAGAACGTGGTGGTGCGCGACGGCAAGCTGGTCCTCATCGCGGAGCGCACGGGGGACAACCCCACCGACTCGCGCTGCCCCGGCAACTACCGCTCGTTCTACTCCGGCCGCCTGCACACCAAGGGCAAAGTGGAGGGGCGCTACGGGAAGATCGTCGCGAGCATCAAGATTCCTCCCGGCTACGGCATGTGGCCGGCGTTCTGGACGCTGGGCTCCAACATCTCCAGCGCGGGTTGGCCGGGCGCGGGAGAGATCGACATCCTGGAGTGGAAGTCCACGGAGCCCACATGGATGAAGTCGGCGCTGCATTGGTACAACGGCGGGCAGGCGGACTGGGGCACTGGCGCCAGCCGCGGCGTGGACCTGTCGCAGGACTTCCACACGTATGAGGTGGAGTGGAACGCCAACAGCATCGTGTTCCGGTTGGATCGCGACTTCGTCTCCACGGCGACCTTCGGTCACAACGAGACGGAGTTCCAGCAGCCGCACTACCTCATCCTGAACCTCGCGATGGGCGGCAACTGGTACGGCCATCCCGCGCCCACCGCCATCGACCTGCCGTGGGGCGTGCAGAAGACGATGGAGGTGGAGTGGGTGCGCTGGTACCAGCCCGGTGGCGCACAGTCGCTGGGGCTCACCAACCCCGGCTTCGAGCAGGGCATGACGGGCTGGAGCACCTGGGGCACGGAGGCCGCGGACCTGTCGGAGACGTACAACGGCGGGCACTCGGGCAGCTACCACCTGACGCACTGGACGGCGGGCACGCCCTTCGAGACCTGGACGTACCAGACGAAGTCCGGCCTGGCGGCGGGCACGTACAAGCTGCGCGCCTGGGTCCGCAAGGGTGGCGCGTTCAACTTCGCGCGCTTCCAGGTGAAGACGTGCGGCTCGTGCGCGCCGGCCGTGGCCAACCTGGGCACCTACGGCGGCTGGACGCTGGTGGAGACGCCCGCCGTCAGCGTGCCGGCCAATGGCTACCTGGAGTTCGGCCTGCACAGCAACGCGCCCACGCACGACGGCTCCAGCTTCATCCACCTGGATGACGTGGAGCTGATCCGCCTGTAGTCGCGGCAACCCCCGCGTGCGCCGGTGCTTCCCGGCGCACGCGGTGTGACGTCAGTGGGGCACGAGCACGAAGTCGTCCACGTACACCGTGCCCTGATCCGTCCCCGAGTCGTCCTGCACGTAGAAGTCATTCACGATGCCTGACGTCGCGCCCAGGCTGCTCAGGGGAATGGACACCTTCTCCCAGGTTCCCGCCGCGATGGGATGGCCCAGCGCGTCCGCCAGGTTGATGCTGCCCAGCGGCGTGGCGTTGTTGAACAGCGCCAGCCGCACCTGCTGACCGCCCGTGGTGCCGCCATGCACCCAGAGGTCGATGGACTGGTACAGCGACAGGTCCAGCCCGGTGTGGTGGAACATCAGCGCCTCCCAGTTGTCCGGCTCGAAGCTCAGCGAGGTCGGCCCCGCGTGCACCGTGCCGGACTCGTCCAGCGAGTGTGTCGCCCAGCTCCAGTCCTGGAAGCCGCTGCCCATCGCGTCGTCGTAGACGACCGTGCCCACCGACGCGGGCGGCTCCGTGAGGCCGTCCATCAGCGCCAGGCCCTCCGACACGGTGACGGTGCGCACGCCGGTGGACTTCACGTAGTTCAGGATGGAGGTGAAGTTGGTTGTCTTGTACTGCGTCTCGCGCGTGGGCGTCCCGCTGGTGAACTCGTGGAAGAGGATGATGAGCCAGCTCTTCTCCGCGATGGCCTGGTTGATCCACCCCTTCACGGTCGCCACCGTCACGGCGCTCGACACGTCGTTGGCGCGCAGCTCGTAGATGACCGTGTCGCGGTAGTTGCGGCCCGCGTTGATGGTGCGGTGGCTGGCGTACTCCGACTTGAGCGCCGTCATCACCGACGCGTTGTACGCGCCGTAGGGTGACGCGAAGTCCTTGCCGCACGCGGCGCCCACGTTCGCGGCGAGCCAGGAGCGCGAGTCATGCAGCTCCGACGTGAGCTGCGTGGGCGTCAGCGACGTGAGGTCCGCGTGGGTGCGCGTGTGGCTGGCGATCTCGTTGTTCTCCGCATGGAGCGTGCGCACCTGCGCGAGGCTCATGTAGCCGCCCCAACCCTGCGCCACCGCGTCGGTGACCAGGAAGTACGTGGAGCGGATGCCACGCGAATTGAGCGCGGGCCGAGCAATCGTGTACTGCGTGCTCCAACCGTCATCCAACGTGATGGAGACCATGCCTTCCGCGAACGGCGACGCGGCGACGGCAGAGGAGGCGCAAAGAAGCACCGCGGCGCAGAGCGCACGGGCTGACGGATTCATCCAAGCCATGTCTGGGAATTCCCCTTGTGAGGAGGCGCGAGGATACGCGCGCCGCGAGGGAAACCCAGCCCCTCTTCCGGGCACCGGGAGACGGGCCGCGTGTTAGAAGGCGACCCGCCCCATGAGTCTCTTCCGCCTCCCCTCCCTGCTCGTCGTCCTGCTCGCACTTTCGGCCAGTTGCCAACGCCCGGCGCCTCCCGCACCGGAGACGCAGGCGCGGCGGATCGTCTCGCTGTCGCCGGCCGTCACGGAGACGCTCTTCGCCCTGGGCGCGGGTCCGGAAGTGGTGGGCGTGTCCGACTACACGCTCCTGCCGGAGGGCACTCCCGCCCTGCCGAAGGTGGGCAACACGTTCGCGCCGAACTTCGAGGCCATCGTGCGGCTCAAGCCGACGCTGCTCGTGGATCAGCAGGTGAAGCAGGCCCCGGCGGAGGCGCTGTCCGCGCTGGCGCCCTTGAAGGTGCTGCCCTGGCTGTCGCTGTCCGAGGTGGTCTCGAGCGTGAAGGAGCTGGGCCGGCTGAGCGGGCGCGAGCCCCAGGCCACGGCGCTGGCGGAGCGGCTCCAGACCACGCTGTCACGCCCCGCGCCGAAGGACGCGCCCCGCGTCCTGCTGGTGCTGGGCGACGCGTCGGGCACGCTGTCGGAGGTCTGGTACATCAAGCGCGGCTCGCTGCACGGCGCCGCGCTGGAGGCCGCGGGTGCGCGCAACGCCGTCGCGGAAGACAGGCCCGGCCCACCCAACCTGTCGCTGGAAGGGGTCATCGCGCTGGATCCGGACGCGGTGGTGGTGCTGGTCACCGCGCAGGGCCTGGATGCCGACCAGCAGGCGCGCGCGCACGCGCCGTGGAAGAAGCTCACCGGCCTGCGGGCGGTGCGGGAGGACCGGGTGCGGCTGGTGATGGGCCGCGACGTGGAGTCCACCGGGCCGGCCATCCTCGACGTGGTGGAGCGGCTGCGGGCCACCCTGGGCACCCTGCCCGCCTCGCGATGACGGCCGGGCTGACGCTGGACACGGTGACAGTGCGAGCCCGGGGGCGGACGCTGCTGGACGGCGTGTCGCTGCGCGTGGCGCCCGGGGACTTCGTGGCCATCGTCGGGCCCAACGGCGCGGGGAAGACGACGCTGCTGCGCGTGGCGCTGGGACTGCTGCGGCCGGATGCGGGGCAGGTGCGCGTGGAGGGGCGCGACGTGTCGGGGCTCAAGCCAGGGGAGCGCGCGGCGCTGCTCGCGTGGCTGCCGCAGCGGTTGGAAGCGGCGGAGCCCATCACCGCGCTGGAGCAGGTGGTCGCGGCGCGCTACCGCTTTCCCGAGTCCCGTCGGGCGTCCGAGACGGCGGCGCTCCGGGCGCTCGCGGAGGTGGGGGCGCAGGACTTCGCCTCGCGCCCCGTCACGGAGCTGTCCGGAGGCGAGCGACAGCGCGTGGCGGTGGCGGGGCTGCTCGCACAGGAGACGCCGCTGGTGCTGTTGGACGAGCCCGCGAACTTCCTGGACCCCGCGCAGCAACTGGAGCTGTACACGCGCGTGGGCCACCTCTGGCGCGCGGGACGCGGGCTGCTCTGCGTCACCCACGACGTGAACGTGCTCACGCATGCACGAGCACCCGGCACGCGCGCGCCCCGGGTGGTGGGGCTCACCGGGGGCCGCGTGATGTTCGACCTGGACTACGACGCGCCCGACCTGGGTGAGCACCTGGGCGCGCTGTTCGGCGTACGGATGCACAGCACGTCCGTCGATGGACACCGCGTCTTCGTGGGCCTGCCTCGGGGCGGAGGTGCGCCATGAAGCTCCGGCTCTGGGCGGTGCTCGCGCTGTGCGGGGTCGCTTGCGCGGTGGCGCCGTTCATCGGTCCGGGGTTCTCCGCCGACACGGCGGACTTCATCTTCTGGCAGCTCCGCGTGCCCCGCACGCTGATGGCGATGCTGGTGGGCGGCACGCTGTCGCTGGTGGGCGCCGTGTACCAATCCCTCTTCGCCAACCCGCTGGCCGCGCCCAGCACCGTGGGCACCACGGCCGGGGCGACCCTGGGCGCGCTGGTGGCCATCGTCCTGGGGGCCCGGCTGGCTCCGGGCGGCCTGCCGCTCATCACCGCCGCGGCCTTCGTGGGCGCCCTGGGCGTCAGCTTCGTCGTGGCCGCCATCGCCGCCGGCCGCCGCGTCCGGATGAACGACGTGGTGCTCGCCGGCATCGCCTGCTCCATGGCCGCGGGCGCACTCGCCACCGGGTTGCAGTTCTCCGCCGACTCCGCGGAGCTGATGGCCGCCACCCGCTGGTCGCTCGGCCACCTGCCCCAGGTGGGCTACTCGGGCGTGCTGCTGCTCACGCCGTTCGCGGTCGTCACCCTCGTGGGCCTGCTCACGCTCACCCGCGCGCTGGAGGTGTTCATCGCCGGCGAGGAGCACGCCGAGTCCCAGGGCGTCCCCGTCCGCCGCGTGCGCACGGTGGCCATCGGCCTGGGGGCCCTGGGTGTCGCCGCCTGCGTCGCGTGGTGTGGCCCCATCGCCTTCGTGGAGCTCATCGTCCCGCACGTCGTGCGGAGAACACTGGGCGTCAGCCGCCGCGTGCTCCTGCCCGGTTCGGTCGTCGTGGGCGCCGCGTTCCTCGCATTGTGCGATGCGTCGGCGCGCGTCGTCCTGCCAGGGCGTGAATTGCCAGTGGGAGTGGTGACGGCGGCCCTGGGCACCCCCCTGCTCGTCTATCTGGTGGCTCGCGGCCGATCCTGAGGGGGCTGCCCGGAGGGGGACCGAGCCTTCAGGACGGGGGGTGCGGGAAGCGAGTTCGGGTATATTCCGCGCCACGTGGGGCCCCGTGAGGCGTGCCCCCTGGACCTTCACGAAAGGCTTTGAGCATGAAGCGGCTGGGAAGCGTGGGATTGATGCTCGGGGTGCTGACCCTGGGCGGGACCTTCGGCTGTGCGGACGAGAAGGAAGAGAAGGCCAAGGAGCACCGGGTCAAGGGCACCAACTTCCTCGCCGACAAGAACTACGCGGCGGCGACGAAGGAGTACGAGGAGTCGCTGAAGATCGACCCGACCCAGGAGAAGGTCTGGGAGAAGAAGGCCTTCGCGCACCTGCAGGCCGGTCAGACGGATGAGGCCGCGCAGGCCGCGCTGAAGCTGATCGACTTCGCGAAGACGCCCGACGACAAGGCCGCCGGCTACCGCAACGTCGCGGCCATGTACGCGAAGAACGGCCCGCTGGAGAAGGCGGAGCAGTACTTCCAGGAAGCGCTGAAGATCAACCCGAAGGACGCCGACGCGCTGAGCTGGATCGCGGAGGTCCACTCGCAGCGTGGTGGCGCCCGCTCCATGTCCACGCCCGCCGTTCCCGAGGAGTTGGAGAAGGCCCTGAAGGTCTACGACCAGGTGCTCGCGCTCAACCCGAACTCCGCCAACACGTACCTCAACAAGCGCATCGTGATGGCGAAGTACATGGAGCACGAGAAGTCCCTGCGCGACGCCGCCGAGCAGGAGGCCGTGGAGGCCGGCATGCCGCCCGCTCCGGTGAAGGGCAAGAAGCCCGCCGCGGACCCCGCCGCCGCCGAGCGCGTCGCCGCCGCCAAGGCCAGCTCCGCCGCGCACCAGGCGCGCATCGATCAGCTCCAGGCCGAGTTCAACGAGCTGACCAAGCAGTTCGGTGAGGCCACCAAGCGCAACGCGGCCGCCGCCAAGGGCGCGCAGGCCTCCAACAAGCCGTAGCCCGCGCGAACGCGCTGGAGGGGGTGGGGCCTAGCGTCGGCCCTTCCCTCCTCCGAAGAGGGCCAGCAGCACACCGCCCAGGAGCGCGGCACCGCCGCCCGCGACATAGAGCGTCGTCTGCTCGGTGTTGCGCCCGGTGACCAGCTCCGTGGCGCGCTCGGTGAGCGAGTCCTTCGCCTTGAGCCCGGTGAACAGCAACACCCCGCCCGCCACGGCGAGCATCAACCCCACGATTCGCAGAACACCCACACGTCCTCCTGGAATGGAATGACGGCGGACCGGGAGTGCCCGGCCCTCCGGTCAGCGCTTGCGCTTGCCAGGGGCACCGCGCCCCGGCTTCGTGCCAGCGCCCTTCTTCTTGCCGCCGGCCTTCTTCGCCGCCGGGGACTTCTTCGAGGGCTTCGCGCGCGAGCCCGGGGTCGCCGCTGCCTTGCGGACCTTCTTCGAGGCGCTCGCGCGCTTCGGAGCAGGCCCCTCGGAGAGGAGGCCCCGCTGCGCGGCCAGCGCACGGATCCGATCAAAGCCCGGGTGCGGAGAGGCCGCCGGTGCGGCGTCGTCACCGAACCGGTCGGCGAAGGGAGCCGGACCCGGCGGGGTGAAGTCCTCGCGCGGCGCCTCCACCTCCGGCGCTCCAGCGAAGTCAGGCGTGGCGTCGGGCTCCGAGCGCACCGGCTCCGCGGGGCGGAACAGGCGGCGCTTGCCCTTCGTCGGGGCAGCGGGCTCCGCCTTCGGGGCGCGCTCCACGGGCGCGGCGTCTTCCGTCCGGGCCTTCAGGAAGCGCGAGCCGGGACGGGCCGGCGCGGCCTCCTCGCGGCGCCCTTCGCGGCTGAACCGACCGCGCGGACGCGGCTTTGACGTCGTCTCCGGAACGACTTCGTCCGCGGACGGAACGTGCGCGGGCTCGAACCCAGCCAGGACCGCGGCCTCCTCCGACGCGACATCCTCCGCCGTGGGCGGCTCCCACGTCCGGACGCCAAAGGGCGTCTCCTCCGCCCCGGCATCCCAGGGAGCGGCCTCTTCCGTCGGCTTGCGCGTCGGGGCGGTGGGCTTCTCCCAGGGCTTGCGTCCCGCTCGGGCGGCCTCGCGGTCGTCGCGGCCGGGGCGACCCGCCTTGCCACCGAAACGCGGCGGCGCCTCGTTCACGTACTCGCGCCGACGCGTCGTCGGCCGTGCGGCGCCAGCGGTCCGGGCCAGCGGGGACTCGCCTTCGAACTGGAGCGCCTCGAAGTCGATCTTCCGCGACACCGTGCTCGCGGACAGCAGCCGCACGCGCAGCTTCTGGCCCACGCGCACGCGCCGCCCGTTCGAATACACGAGCGAGTGCACGCGCTTGTCCAGCTTGGCGCCCGGCCCCAGCGTCTCCGCCTTCACCAGGCCCTCGACGTGCTCCGTGTCCAGCTCCACGAAGAAGCCGAACTCGGCGATGCCCGCCACGGTCGCGTCGAACTCCTCGCCCACGCGGTCCTTCATGAGGAGCGCCGCGTAGAACGACACGACCTCGCGCTCCACCGTCATGGCCGCGCGCTCGCGCTCCGAGCACTGCTGGGCCATGCCCTCCAGCCGCTCCTCCTCGCGCTCCAGCTGCGCTTCCGACGGCTTCTTGCCCTTGCGCGCCCAGATCCCCTTGAGGATGCGGTGCACGAGCAGGTCCGGATAGCGCCGGATGGGCGACGTGAAGTGCAGGTAGTTCTCCGCCGCCAGGCCGTAGTGGCCCACCCGCGTCGCCGTGTACACGGCCTGCATCATCGAGCGCAGCAGGAGCTGGTTGAGCGCGCGCTGCTCCGGGTGCCCGTGGAGCTGCGAGATGAACGCGTCCAGCTCCTTCGACGACACGCCGTCGTCCACGTTCAGGTGGAAGCCGTACGCCTCCGCCAGCACGGAGAACGCCGCCAGCTTCTCCGGATCCGGTTCGCCATGGAACCGGTACACCGTGGGCAGGCCCTCGTCCTGGAAGTACGTGGCCACCGCCTCGTTGGCGGCGAGCATGCACTCCTCGATGAGCCGGTGGCTGTCCTTGCGCTCGCGCTTCTCCATGCGCTCGGGCAGGCCGTCCGGCCCGAGCACCACCTTGTGCTCGGGCACGTCGAAGTCGATGGCGCCTCGCGCCTTGCGCATGCCCATCAGCGCGCGCGCCAGCGCCATCAGCTGCTCGAACTGGGGCTTGAAGGCGTTCCGGTGCGGCACGTCCTTGCCGTCCAGGACGTCCTGCACCTCGTTGTACGTGCAGCGCGCCACGCTGCGCATCACCGCCGGGTACAGCTCCGACGAGCGGCGCGTGCCCTGGCGGTCGAACGTCATGTCCGCCACCATGCACAGTCGGTCCTCGTCCGGACGCAGCGAGCAGATGCCGTTGCTCAGCCGCTCCGGCAGCATGGGCAGCACGCGGTCCGGCAGGTACACCGACGTCGCGCGGTTGAGCGCCTCCACGTCCAGCGCGCTGCGCTCCCGCACGTAGTGGGACACGTCCGCGATGGCCACCACCAGTCGCCAGCCATCGGCCAGCGGCTCCGCGTAGACGGCGTCGTCGAAGTCGCGCGCGTCCTCGCCGTCGATGGTGATCAGCGGCAGCGGGCGCAGGTCGCGGCGGTTCTCCCCCGTGGCCTCCGCTTCGGTGACGCGCACGGCGAACGCATCCGCCTCGTCCATCACCTCCGGCGGGAACTCGTCGGAGAAGCCCTGCGAGAAGGCCGACCCCAGCACCTCCGCGCTCGGCTCGCCCGGACGGCCCAGGGATCCGGCCACCTCACCGAAGAGGCCCTGCCCCGGCTCCAGGAGATCCGCGCCCACGCCCAGGCGTACCTTCACCAGGTCCCCGTCGCGCGCCATCTGCGTCGCGGGCACGCGGATGGGCCCCGGAAGGCTCGTGTCCGTGGGGTTCACCAGCGAGTGCCGGCCCTGCTCCACGTAGGTTCCCACCGCCAGCTCGCGCCGACGGTTGATGACGCGCAGCAGCCGGCCCTCGAAGCGTCCGGGCCGGCCGGCCACCTCCACGAGGACCCGGTCGTTGTCGAGCGCCCGCTGGGCCTCCTGTGGCGGCAGGAAGATGTTCTCGCCCTCGCCCGACACCGGGTGCACGAAGCCGAAGCCGTCCCGGTGCACGTGGAGGATGCCCTCCACGGTGGGCTCGTTGGAGTCCTCGAAGCGCGAGTCCCGGCCGCCGCGCCGCGGGTCGCGCCGGAAGTCCCCGCCGCCCCGGAACCCGCCCGGGCTCGCGTCGCGGAAGGCACCACGGCTGGAGCCAGCGCCCTCTTCGCGCCCGCTCCCGGGAGCGGGGCCGCGCTTGCGCGTGGGGGGCGCGGGCAGGGCACGACGCGAACCGACGCCGTCCTCCGGTGCGCGGGGCACGCGGGCCCCTTCCAGGCGGAAGCGCTTGCCGTCCTTGAGGATGGCGCCGGAGCGCACCAGCTCACGCAGGGCGCGCTTGAGTTCGGTCTGCTGGCCGGGATGGAGCCCCCCGAGGCGCAGGAGTTCCTTCACGCCCAACGGGTGGTCTGCCTCGGCGAGGAGCTGTCGGATGTGGTCTTGGGAGAGGCTCACGGGAGGGGTGCGGCAAGGCCGCTCAGGGAACGGGTAAGCCCGAAACGTGCGGGCGGGAACCCCCCTGGCCCCATTCGCCCT
>NZ_RAWB01000283.1 GCF_003612055.1 Corallococcus llansteffanensis
CCCGTGCGCTGCCCAACCGGGCCGCCCACCTCCCCCTTCAGTTGCGGAACAATTTTCTTGTTGGCGTGATACCGGGACGTCCGATCACGTTGACCAACCGCATCCGAGCAGCGACCATCGATGAGCGGGGGGCTGGAAGGGAGGGCGCCATATGGGAGATTTTTTCAGTGTTCACGGACGGCAGGTGCACGTTCGCCGCACATGCGACACCTCCATGTGGTGCGGGACGCTTCAATCGTCACGTGTCGAAAGTTTTTCCGTCTCCGGAGCGATTGATGCCCTTCCGAGGGTTGCCGGGTTGCCTCGCCATGGAAACTTGATCCTCCCATGGGCACCGATGACCTCTTCGCGCACACAGTCCTGTCCGGCCACGGTGACGCCGTGAGCAACAGTGGCGGGATGCCGGCTTCGATGTTGCCGCCCGGTGAGGAGGTCCAGGAGGGCGCGGTGCTGGGCAACTACCAGCTCGAGCGGCTCCTGGGAGAAGGCTCCATGGGCCGGGTGTTCCAGGCGCGCCACGTGCGGCTGGGCCGTCAGGTGGCGCTCAAGGTGCTGCGGCCGGAGCACGCGCGGGACAGCTCGTTCGTGCAGCGCTTCTTCCAGGAGGCGCGCACCGTCAACCAGGTCAACCACGAGCACATCGTGGAGATCTTCGACTTCGTGGACGAGTCGCCCGACGGGCACGTCTACTGCGTGATGGAGCTCTTGCGCGGCCAGAGCCTGGGCGCGCTCCTGAAGGAGGAGGGGCTGACGCTGTCGCGGGTGCAGCGCATCGGCGTGCAGGTGTGCGCGGCGCTGGGCGCGGCCCACCAGGTGGGCGTGGTGCACCGGGACATCAAGCCGGACAACCTCTTCATCAGTCAGCGCTCGGGCCAGGCGGACTTCGTGAAGGTGCTGGACTTCGGTGTCGCCAAGCTGATGACGACGCAGACCGGCGTCAGCCTCACCGGCACGCTGGACGGGACCATCATCGGCACGCCCGCGTACATGGCCCCGGAGCAGGCCGCGGGGCTGCCGGTGGACGCGCGCGCGGACATCTACGCGGTGGGCAACATCCTCTACGAGATGCTCGCCGGCCACCCGCCGTTCCAGGCCCCGGCCTTCGGACAGCTGGTGGTGCAGATCATCACCCAGGCGCCGCCGCCGCTGCCCGCGCAGCTGCCGTCGGGTGAGCCCACGCCGCCCGCGCTCGCGGCGCTGGTGATGCGCTGCCTGGCGAAGGAGCCGGAGGCCCGGCCCCAGACGCTCGCGGAGGTCACCACCGCGCTGCTGCTCTTGCCCGCCGTGACGGTGGCGGAGTCGCTCGCGCTGGAGCCCGTCGCCGAGGAGCCGGAGCGGCCCACGCTGCGCATGAAGGTGCCCGGCCTGCTGCGCGACCGGCGGATGCAGGTGTCGGCGGCGCTGGCGGCGCTCGCGCTGGTGTCCGGCATCACCACGTGGAAGGGCCTGCACGCGATGCGCACGCCCGACGGACAGGCCCTGGAGCCGTCTCAGGTCTCCGCCGTCGCGGCGCGGCCCGTCGCGGGCGCGACGGATCCGGTGACGCTGACGGTGCACTCGTCCCCGCCCGGCGCGAAGGTGGTCCGCGTGGACACCGGCGAGGAGCTGGGCATCACGCCGCTGACGAAGGCGCTGACCCGGCAGGCGGTGCCGCCGCAGCTGCGCGTGGAGCTGGCCGGGTACGTTTCGTTGGAGCGCTCGGTGGAGCTGAAGCAGGACGCCGCCGCCGCAGAGTTGACGGTGCCGCTCGTCAAGGCGAGCACGGGGCCGCGCCGCGCGCCGGCCCGGGGGCCGGGTCGTAAGGGAGGAAGCAGGGATGCGGTCATCAATCCGTTCGCGACGCAGTGACCGCAAGGCCCTGGGCCTCGTGCTCACGCTCGCGCTGGGGACCCCCTTCCCGACGGTGGCGGCGCAGTCGGAAACGCCCGGGGTCTCCGCGGAGGAGCAGGCACGGGAGCGGTTCACCGAAGGCAACCTGGCGTACGACCTGGGCGAGTTCGACCGGGCGCTGAAGGCCTTCAGCGAGGCGTACCGCCTCAAGCCGCTGCCTGCCTTCCTCTTCAACGTGGCGCAGTGCCACCGGCAGCTCAACAACCCGTCGCGCGCGGCCTTCTTCTACCGGCGCTACCTGGCGCTGTCTCCGGACGAGCCCGGCAACGCGGACGTGGTGCGCGACCTCATCGCGGAGATGGACGGCAGGGCGCGCGTGCAGGAGGAGCAGCGCCGCGAGCGCGAACGCTTCGCGAGGGATCGCGAGCTGCAGCGGGCGCGCGAACAGGCCGCGCTGGCGGAGGCGCGCGCCAGCCAGGCGAAGCTCGCCGCGACGCCCACCGCCGCGCCGCAGCGCAATGGCGCCTCCGAGGCCCTGTCGATGCAGGTGCCGGAGGCGTCCGTGAAGACGGAAGAAGCGGCGCCCAGGCCCTGGTCGCGCCGCTGGTACGTCTGGGCGGGCGCGGGCGCGGTGGCGCTGGTCGCGGGCGGCGCCGTGTGGCTCGCCACGGCGCCCAACCCCCGGGACACGACGCTCGGCACCGTCGGGCGGTAGCGGCCCGCCGCTAGCGCGGCGGGGCGGCGGCCTGTGCCAGCACCTGCGCGGCGATGCGGCCGATGCGCGCGTTGAACGACGCGGCGTCGTGGAAGGTGAGGCGCACGTCGCCCACCTTCAGCTCGTCGCCGGGCTGCAGCAGCCGGGGCTGTTCGGGCTCCAGCGGCTCGCCGTTGGCCGTCACCGGCCGGGACTGCGCCAGCCGCTCCACCGTCCAGCGGCCCTCGGGCGTGGGGTGCAGGGCGAACTGTTCGCGCGACACCGTGGCGTCGTTGACGACGAAGGTGTTGTGCGACGCGCGCCCCAGCTTGAGGGGGCCGCGATCCGCCACCCCCATCAGCTCGAAGCACAGCGCATCGCCCGCGGGCAGGCAGTCGCGCAGGTCCATCATGGGCAGTCGCGTGGCGGCCACATTCTGCTCTTCGGGGACGTTCCAGGCGCCGGCCTCCCACACCAACCAGGGGTGCGGGTACTTGGCGCTGAACTTCTCCTTGAGTGCCATGTGCTGCCGGATGAGCAACGAGAGCAACAGGGCTCGCATGCTCCAGACATAACCCCAACTGCGTCCCGCGCCGCCAGCCCGTGTTCCAAGGTGTCCACGATTGGTCGAATGGCGGACGGGCTCCAGGGGCCGCGGGGACTACAGCCGGGCGATGACGGCCCTCGCCATGCGCTCCGGCGCGCCTGGATCCAGGGTGAGGAACAGGCACGGCTCCGTCACCTCCACCTCCTGCAGCCGGACGCGCCCCGCGTTGTCCGTGGCCACGTCCACGCGCGCGTACAGGAGCTGACGGCCGCCCGACGCCTCGAGTACCGCCTCCGCCACCTTCAACTCCGCCGGGTCGTCCGGGGTGAACGCGTGCGGCTCCGCGAAGCCCCGGGGCGCCGTCGTGAGCGTGGGCGGGCGGCGCACCGCGTGGCTGAAGACGCCGTTGAAGAAGATGTAGGAGCGCTCGCCCTCCGTCTCGAAGGCGGTGAGGTAGGGCTGCACCATCACGTCGCCCTCCTTCGCGAGCTCCGCCACCTTCGCGCCCGCCGCGTGAAGCTCCCCGCGCCGGAAGATGAAGACCTTGAGCCCGCCGGCGGCCACCGCGGGCTTGAGCACCACCGCGTCCCAGCCGCGCTCGCGCGCCACCGCCTCCACGTCCAGCGTGCCGCCGGGCGACACCCAGACGGTGGGCGTCAGGGGCAGCCCCTGGGCCTCCATGCCGCGCAGGTAGCCCTTGTGCGTGTTCCAGCGCAGCACGTCCGCCGGGTTGAAGAGGCGGGTGAGGGCGCCCACCCGGTCCGCCCAGGCGACGAACTCGTCGCGCCGCAGGTGGCTGTCCCACGCGTTGCGCACCACCGCCGCGCGCACCCCGCTCCAGTCCACGGACGGGTCGTCCCAGATGACCGGCCGCGCATCCAGCCCCAGCGCGCGCAGCGCGGGCACCAGCGGCGCATCCAGCGGGTGCAGCTGCGGCATCCCTGCGCAGGTGACGACGGCGATGTCCAAGGTGGCGGCTCCGGGTGCGGGGACGCGTCGGGTTCTAACGCGCCCCACGCCACCGCGCAGCCGTCCCGGGCCCTTCGCGGCCTCAGGCCGAGCGCACGGCGGCCGGCTTCTCGTCGACGAAGGACTCCGTGGGGTCCTGGTTGAGCGCCAGCGTCAGGGCCTTGGCCTCGCGCGCCACGCGCCCCAGCTCCGCCTGCCCGTGGGGGAAGGGGGCCGCGGGGCCCTCCAGGGCCAGCAACTGCTGACGCAGCGCCGCGCCGTTGGGGGTGCGCCGCTGGGGGGCCTTCTGCAGGAGGCCCATGACGATGGCGTCCAGGGCGACCGGCACCGCGGGGTTGAGCTGCGAGGGCGGGACGACCTGCTGATCCACCGCCGCGCGCAGGAGCACCTCCTCCGAGTGGCCGGTCAGCGCGCGCCGGCCGGTGAGGGCCTCGTGCAGCGTCAGGCCCAGCGCGAAGAGGTCCGCGCGTCCGTCGATCTCCCGGCCCATGGCCTGCTCCGGCGCCATGTAGCCCAGCTTGCCGCGCACGCTGCCGGCCACCGTCATGTGGGCCCGGGCCGCGTCGCGCGCGATGCCGAAGTCCGACAGCTTCACCTCGCCGATGCGGGAGATGAGGATGTTGGGCGGGTTCAGGTCGCGGTGCACCAGCCCCAGGGGCTCTCCGTCCGGGCTGGTGCGCCGGTGCACGTAGTCCAGCGCCGCCGCCAGCTCCGCGGCCAGGAACGTCGCGGCCGCGAGCGGCAGCGGCTTGCGGCCCTGGGGGCGGAGCACGCCGCTGAGCGGCAGCCCGTCCACGTACTCCATGGCCAGGAAGTAGGTGCCGCCGTGGCGGCCCAGGTCCAGCACCTGGACGATGTTGGGGTGGTTGAGCGTGGAGCACAGCTCCGCCTCGCGGCGGAACATGGTCACGAAGGCCGCGTCGTCCGCGAACGACGGCAGGATGCGCTTGAGGGCCACCTGCTTCTCGAAGCCGCCCTCGGGCGAGTACGTGGCCCGGTACACCTCCGCCATGCCGCCCGCGCCCAGCCGCTCGTGCAGCACGTACTTGCCCATCACCTCCTGCTCGCGCAGCGCCGCGAGCGCGCTGCGGGTGCGCTCCAGGAAGTGCCTCGCGAGCGTCGCCGTCAGCGCCCCGGTGGCCACGAAGAAGAACGCGCGCACGCAGATGAACAGCGGCGCCAGCGTGATGAGCGGCGCCTCCGGCAGCAGCGGCCGCACGAAGCCGAAGTAGAGCGTCAGGTACTCCGCCGCCACCAGCGCGCCCGCGGCCAGCCCCAGGCGCGGGTTGCTGCGCAGGCCCGCCAGCGTCACCAGCGTGCCCCAGATGACCAGCGTGGGCGCGGTGAGCGCGTACACCGGGCCCTGGTAGCGCAGGTCGAACGTGAGCACCACCGCGGGGATGCTCACCTCGATGGCCACGTTGAGCCACGGGATGATGGGGTGGAACGTGCCCCCGCGCAGCACCCGCCACATGCACGCGTAGTAGATGGCCAGCACCGCCGACAGCCCCATCAGCGCCAGCGTCAGGTCCCAGCCCATCGACGGCCCCAGCGCCGCGGCCACCACCACGCAGATGCCGGACAGGATGCTCATGAAGCGCGCGACCGACAGTTCGCGCGCCTGCGCATCGCGGCGCAGGTGGGCGTCCAGGAAGCGCGACACGGTGCTGGATGGATTCCGGGTGATCATGTCCCCCCTACTCTAGAGCGTGTACGCCCGCGTCATGAGGACGCTCCCCCACACGTTGGGTGCGCCTCTATCACACCTACAGGCACATGGACGGCCCTTTGAGTCCCACGAAGTGGACTTCACGGGTCAGGTATCGCTGAAATGTTGCACCCTGCTCGCTCGCCGCATGCGAGTCACGGGGTGTTCCTCGTTGGACCGACCCTGTCGGTACTGCCTTCGGGCAGGAGGCTTCATGCGCAGCTCCCCCCGCTTATTGCTGGCCGCCCTGGGCGCGGTCCTCCTGTTGGGCAGTGCCTGTGGATCCGATGAACCGGAGAAGCCCCAGGTGGTTTGCGGCGACGGCAAGCGGGAGGCGGCGGAGGCGTGCGACGACGGCAACTCGGCGAACGGCGACGGGTGCCAGGCGGACTGTACCGTGACGCCCCCCACCCGGTTCACGCAGTGTTGGGCCAAGCCCCCCGCGGCGCTACCGGATGGCGCCACCTGCGCGGTGACGAAGGCGGGCACGGCGGGGAAGCTGTTCACCGGCACGGTGCTCACGGACGGTGAGACGTTCGTGGGCGGCCAGGTGCTGGTGGATGCCCAGGGCATCATCCAGTGCGCCGCGTGCGACTGCGCGAATGCGACGGGGGCCGCGGAGGCCACGCAGGTGCTGTGCCCCACGGGTGTCATCTCCCCGGGCCTCATCAACCCGCACGACCACATCACCTACCCGGGCTCGCCCACGGCGAGCACCAGCTCGGAGCGCTACGAGCACCGGCACGACTGGCGCGTGGGCGCCAACAAGCACACGCGGATCAACAACCCGGCCAACGCCAAGGCGGACGCCATCCTCTGGTCGGAGCTGCGCCAGGTGATGGCGGGCACCACCTCCATCGCGGGCGCGGGCGGGCAGAAGGGCCTGCTGCGCAACCTGGACGTGGGCGGCACCAACGGCATCGCGCAGCAGGAGGGGCTGGCGGAGGGCTACGCGGACTCGGACACCTTCCCGCTGGGGGACAGCAGCGGCACCACGCTGACGGAGGGCTGTTCGTACAGCTCCTTCCCGGTGTCCGCGACGCTGGTGTCGCGCACGTCCGCGTACCTGCCGCACATCGCGGAGGGCATCGCCACCACGGCGCTCAACGAGTTCCGCTGCCTGTCCACGGGCTCCGGCAACGTGCTGTTCCCGCGCGCGGCCATCATCCATGGCGTGGGTCTCACCGCCCGGGAGATCTCCGAGATGGCGGCGCACGGCACCGCGCTCGTCTGGTCGCCGCGCTCCAACGTCTCGCTGTACGGCGACACGGCGATGGTGACGACGTTCAAGACGCTGGGCGTCCCCATCGCGCTGGGCACGGACTGGATCCGCTCCGGCTCCATGAACATCCTGCGCGAGCTGCGCTGCGCGGATCACCTCAACACCACCCGCTACGCGAAGACCTTCACGGACGAAGAGCTGTGGCGGATGGTGACGTCCAACGCGGCGGACCTGGTGGACGTGGCGGAGAAGGTGGGCCGCATCGCGCCGGGCAAGGTGGCGGACCTGGCCATCTACCGGCTGGGGGCGTACCAGGACTCCCCGCACCGCGCGGTCATCGCCGCGGATCCCCAGGACGTGGTGCTGACGATGCGCGGGGGCAAGCCGCTCTACGGCGACCAGGGCCTGGTGGACGGGCTCAAGGGCACCGACACGTGTGACGCGCTGGACGTGTGCGGTACGCAGAAGGCCGCGTGCCTGAAGTCGGAGATCACCCGGGACCTGGCGACCTTCCAGGGCTCGACGGACACCAAGAACCTCTATCCGCTGTTCGCGTGCGGCGCGCCCGCCAACGAGCCTTCGTGCGAGCCCAAGCGCAGCGCGGTGGGCACCGCCTTCCCCGTCGCCGCCGTCAACGACTCCACCGTCTACACGGGCGTGGCGGCCACGGGGGACTCGGACGCGGACGGCATCCCGGCGGCTTCCGACAACTGCCCCATCATCTTCAACCCCGTGCGCCCCCTGGACAACGGGCGGCAGCTGGACACGGACGGCGACGGCGCGGGTGACGCGTGCGACCCGTGCCCCCTGGAGGCGGGCACCACCGCGTGCGTGGCCTTCCGCGGCGAGGACGACGACCGCGACGGCGTGGCGACGTGGCGCGACAACTGCCCGTTCGTCTCCAACGCGGACCAGAAGGACACGGACGCGGACGGCAAGGGTGACGCGTGCGACGGCTGCCCGGCGGAGGCCGGCACGTGCTCGACCCCGGACCCCTCGGACTTCGACTACGACAACGTCCTCACCCCCCGGGACAACTGCCCGCTGGTGGCGAACGCGGACCAGAAGGACACGGACGCGGACGGCGTGGGCGACGCGTGCGACGCGTGCCCGGTGGCCAACCCGGACGGCACCGCGTGCGCCCTCACCGTCTACGACGTGAAGACGACGCCGACCTTCGGCAACACGTCGCTGGTGGGCGCGAAGGTGGTGGTGGACGACGTGGTGGTCACCGGCGTGGATGTGAAGTCGGACAAGGGCTACTGGGTCCAGGTGGCGCGCCCCCCGGCGGGCCGTGGCGTGGAGAACTCCGGCCTCTTCATCTTCGCGGCGAAGGCCGACGTGGCGGTGGGCGACAACCTCAAGCTGGAGGGCACGCTGAAGGACTACTTCGGCCTGCTGGAGCTCATCGACGTCACGGTGACGAAGCACAGCGCCGGCAACGCGCTGCCCGCGCCGGTGGTGGTGCGCACGGAGGCCATCCGCACCGGGGGGCCCCAGGCGAAGGCGCTGGAGGGCACGCTCGTGGAGGTGCGCGACGTCGTCAACACCCGGCTGGAGAACAAGGACCGCGAGTTCATCGTCGACGAGAACGCGTCCGGCGACCCGACGAAGAGCGGCCTGATGGTGGATGACCAGGGCTTCGCCTACCCGACGCAGGCGGTGGGCACCCTGTACCGCCAGCTGCGCGGCCTGCTGACGTACGGCTTCAGCAACCACAAGCTGGTGCCCCGGGGCCCGGGCGACATGCTCATCCCGCTGCCGGCGCTGACGGGCTTCACGTCCGGTGGCTACGCGCGCGTGGGCGGGAGCGGTGCCATCCCGCAGGCCCTCACGGTGACGATGGCGTCCGTCTACCCGGCGGACGTCACCATCCCCATCACGTCGTCCGACCCGTCGGCGCTGAAGGCCGCGGGCGGGCAGGTTGTGATTCCCGCGGGCCAGACGAGCGCAACGGTGGCGCTGGAGGCGCTGGCGCCGGCGGCGGCGGTGGAGCTCACCGCGACGCTGGACACGTCCTCGCGGAAGACCACGCTGCGCGTGCTGGGCACGAACGAGCCGGCGTCCATCACCGGCCTCACGCCCCAGACGGTGGGCGTGGCCCCGGGCGGCACGGCGCGCTTCACCGTGACGTTCGACCGGCCGGTGCCGGCGGGCACGACCCTGGGCCTGAGCGTCTCGCCCTCGGGCTTTGGCACCTTCGCCAACCAGACGGTGGTCACCGACACGCTGACGGCCACCTTCGACCTGACGCTGGACGACACCGCCACCGGCTCCGCCACGGTGAGCCTCACCGACGGCGTCAACACCCTGGACGCCACCGTGAACGCCATCACCGACGTGCCGCGGCTGACGGGGCTCTCTCCGTCCACCGCCACGGTGAACGCGGGGGCGCAGCAGGTGTACACGGTGACGCTGGAGTCCGCTCCGACGGCGCCCGTGCAGGTGCTGCTGACGCTGACGCCTCCCGCGGGCTCGGCCTTCGGCTCGCTTTCCGACACGTCCGTGACGGTGCCGGTGGGCCAGACGAGCGCGACGGTGACGTTCACCGCCGCGGCGGAAGGGGATGGGATGGGCACGGTGGCAGCCTCGCTCAACGGCATCACCCGCACGGCGTCGCTGACCGTGCTGCCGCCTCCCGCGAAGCTCGCAAGCCTCACCCCGGACGTGGTGACGGTGACGACGGGCAAGACGCAGGTGTTCACCGTGACGCTGGACCGCAAGGCCCCGGCGGGTGGTGCGACGGTGGACCTGGCGCTCGATCCTTCGAGCGTGGGCACCATCGCGCCCACCACGACGGTGACGGTGCCGGCGGGCCAGACGACCGCGACGGTGACGTTCACGGCCGCGGCCACGGCGGGCACGGGTCAGCTCACCGCGTCCTACGCCAGCGTGTCGAAGCAGTCGGCCATCACGGTGAAGGTGCTCACCGGCGCGGACCACGTCGTCATCAGCGAGATCGCCGGCCAGGGGCTGACCGTGAACGCGGATGACTTCATCGAGCTCTTCAACCCGACGGATGCCGAGGTCGACATCTCTGGCTGGAAGCTGCTCTACCGCACGGCGAGCACCACCAGCACCACCACGGCCTTCACGGTGCTGGCCACGCTGCCCACCGCGACCATCAAGCCGCACAGCTACTTCCTGGTGGCGGGCACCAGCTACTCCACGGCCGCGGTCCCCGCGGATCACACGTGGGGCAACACCGACATCTCCGGCGCCACGGGCAACGTCCGCCTGGGCACGGGCTCCGTGGGCACGGACCCCACGGCCACGGAGGGCGTCATCGACACGGTGGGCTTCGGCACCGGCCGCACCGTGGTGGAAGGGGCCGCGGCTCCCGCGCCTCCGGGCAAGGGCGGCAGCACCGAGCGCAAGGCCCTGGCAGGCTCCACCGCCGCGAGCATGAGCGTCGGCGGCGCGGACGCGGCCGCGGGCAACGGCTACGACTCGGATGACAACTCGGTGGACTTCCTGCCCCGCACCGAGCGCCAGCCGCAGAACGCGCAGAGCCCGGCGGAACAGCCGTAGCACCGCGACGACCGAAGAAATGACAACGCCCGGTCCCCACCGCTTCAGGGGGCCGGGCGTCTTCGTTTCCGCCTCCGCGCTTGCGCTAGCCCAGCGGGGGCGTGCGCACGTGCAGGCCGCCGGAGAGGATTTGATCCAACGACGCCATCAGCGGGTCGTAGTTCACGACGGCGCGGAACAGGTTGTGGTGCAGCAGGATGCCCAGGTAGCCGCCCATCATCGTGTGGGCCATGTGCACCGGGTCCACCTCCGCGCGGAACTCCTGGCGCTTCTGGCCGTAGCGGATCATCCCCGCGAGCACCTCCACGTAGAGGGCGATCTTCTCGCGCAGCATCTCCGCCACGCGGTCGTTGGAGTCCGCGGATTCGGCGGACAGCATCCCGAAGAAGATGCCGTACTCGCGGTGGTAGCGCAGGAACTGCGACGTGCGCGACACGACGAACACCAGCTGCTCCCGGCCGGACAGGCTCCGGCGCTCGGTGAGCAGCGGGAGGAACTCCGCCCGGTAGCGCTGGTGCAGCTCTTCAATGGCCGCCAGCAGCAGGTCTTCCTTGGTGGGGAAGTGCCAGTACAGCGCGCCGGGAGTCATCCGGATGGCCTTCGCCAGGTCCGACATCGTCGTCGACAGGTAGCCCCGCCGGGCGAACAACGTGATGGCGGCCTCCAGGATTTCAACCCGCGTCCGCGCAGCCCGCTCTTGCTTGATTTCGCGCTTCGCCGGTTCCTTGCTCATTAACGGGTAAATCTACACGTCACGCGGCAAGGAGGGTCACCTTAACGATTTCGGAGGGGGCACCGACGCGCAGGGGCGGGCCCCAGAAGCCGGTGCCCCGACTGACGTAGAGGTGGCGGTCGCCGTCCTGGAAGAGGCCGGCGGCGTGCTTCCAGATGGCGGAGACGGCAACGGTGAACGGGAAGAATTGTCCGCCGTGGGTGTGCCCGGACAATTGCAGGCCCATGCCGGCGCGGGCCGCCACGTCCCAGTTGGAGGGCTGGTGCGCGAGCAGCACCGCCGCGCGCGAAGGGTCGCGGCCCGCGAGCGCCGCGTCCAGGTCGTAGCCCTTCGCGCCGTGGCGCATGGACCAGTCGTCCACGCCCACCAGGTCGAAGGCTCCGCCCGCGTCGCCGATGGAGACGTGACGATTGCGCAACACGTGGATGCCCATGCCCGTGAGCGCGTCCGCCCACGCGCTCGCGTTCCAGTAGTACTCGTGGTTGCCGGTGATGAAGTGCGTGCCCGCGCGCGCCCGCAGGTTCTGGAGCGCGGCGACGGACGGGCCCAGGTCCTTCACCGTGCCGTCCACCAGGTCGCCGGTGATGGCGACGAGGTCCGGCTTGAGCGCATTGCAGCGCGACACCAGCTCGTCCATGAAGCGGCGCTGGATGATGGGGCCCACGTGGATGTCGCTCAGGTGGACGATGCTGAAGCCGTCCAGGGCCTTGGGCAGGCCGGGCAGCCGCACCGCGACCTCGTTCACCACCGGCGGGTGGAAGGCGCTCCACATGCCGAAGCCCGTGAGCCCGCCCGCCGCGAGCACCGCGCCACCCGCGGTGGCCCGGGCGAGGAAGCGCCGCCGGTCCTCGTCGACGGCGGGGGACACGGGCGCGGCCGTGACGGACAGCTCCGCGAGGGTCGGCGGGGCGGCCAGGGCCGGCTCGGGCGCCGCGATGCCACGGTGGCCCCGCGTGCGTGCGACGAGCCAGCGCACCCCGCCCAGCGCCGCCAGGGAGAGCAGCAGGTACACGGCCACGCCCATCCACGTCCAGGAGAAGACGGCCACGATGAACGCGGAGGGAATCACGCGCGTCACCACCCACGACAGCAACAGGGGCAGGCACAGCAGCGTCAGCAGCACCTTCCCGGCGCGCCGCCACCCGGGGCTCGCGGACGTGTCACGGAACAGCCGCCGGTACAGGTAGATGTGGACGTAGGTCGCGGCGACTCCGACGACGAGGACGAACAGGGCGATGCGCAGCGGGGTTTCCATGGCGGCCCCATCCTCGCGCGCACGCATCACAGCGCAACCGCAGGCGCGTGAAGAAGCGTGAAGCGAGGGGGCCTGCGGCGGGGAAGCCGGCTATTTCCGGGCGTCGCCCAGCGCCACGCCAATCTGCTGCCACTCCTGGGCGTAGGTGCCACGGGAGAAGGCGCGCAGGTCGTCGGACGTCACGGTGCCGCGCGTGAGCGCCGTATCGAGCGCGCGCACGATGGCGGCCTTGTGCGGCGGCTCCACGTAGGGGTTGTCCTGGCGGAAGACCTCGCCGAAGAGCGACTCCAGGCGGCCGTCCTGCTTCAGGCGCTCCACGATGCGGTTCTGCGACACCGGCGCGTCCGAGTGCGCGTGCAGCATGGCGGACGCGATGCCGCTCTGCGCGTCGGCGTCCGGGAACTCCTCCAGCAGGCCCAGCTCCATGTCCGCCTGCGCGATGGACTCCGCGTCCGCGGGCGAGCTG
>NZ_RAWB01000284.1 GCF_003612055.1 Corallococcus llansteffanensis
GGAGGCCCCGTCACCCCGTCCGCGAAGCGCTGCTCCCAGCGCGGGCTCCCATCCTTCATCGACAGCGCCAGCACCCGCCCGGGACGCGTGGCCACGAAGACGGTGTCGCGCTCCGAGTCCAGCCCCACCACGTCCGTCACCGGCTGCGACCAGCGCGCCACGCCGCTCTCCGGATCCAACGCCCACAGCCCGGACGCCCCCAACGCCACCACCAGCACGCCCTCCACCAGCACCGGCGCGGGGTGCGGCGCGCCCACCGGCCGGACTCCGGAGCCTGGAAGGGGGCCTGGAGCGGGGGCCAGCGGCGCGGCACTGGCCGGCTCGCGCGGTTCGGTCTCCTTCGGCGCCGGCCGCCTCCAGCGCACCTGCCCGGAGTCCACCGCCAGGGCGAGCACCTCGCCGTCGGGCGCCACCAGGAAGACGGTGCGCTCCGCGTCGTCCACCACCGGGGGCGTCAGCACGGGGAATCCGCCCCCCAGGCGCCAGCGCTCCTTGCCGTCCTCCATCGTCAGGCAGACGACGTCCCCCACCACTGTTCCCGCGATGACCGCGCCCCCGGCGACCACGGGCGCGGTCGCCACCTCGCGGCCCAGTCCGACACGCCACACCGGCCTGCCCTCGCGGTCCAGGCGCAGCACCGTGCCTGCCTCGTTGCCCAGGAGGACGCCGTCCGCCAGGGCGACGAGCCCCGTCCGGGACGACGCGTCACTGGAGAAGCGGAAGGCCTCGTCCACCGGCGACCGCTGACACGCCATGACGGCCAGCGTCAACGTCAGGCACGGCAACAGGGGCAGGCGTGGACAGGCGCGAGACGGCATGGTTTGGGGGAGGATGACGCAAGCAAGGAACTTCGACCATGCCCACGATTCGTGAAGACGAAACCCCCAACGCCACCGGCATTCCGTCCTCCGCCCGGCGCTCGGACATCATCCCTCCCCCCATGCTCGCGGTGACGGAGGAGCTGCTCCACGCGCTGCCCAAGACGGACCTGCACTGCCACCTCGATGGGTCCATGCGCCTGAAGACCATCCTGGAGCTCGCCGAACAGCAGAAGGTGAAGCTGCTCGCGGACACCGAGGACGGCCTGGCGAAGGCCATCCACATGGGCCAGGTGTGCAAGAGCCTGGAGGAGTACCTGGTCGCGTTCGACGTGACGCTCTCCGTCCTCCAGACCGCCGACGCCCTCTACCGCGCCGCCTACGAGCTGGCGGTGGACGCCGCCGCGGAGAACGTGCGCTGGCTGGAGGTGCGCTACTCGCCCGCGCTTCACCTCCAGAAGGGCCTGAAGATGACCACCGTCATCGACTCCGTGCTGGAGGGCCTGCGGGCCGCCAAGCGTGAGACGGGCATCAAGTGCGCCGTCATCGTCTGCGGCATCCGCCACATCAACCCCCAGACGTCCATGCGCCTGGCGGAGCTGAGCGTCGCGTACAAGAACCGCGGCGTCGTCGGCTTCGACCTGGCGGGCGCCGAGGCCAGCTTCCCGGCCAAGGACCACCTGGACGCCTTCCGCCTCATCCTCAAGAACAACGTCAACTGCACCGCCCACGCGGGCGAGGCCTACGGCCCCGAGTCCATCTCCCAGGCCATCCACTCCCTGGGCGCGCACCGCATCGGCCACGGCACCCGGCTGCGCGAGGACGGCGACCTGCTCAACTACGTCAACGACCACCGCATCCCCATGGAGGTCTGCCCGTCCTCCAACGTCCAGACGGGCGCGGTGACGTCGCTGGAGTCGCACCCGCTCAAGTTCTATTTCGACTACGGCCTGCGGGTGACCATCAACACCGACAACCGCCTCATCACCGACACCACCGTGACGAAGGAGCTGTGGCTCGCCCACCGCGAGCTGGGCCTGTCGCTCGAGGACCTCACCACCATCATCGTCTCCGGCTTCAAGAGCGCCTTCCTGCCGTTCCGGGAGAAGCAGGACATGCTGCGGCAGGTGAACCAGGAGATCGCCACCACGCTCGCCGCCTTCGAGAAGCGCCCCTCGGCCGTGCGCAAGCAGGCCTGAGCGCGCCCCGCCCCGCGCCGCCCGGTGTGACTCACGGGCGGCAGGTGGTCGTTTGTCCTGGCGCGCGGGGCCCGGGCCCGGGTGGAATGCAGGGATGATGGACGACCCCCAAGGCACACCGGACCCTGGCCCTGCTCGCGCGAAGGCAGCCCAGGACCTCTCCGTCCCCGCCATCCTCATGCTGGTGATGGGCGGCTTCTGGTTCCTGTACTCGCTCTACGGCATGGTGGGCAGCTCCGGCTCCTCCGAAGCGCAGATGGACGCCATCAACGCCGCCCTGGCCCAGTACCCGCCGGACCTCCAGGAGAAGATTCGCGGCATGCTGGGCGCCTTCACGTCGCCTGGCTTCCGCATCCTGAGCTCGCTGCCCGGGCTCGTCCTCAACGGCCTGGTCGTCTTCGGCGCGTGGAAGATGAAGAACCTGCAGACCTACGGCCTCGCGATGACGGCTGCCATCCTCAGCTGCGTCCCGTGCTGCGGGCCGTGCTGTGGCCTGGGGCTCATCCCGGGCATCTGGGCGCTGGTGGTGCTCAACCGCCCGGACGTGAAGGCCGCCTTCCGCTGAGGCCGGCTGCTGCACGTGCGCGGGGCGCCCCGGGATTCAAGCCGGGAGCGCCCGCGCGGAGACCGTCAGGTGACCTTCATCCCCTTGGGGATGACGACGACGCCGCCGGAGGTGACGTGGAAGCGGCGCTTGTCCTCCGCCGCGTCGTAGCCAATGGTCATCCCGGGCGGGATCTCCACGTTCTTGTCGATGATGGCCCGCTTGATGCGGCACCTGCGGCCGATGGTGACGTTCTCAAAGAGGAGGGAGTCCTCCACCTCCGAATACGAGTTCACCCGCACCTTGGGCGACAGCACCGAGCGGTGCACGCTGCCGCCGGAGATGATGCAGCCCTCCGCCACCAGCGAGTCCGTCGCCTTGCCCACGCGCTTGTTGTCCGCGTCCGCGAAGACGAACTTCGCCGGCGGATAGTTGTTGGGCTGCGTGTGGATGGGCCAGCGGTCGTTGTAGAGGTTGAAGATGGGGTCCACCTCCACCAGGTCCATGTTGGACTGGTAGTAGACGTCGATGTTCCCCACGTCGCGCCAGTAGCCGCGCTCCTTCTCCTCCTGGCCGTCCAGCGTGTTCTGGGCGAAGTCGTACACGTACACGGGCTCGTGCTTGTACAGCTCGCTGATGATGGACTTGCCGAAGTCGTGCGCGCTCGCCTCGTCCGCGGCGTCCCGCACCACCTCCTTCACCAGCGTGTCGGTGGTGAAGAGGTAGTTGCCCATGGACGCCAGGCACATCTTCGGGTTGCCCGGCATGGGCGGCGGGTCCTTGGGCTTCTCCAGGAACTCCAGCATGCGCCCGTCGGGCCCCACCTTGATGATGCCGAACTCGCGCCCCTGTTCGATGGGGACCGGGATGGCCGCCACCGTGCACGCGGCCTTCCGTTCGATGTGGAAGTCCAGCATCTTGCGGACGTCCATCCGGTACACGTGGTCCGCGCCGAACACGAAGATGTGGTCCGGCTCCTCGTCCGTGATGATGTTGAGGTTCTGGTAGATGGCGTCCGCGCTGCCCTTGTACCAGTCCAGGCCGGTGCGCATCTGCGCGGGCACCGCCTCCACGTAGTGGCCCAGGAACGCCGTCATGCGCCACGCGCGTGACAGGTGGTTGTTGAGCGAGTCGCTCTTGTACTGGGTCAGCACCTTCATCCGGTACACGCCGGAGTTGGCGAAGTTGGAGAGCACGAAGTCGATGATGCGGTAGCGCCCTCCGAAGGGGACCGCGGGCTTCGCGCGCTCGCGCGTCAGTGGCTCCAGGCGCGTGCCCGCGCCTCCCGCCAGAATCATGGCCAGCAGCTTTGACATAGGTGCCGGCCACGTTAGCCCCCGCCCGCCGTCCCACAATGGCCGTGCGTGCCCTTGCGGCCCTTCCGTTGAATGCCCAACCGCGAGGGGGGCCCCCTGGTCCAATTCTCGTTCCGGTTTCAGAGGATGTAGGAGGACCGACGCCACCTGGTACGTCCCCCGGCTTGCGTGGCTTCCCTGGACCCTCCGTGCTAGCGTGGGCGGCGCGATGTCTGGCGACCAAACCCGAGTCACCAAGATCTCCAGCCTCACCCCGGGACCCGAGCGCGGCACGGAGTGCTGTCTCGTGCAGATCCACGGACCGGAGCTGGGCAAGAAGTACGTGCTGGAAGAGACCGAGTTCACCATCGGTCGCGACCAGCACAACCACATCGTGGTGGACCTGGACAACGTGTCCCGCCGCCACGCCCGCATCTGGGGTCGCCAGGGGAAGATGTTCGTGGAGGACCTCCAGTCCACCAACGGCACCTACCTGAACGACAAGGAGGTGCTCCAGGCGCAGCCCCTGCGCAGCGGGGACCTGGTGAAGGTGGGCGGCTCCATCTTCAAGTTCCTCGATGGCGACAACATCGAGACCCAGTACCACGAGACCATCTACACGCTGACCATCGCGGACGGTCTCACCGGCATCAACAACAAGCGCTACTTCCTGGAGTACCTGGAGCGGGAGATGGGCCGCTCGCACCGGTACCAGCGCTCGATGTCGATGTTCATGTTCGACATCGACCACTTCAAGCAGATCAACGACGTGCACGGCCACCTGGCCGGCGACTACGTGCTGCGGGAGATGGCGCAGTCCATCAAGAAGCTGGTGCGCCGCGAGCAGTGCTTCGCCCGCTACGGCGGCGAGGAGTTCGCCGTCGTCATGCCCGAGGACGGGCCGGACAAGGCGCGCATGTTCGCGGAGAAGATCCGCAAGCTGGTGGAGGACAAGGTCTTCACCTTCGAGGACAAGGAGATTCCGGTCACCATCTCCCTGGGTGTCGCGGAAGTGGCGCCGGAGATGTCGGAGCCCACCCAGTTCATCAAGGTGGCGGACATGAACCTCTACAAGGCCAAGAAGACGGGCCGCAACCGCGTGGTGGGCTGAAGCACATGGCCGCCGAAGCGGGTGGGCCGTCCTTCCTGGCCCGGTTCCTCCTCGTGCTCCTGGGCATCGCCTTCTTCGGCGCCGCCTGGGTGTGGGCTCGCAAGGACACCGACCCGCGGGCCGCCCGGCTCGTGGAGCGCGTGAGCGGCAAGCCGCAGCAGGGCGCGGCGTCCCCTTGAGCAGGGGGACACCGCGTCCCGTGCCTCAGGTGCCTTCGCGCGTCCCGGCCAGCAGGCCGCGGGTGCCCGGCAGGCTGCCCGGCGGCATCTTCCCGTAGAGATACTGCACTGTGTCCAGCAGGGTCTCGTGGACGTCGCGGGCCTTGAAGCCCAGCTCGCGCTCGGCCTTGGCGGGCTCCAGGAAGAACCAGTGCTCGCCAATCTCGACCTCCTGCGGGTCGAGCTTCGACACGGTGCCGCGCACCTTCGCCCATTGCTCCAGGAGCCTGCCGCCCCAGATGTTGAGCTCGCGGGGCAGCTTCATGCGCGGGGCGGGCACGCCGGTGAGGCGCTGGAGCCGGTCGAAGAAGTCCGCGAGCGACATGTTCACGCCCATCAGGTGGCGGCCGTACACCTCGCCCCGGGTGAGCGCCTGCACGAAGGCGTCCGCCGCGTCGCGCGCGTCCACGAAGGACAGGCCGCCGCCGGGCATGGACGGAATCTCCCGGTTGAGGAACTTCACCACCGTCCAGGTGGAGGAGAGCCGGTCATCCCCGGGGCCCATCAGCAGGCTGGGGTTCATCACCACGAGCGGGATGGCGTGCTTGCGGCAGTACTCCAGCGCCAGCTTCTCCTCGTAGATCTTCGACAGGTAGTAGGGCCAGTTCGCGACGGTGGTGATGGGGTAGTCGTCGTCCTCCGTGCCCACGCGCTCCTCCTTCGACACCGCGATGGTGCCGGAGGTGGAGCCCAGGATGACGCGCTTCACGCCCGCTTCGCGCACGTCGCGCAGCAGCTCGCGCGTGCAGTCCACGTGCAGCTCGTACATCCGCCGCGCGTCCTTGCCCTGGAAGGAGACGAGCCCCGCCAGGTGGTAGACGGCGTCCACGCCCACGAGCGCGCGGCGCACCGCCTCGCGGTCCTTCAGGTCGCCCTGTTGGACTTCCGTGCCGGCGAAGCCAGCGCCCGTGGGCTTGTTGCGCGCGATGAGGCGCACGTCATGGCCCGCGGCCACCAGCCTGGGCACCAGGTGCGTGCCCAGGAACCCCGTGCCTCCAGTGACGAGCAGCTTCACGAGTCCTTCCCTCCCGACAGGGCGCGGGCGGGCGGGGTGAAGTCGCGGTCAGCGCCCACCTGCTCCAGGTCCAGCACCTTGCCCGCGCGCAGGGAGCGCACCGCCTCCTCCGCGATGTGCGTCACGTAGCGGTAGCCCTCCGAGCGCGCCATGCCCTGCGCCCGGGCCTTGAGCGTCGCGTGCTCCAGCGCCGGACCCACGTGCACCTCCAGCTCCTTCGTCTTCGGGAACATGGAGCCCTTGGGCAGCGCCTCGTAGGCGCCGTGGATGTAGAGCGGCAGCACGTCCACCCCGTAGGTGAGCGACAGGTAGCCCAGCGTCGGCTTGAACTCCATCAGCTCCCCCGTCGTGGAGCGCGTGCCCTCCGGGAAGATGAGGACGTTGAAGCCCTGGCGGAGCGCTTCACCGGCCACGCGCAGGGACTCGCGCAGGGAGCCCTGCCGGTCGATGGGGATGAGGTGGGTGAAGTTCTCGAACCAGGCGCGCTTGAGCGGCGTGTCGAAGAAGTAGTCACGCGCGGCCAGCGACACCATGCGCTCGCCCTGCTCGCCCAGCACCACGCGCACCAGCCCCGCGTCCAGGTGGCTGGCGTGGTTGGCGATGACGAGGAAGTTGCGGTTCTGCGGGATGAACGTCTTGCCCGTCACCTTCACGTCGAAGACGCCGCCGTAGAGCACCTTCTGCCCGAAGGACAGGAGCTGCCGGCCCACCGCGGACACGGCCTCGGGGACGGGGATCTCCTTCTCCTCCGCGCGCTCCTGCTCCTTGAGGATGTCGCGCGCCCGCGTCTCCTGCGACGGCCGGCGGCCGGACGCCACCACCAGCTTGCGCAGGTCCTCCACCGTCTGCACCTGCGTCAGGTCTTCAATGGCGGGCAGCGGCACGCCCGCGCCCTCCAGCGCCACGGACATCTCCGTGAGCATCAGCGAGTCGAAGCCCAGGTCGCCAAGGAGCTGCGCATCCGGACGCACGTCCGACGCCGGGCGGTGGCAGACCTCCGCGATGAGCGGGTAGAGCCAGTCCGCGACACCGCCGGTGGACGTCGCCTGCGCCTGCGCCTTCTCCTTCACGCGGCCCGCGTTGGCGGCCACGCGATCCAACCGCTGCAGCTCCTCCACCACGCGCTTGCGCTTCACCTTGCGCGTGGACGTGCGGGGCAGCTCGCCGTCATAGAAGCGCACCAGCTTCACGCGCCGGTAGAAGGGCATGCCCGCGCTCACCTTGCGGAAGTGCTCCTCCAGCTCGTGGCGCACCTCCTCGCGAGGACGGTCCTTGAAGTCCGGCACGCACAGGCACGCCACCTTCTCGCCGCCGGACTCGTCCGGGAGGCCGACGATGGACAGCTCCTTCACGTGCGGGTGCTCCTGGTACAGCTCCTCCAGCTCGTCCGGGTAGACGTTCTTGCCGTTGGCGTCGACGATGACGTCCTTGGCGCGGCCCATGAGGTACAGCCGGCCCTCGTCGTCCATGCGGCCCAGGTCGCCGGTGTGCAGCCAGCCTTCCTTGACCACGGCCTCGGTGGCCTCCCGGTCACCGAAGTAGCCGGCCATCACGTTGGGGCCCTTGGCCAGCACCTCGCCGATGCCGTCGTTGTCCGGCGCGAGGATGCGGAACTCGATGCCCGGCAGCGCCTTGCCCACCGTGCCCTTGGTGCGCTTGTTGGTGGCCTCCGACACCGCCAGCACCGGCGCGGCCTCCGTCAGGCCGTAGCCCTCGCGCATCGTGAAGCCCAGCTCGTGGAAGGCCTGGTGCACCTCTTCGGACAGCGCGGAGCCGCCCGACACCAGCACCTTCACGCGCCCGCCGAACTTGCGGTGCACCGGCCAGAACAGCAGCTTGCCCAGGTTGAGGGAGCTCCTGTTGCGCAGCTCCCCGTTGGCCGCCATCAGCGCCTTGAGCGCCTGCTCCACCACGGGCGGTCGCGCCGCCATCTCCTGGGTAATCTTCCGGTGCAGGAGCTGCCAGAGCGCGGGCACGCCAATCATCGCGGTGACGCGGCCCGTCTCGAAGACGTCGCCCAGCCGGTCCGACGTGAGCTCGTCGATGTACGTGATCTCCGCGCCGCGCGAGAACGGCGTGAGGAAGCCGGCGGAGAATTCAAACGTGTGGTGCAGCGGCAGCACGGACAGCACGCCGTCGCCCACGCCCACGTTGAACGCGCCCGCGAGCTTGGCCACGAGCGACGTGAAGTTGCGGTGCGTGAGCATCACGCCCTTGGGCGTGCCGGTGGTGCCGGAGGTGAAGATGACGCTCGCCACGTCATCGGGGGCCGCGGACTTCTTCACCGGCCCGATGCGATCCGGGTACGCCGGGTCGCCCGTCATCGCCTCCGCGAGGCTCGTCACGCCGACGCCTTCACCCAGCGCGCTGAAGAGGCCGGGGAAGTCCTCGGCGGCCTGCTCGGACACGAGGCACTGCTTCGCCTCCGCGCGCTTCGCGATGTTGACGACTTCGGCTTCCGTGAGGGCGGGGTCCACCGGCACCACCGTGCCGCCGGCGCGCAGGATGCCGAAGTAGCAGATGGCCCACTCGGGCCGGTTCTCCGACACCAGCAGCACGCGGTCCCCGCGCTTCAGGCCCGCGGCCAAGAGGAAGCTGCCCACGCGCGCGGCGTAGCGGTGCACCTCGCCGAAGGTGAAGCGCTCCTCCTTCTCGCCCGCGGCCATGCGGAAGGCCACCCGGTGGCGCCACGCGTGCACGGTGGACTCGAACAGCTCCAAGAGGTCGCGCGACGCGGGGATGGCGGTGCGCTTCTCGCGCTCCTCGTCCAGGCCCGGGAACACCCACTTCTCCAGGCCGGGCAGGTGCGTGCCCAGGAAGTACTCGCGCCAGTTGATGCGGTCCGGCGCCCAGTCGATCTTCGCGCGGTCCGCGGGCACCATGCGCTCGTAGACGGAGCGCGTGTTGTCGCAGCGGAAGACGTACCGGTTCTCCCAGAGGAAGGGCAGGAACAGGTCGATGAGGCCGGTGAGGCTTCCGGCCTGCGACTCCACCTCGTCCAGCGCGAGGCGGGCCTTGTCCACCATCGCCTGGATGCGCGGCGCGCCCCACGAGGGCCGCACCTCGTCCAGGGTCTTCTTGAGCAGCTTCGCGCCCTTCATCAGCATGGGCGCGCTGAGCAGCTGGAACTCCTGCTTGCTCACGGGCTGCGGCTCGATGCGCGAGCGCAGCGAGTTCACGAACGAGTTGCCCGTCTCGCGGTTGCGGTAGAAGCGGCGGCGGTAAAGGCCCACCAGCTCCACGGACCGGCTCGCGAGGAACGGGTTCACGTCACCGGAGGCCAGGTGGTAGACGCGGCGCTCCTCCACCTGGATCGCGTGCGCGGTGATGCCCAGCGTGGCGCCCGCCACCTGGTCCACCGGGATGATGTCCAGGATGGCGTGGTCCCCTGCCGGGATGCCGCGCTGACCCTTGATGCCCGCGTACGCCAGCGGCGCGGACGTGGTGAAGCCCTCGTTCCAGCCGGGGAACGGGAAGTGCGCCGCGCTCTCCACGATGGAGGGGCGCACGATGGAGTAGCGAAGGCCCGGCGTGCCGGCCATCACCTGTTCGCCCAGGTGCTTGGTGTACGTGTACGTGTTGGGCCAGCCCCAGTGCTGCGCGCGCTCCATGCCCGCGCGCACCAACTCGCCGGACAGCCACAGCTTGCGCTCGCGGCCGACGGCGAGCCGCAGGGTCTTCTCGTCGGTGGCGTCGCGGCCTTCCTCCTCCAGCCGGTCCAACGCCTTCTGGCGGAAGATGGACGTGAGCGCCTTGTCATCCGCCTGCTGGCGCAGCCGGGCCACGGTCTTCTCCGCGTCCGCCAGCTCCTGCTCCAGGCTGAAGTCGCGCCCGTCCATCTCCTCCATCTTCGGGAAGTAGCCGGAGACCTGCTCGTCCTCGAAGACGAGCCCGCTGCGGTTGCCCGCGACGAAGGCGGTGGACATGTGGATGAGCGGCACCGCCCACCGCAGCGCCAGCGCCACCGCGTTCTTCACGCCGTGGGTGTTGACGTTGAGGCCCACCTCCAGCGACGGGTTGAAGGACACGAGCCCCGCGCAGTTGACGATGGCGTGCACCTGCCCCGTCAGCTTCGCGACGTCCGCCTCCTCCAGGCCCACCCAGGGGTCGGTGATGTCGCCGTCCAGCACGATGCACTTCTCGCGCAGGTACGCCATCGCGCCTTCGTCCCCCAGCCTGTCGCGCAGGGGCTGGAAGGGTTCGCTGGGGGCGACCTTGTCGAAGAAGCGGTGCTCCGCGGACGCGGCGCTGCCCTTGCGCACGACGACATAGACGCGGTCCAGCACGTCGCCGTAGTGGGAGAGCAGCATCGACAGCGTCACCTTGCCCACGAAGCCGGTGGTGCCGACGAAGACGATGCGCTTGCCGGTGAAGACCTCGGTGACGTTCAGCTCGGAGGGCGTGCCCATGTCCGTGTGCGACCCTTTCACTTCACGTCCACCATCACCGTGGGCGCGATGCGCAGCAGGCTGATGGACGCCGAGCGCCCCATGAAGCCGCGCGCCTCTTCAATCGCCTCGGAGAGGGTGTCGGTGCGCTCCCAGCCCAGCAGGGCCGGGACGTGGTTGTTCTCCGCGCCCGCGACAATGACCTTGCCCACGTGCTGGCGGCCATTCTCGCCCCAGTACCACATGTAGAACGGGTGCACGCCGTGGTAGGCGTTGCCCTTCCTGTACAGGTGCACGTAGCTGGGGTTCTCCGCGAACTCCTTCTCGTACTTGTGCTCCAGCTTCATGGAGTCCCGCGTCTCCGGCAGCAGCCGGTGGAAGAACTCGATGTAGCTGGGGTGCTGCACGGGGTCGAACTCGTCGTAGGCCGGGTGCAGGAGGATGAGCACGCCGCCCTTCTTCACCAGCGGCACGCCCCGGTTGAGGTTGTAGAAGTACCCAAGCCCCATCACCTGCACGAGCAGCGGGTTGAGGATGGAGTTGACGCTGTAGGGGCTGACGAACGGGATGGGGAAGATGACGATGTCGCTCTGTCCCTCCACCGGCACCACGTACTGCTTCCAGCTCTGCTCCAGCGTCTTCTGGTGCGTGGGCTCCGTGGCCCCCGCGAACACGCCCGTCACGTCATAGGGCGCGGGGATGGCGTTGAGCACCTTGCGCGCCGCGGCCCGGGGCAGCTTGGACAGCGTGAAGCGCAGGGCCTGGAACTTCAGCCGGTCCGCCTCCGTGTAGTCCTCCTCCTTCTTCGCGAGGAAGTCCGTGGGCGCGCCGAACATGCGGTTGTTCAGCGTGGTCTCGATGTGGAAGACCTTGAGCGTCTGGTCGATGACCGTCCCGATGCGCGTGTTCTTCGTGTAGAGCGCGGAGGCCTTCGGCTCCATGTAGCTGTCGGAGTCGCGAATGGTCTTCGGGTTGTGGTGGTGCCGCAGCGACGCGTAGTTGGTGACGCCCGTGCCCATGGACTTGTGCCCGCCGTTCATGGGCACGAAGTTGATGTTCACGTAGACGATGAGGTCGCTCTCCGCGACGCGGCGGTTCACCGCCACCACCTCGTCGTGGCTCGTGCGCTCCAGCTCCGTGATGCCGTCCGGGTCTTCCGCGTCGTGGTTGTAGTAGCGGTCCGGGTAGTAGGCGTCGAAGATCTTCTCGCCCACCATCCGCTTCATCTCGCCTTCGGTCATCCGGCGGTGGAGCGCGTTGGCGATGACCAGGTGCACGTCATCCACGCCGGAGTCCGCGCACAGCTCCAGCACGACCTCCAGGATGGACTGGCGCACGTCGGGCGTGACCATGGGCGGCAGCGGTACGCTGATGTCGTCGATGACGCAGGTCAGCCGCATGCCGGGGCGCAGGAGCGCGTGCAGCGGGTCCATGCCCTCCGGGTGGTTGATGGCCCAGCGGATGGCGGCCTTCACGTTGGGCACGCCCTCCAGCGGGGGGCGGGGGAAGATGACCCGGGTGCCCACGGGCAGGTCTTCCTGCAGGAAGCCCTCGCCGTAGAAGAGCGCCCGGGGAGGGCTGCCCTTCTCGGTGATGACCACCTGGCTTTCCTCGTCGTACAGCTTCTGGAGCGTCTTGAGCGGGCGCATGGGCGTGGGCCGGGGGGAAGGAGGGGGTTACTTCAGGTCCAGGATGGGCCAGTTGTACGCGCGCGCGAGCGAGCGCAGCCGCAGGTCCGGGTTCACCGCGGTGGGCCGTCCGACGACGGCGAGCATGGCGTAGTCGGAGGCGCTGTCCGAATAGCCGTGGCACTGGTTGAGGGCCAGGCCTTCCTTCTCGCAGTAGGCGCGGATGGCGTTGGCCTTGTTGGCGCCTTCGATGATGGGCGGAATCACCTTGCCGGTGGCCTTGCCGCCCACGAACTGCATCTTGTTGGCGATGACGTCGTCGCAGCCCAGGTGCCGGGCCAGCGGGTGCATGGTGAAGTCCAGGGCCCCGGTGACGAGCACGATGCGGCAGCCGGAACGACGCGCCTCGTCGATGAGGTCCTGCGTCTGCTCGTAGAGCGCGGGCTTGAGGACGTCCTCGAACATGTCCTCCGCGATGGTGACGAGCCGGTCTTCACTGAGGCCCGCGTAGTAGCGGTAGAAGAACTCGTTGAAGGCCTTGCGGTTGACGGCATCCAGGATGCCGAACACCGGCAGCCCCAGGGCGGTCCCCAGGGTGCGGCCCGCGATGCCCCGGAGCGAGCCCCGGTTGGTCGCGTAGTAGGCATAGACGTGGACGATGTTCGTCCGGACCAGCGTCCCGTCGACGTCGAAGAAGGCTGCTTTGGCGGGCACTTTGGGGG
>NZ_RAWB01000285.1 GCF_003612055.1 Corallococcus llansteffanensis
GAGCGCGGTGGCTCCGTAGTTCGCCTCGATGCGTTCGGCGATGAGCTTAGCGATGCCCCGAAGTTCTAGAGGCGCGAGGCCCAGGAACACCTTGGAGATCCTCAAGTGCTTGCCCAGGAATTCCCTGCGGACGCAGTGCACGTTGTAGACCGGCGCGAGGATGCTGAGATACCCGCAGACCGTCCAGGTGAGCTGGGGGCGGTGCAGGATCTCCTCCTGCGGAGGATAGACGAGCACGCCGAAGCTGGGATTCGCGCCGGGCGGGGTGTAATCCCAAACGTCGAAGTTCGGGAGCGCTGCTCTGATTTCATGGATCAGATGTACCCAGCGACCGAACTCCTTGCGCTTCTCCTTCCAGAGCGCTTTGAACCGGAGATCCTCTGGGCTGGGTTCTTGCCGGAATCGATAGATTTCGTCCGCACCCCAGTAGAGACGCGCGATCGCAAGCAGCTCTTCGCCAGAAGGGGTCATGGCTTCTTGAACCTGGGCTGGACGGGGGTGGTCTCGTCGTCGCACTCACTCCCCACCCGCGAGCCGAAGATTGCTCCGGAGAGGGCAATCCTGAAGGTGCCCCTGAAATCCTCACAGGCAAGGCCCAGCGCCGTCACGGGCGTGGCTGCACCGAACACGGTCTGGGCTGCGAGGTTCGCGCAATCCGCTGAGATGCGTTGAGCCAGCGGCACGGGAATGGGCCCCAGGCGTTTCGTTTCCAGGGGCATGCCGACTCCAAGCTGGCACAGGAAGACCTCACCGGTATCGCGCCGGAGTGGCACATGGACGCAGGCCGCCTGCCAACCGCCAGCTCCCGGCTCTGTCTGCTCCACGATGTTGACGAACCGGAAGTGCCGGGGCTGGAGGCTCCCCTCCACCACCGCGCCCGTCCCTGTCGCGCACCCTGTCATCCAGCACAGCAACCCCAGGCACACCGCCCGTAACGTCGCGTCCATGGCTTCCCCCCCGGGAAGCCACACACGACACCTCAGAACCCGCGCAGCGCTCCACCGTCACAGGCGATGGACTGTCCATTGATATACGCGGCCGGCTCCGACGCCAGGAACGTCACCAGCGCGGCGAACTCCTCCGGCCTCCCCAGCCGGCGCGCGGGGATGTTCGGCGCCACCTTCTCGTCGGACAGGCCCAGGTCCTTCATCCGGTCCGTCGCGTGGTAGCCCGGCAGCGCCGCGTTCACCGTGATGCCATACGGGCCGACTTCATTGCTCAGGCTCTTCACCAGCCCCAGCAGACCCGCGCGCAGGCCGTTGGACACCGTGAGGTTGTTCATCGCCTCCCGCGCGGCCGTGGACGTCACCAGCACGATGCGGCCCCAGCCCTGCGCCTTCATGCCCGGCAGCGCCGCTTGAATCGCATCCACCGTGGACAGCCAGAGGCTCTGGAAACCCGTCTGCCATTGCTCGCCGGTGATGGCCTCGAAGCCTCCCGACGGCGGCCCTCCCGCGTTCACCACCAGCACGTCCAGGCCGCCCAGCTTCTGCGTCACCTCGCGCACCAGCTCGCGCGCCGTCCCCGCCTGCGTCAAATCACAGGGCACCGCCAGCGCCGCGCCCAGCTCCTTCGCCGCCTTCTGGAGCTTGTCCCCGCCGCGCGAGGAGATGGCCACCGTCGCGCGCTCCTGCATCAGCGTCTCCGCGATGGCGCGCCCCAGCCCCGAGGACGCTCCCGTCACCAGCGCCCGCCTACCCTTCAGCCCGAAATCCATCCGCGTGCTCCTTCATGAAAGGGGTCAGCCGGCCCCGGATGAGTCGCGCCGCCGCGTCCAGGTCCACGTCCTCCGGACGCTTCAGCCCCTGCGCCAGCTCCGTCACGATGCCGCCCGCGAGCGTGCCCACCTGGTACGCCAGCCGGTAGGGCACGCGGCTGAAGCTCACCAGCGTGTAGCGGCTGACGAACTCCCCCGGGAAGGCGTTGAGCAACACCTTCTCCACGCCCTTCTCCAGCAGGAAGCGCGGATCCGCCGTGCTGTCGCGCATCTCGATGAAGTTCTCCACCGCCATGTCCGCGATGGCGTCCGCGTTCGTCTTGCGCAGTTGCTCGAACGCGCGGAACGCCTCCTCCCAGCCCGGCCGCGACTCCAGGAGCGAGTCCAGCACCACGCAGTCCTCGAAGCCGCAGTTCATCCCCTGGCCGTAGAAGGGCACCACGGCGTGCGCCGCGTCACCCAGGAGCAGCGTGCGCCCTCCGACGTGCCACGGCGCGCACTTCACCGTCACCATGTGCCCCGTGGGCCGGGAGAAGAACTCCTCCACCAGCCCCGGGATGAGCGCCCGCGCGTCCGGAAACTGCTCCTGGAAGAACGCCTCCAGCGCCTCGGGCGTCTGGAGCGACGCGAAGCTCACTGGCCCCTGCCATGGCAGGAACAGCGTGCAGGTGAAGCTGCCGTCCTCGTTGGGCAGCGCGATGAGCATGAACGTGCCACGCGGCCAGATGTGCAGCGCGTGCTTCTCCATCTGGAAGCGCCCGCCCTCGCCCGGCGGAATCGTCAGCTCCTTGTAGCCGTGCCCCAGCGGCTCCTGCGTCGCGTGGAAGCCCGGGTGCGCCTGGAACTCCTGCCGCACCGCGGACCCGGAGCCGTCCGTGCCGAACACCACCGTGTCCCGCACCTCGCGTGTCTCGCCCGTGGCCTCGTCCTGCACCGTCAGCGTCCCCGCCGCCGTGTCGGCCTGCGTGACGCGCTGACGGAAGCGGATCCGCACTCGCCCTGTCGCCTCCGCCTGTGTCATCAGGAACTGGTTCAACCAGCCGCGCGACAGCGAGTTGATGTGCTGCGAGTCGTCCTTGCCGTAGGGCTGGTAGGCCAGCGCTCCCTGCACCGGGTGGATGGCCCGGCCGCGCATGGGAATGGCGTGCTTCAGCGCCTCCTCCTCCAGCCCCACCTGCCGGAGCGCGTGCAGGCCCCGGGTGGAGATGGCCAGGTTGATGGAGCGCCCCGCGTCCAGCGTCTCGCGGCGCATGTCCGGCCGGCGCTCCAGCACCTCCACCGTGTGGCCCCGGCGGGCCAGGTACAGCGACAGGAGCGAGCCCACGAGGCCCGCTCCCACCACCGTCAGCGTCGGCTTCGACTCATTCGAGGGCATGGGCCTCCAGCGTCCTCACGAAGCGGAAGACGTCCAGGTAGGTGTTGTAGAGGGGCGCGGGCGCGGCGCGGATGATGTCCGGCTCGCGGAAGTCGCAGATGACGCCCGCCGCGGACAGCCGCTGCAGCAGGCGCCGGGGCTCGCCCTTGAAGCGCAGGGAGAGCTGCGCCCCGCGCTGCTTCGGGTCCCGGGGCGTGGTGATGGTGACGAACCCCGCGGGCAGCCGGTCCAGGAGGAACTCCATGAAGCCGGTGAGCTTCTCGCTCTTCGCGCGCAACGCCTCCATCGTGGCCTTGTCGAACAGCTCCAGCGATGCGCGCAGCGCCGCCAGCTGGAAGATGGGCGGGTTGGACAGCTGCCACCCCTCCGCGCCCGGCAGCGGGTCGAACGTGGGGCCCATCTCGAAGCGCGTGGCCTTGTTGTGGCCCCACCAGCCCTCGAAGCGCGGCAGCTCCGGCGAGCGCGCGTGCCGCTCGTGCACGAACACGCCGCCCAGGCTGCCCGGCCCGCCGTTGAGGTACTTGTACGAACACCACACCGCGAAGTCCGGCCCGTCGTCGTGCAGGGACAGCTTCAGGTTGCCCGCGCCGTGCGCCAGGTCGAAGCCCACCTTGCAGCCCTGCGCGTGCGCCACGCGGGTGATGGCGCCAAGGTCGAACGCCTGCCCGGTGAGGTAGTTCACGCTGCCCAGCATCACCAGCGCCACCTCCTTGCCGTGCCGCTCCACCGCTTCGAGGATGTCCTCGGGGCGCAGCGTGTCCTCGCCCTCGCGCGGCATCAGCCGGATGATGGCCTCCTTCGGGTCGTAGCCGTGGAAGCGCGCCTGCGACGCCACCGCGTACTGGTCCGACGGGAAGGCGCCGCCTTCAATCAGGATCTTGAAGCGCTCGCGCGTGGGTCGGTAGAACGACACCATCATCAGGTGCAGGTTCACCGACAGGGTGTTCATCACCACGACCTCCAGCGGCTGCGCGCCCACGAGCCGCGCCACCTGCTCCGTGAGCAGCTCGTGGTAGGGCAGCCACGGGTGGCGGCCGTGCAGGTGGCCCTCCACGCCCAGCCGCTCCCAGTCCTCCATCTCCATCTGCACGTACTTGCGCGCCTTGCGCGGCTGGACCCCCAGCGAGTTGCCCGCCAGGTAGACGGAAGGGGCGCCCGAGGCGCTGGCGACGTGGAGGAACTCGTCGCGGAAGGGGCGCAGCGGGTCCTGGGCATCCAGGCTCAGCGCGAAGGCGTCGGTGCTCTCGTAGACAGGGGCCGTCATGGTGCGAAGTCCTCGTGCGAGCGCCCCAGCCACTCCAGGGCATTGCGGTAGAGCAGCCGTTCGCGCACCGGCGGCTCCAGGTCCGTCAGGGATTCGATGAGCGTGCCGGGCCGGTCCTCGCCCAGCGGGAAGGGATAGTCACTGCCCAGCGCCACCTTGTCCGCGCCGAACAGCTTCACGATGGCGCGCAGCGCCTCCGCGTCATGCACCAGCGAGTCCACCCAGAAGCGCCCCAGGTAGTCGCGCGGCGCCACCGGGTTGTCCACCGCGACCAGGTCCGGGCGCACCTCGAAGCCGTGCTGGATGCGGCCAATCGTGCCGGGGAACGCGCCGCCGCCGTGCGCGAACGCGAGCCGCAGCTTCGGCAGCCGCTCCATCACCCCGCCGAAGATGAGCGAGCAGATGGCCAGCGACACCTCCGCCGGCATCCCCACCAGCCACGGCAGCCAGTACTTCGCCATCTTCGCCTCACCCATCATGTCCCACGGGTGCACGAAGACGGCGGCGCCCAGGTCGCTCGCCGCCTGGAAGAAGGGGAAGAGGGCCGGGTCGCTCAGGTTCAAGTCATTGACGTGGCTGCCAATCTGCACGCCCGCGAACCCCAGCGTGCGCACGCAGCGCTCCAATTCCTTGACCGCGAGGTCGGTGGATTGGAGCGGCACCGTGCCCAGGCCCACGAAGCGCTTCGGGGCCGAGGCCACCGCGGAGGCCAGGTGGTCGTTGAGGAAGCGCGCCACCTCCAGGCCGTGCTCGGGCTTGGCCCAATAGCTGAACAGCACCGGCACCGTGGACAGCACCTGCACCTGGACGCCGTGCGCGTCGCACTCCACGACGCGCTGCTTCGGGTCCCAGCAGTTGCTTTCGATTTCGCGGAAGAACTTCCCGTCGTCCCGCAGCATCCGCGCGCGGCAGGGGGCGTGGTGGTCCAGCGTGATGAAGCCGCCGTAGCCGAAGCGCTCGGCGAAGCGGGGCATCTCCGGGGGGAGGAGGTGCGTGTGGATGTCGACCTTCACTTGGGCGCACCACCCCGTGTCACCTTCGTGCCGCACCGCTTGCAGGTGCAGTGCTCCGGATTGCCGTAGAAGTGCTCGAACACCGGCGGCAACTGCGTCACCAGGTTCGTGACGTGCAGCGACTCTTCATAGAGCTTGTCGCCGCACTTCGGGCACAGCCACAGGAAGGAATCCAGCTCCTGCGGCTGGCGGCGGCGCTCCAGCACCAGCCCCACCGTGCCCGCGGGGCGCTGCGGCGAGTGCGGCACCTTGGGGGGCAGGAGGAAGATCTCACCCTCGTGGATGGGGATGTCCTGCACCTGCCCCTCGTCGATGACGCGCAGGGTGATGTCACCCTCGAGCTGGTAGAAGAACTCCTCGCCCTCGTTGACGTGGAAGTCCGTGCGCGCGTTGGGGCCGCCCACGACGGTGACCATGAAGTCCCGGTCCGCCCACACCTGCTGGTTGCCGACGGGCGGCTTGAGCAGGGGACGGTGCTCGTCGATCCACTTCTTGAAGTTGATGGGGGTCAGTCGGCCCATGTCACACGTCTCCAATCGTGGCGATGCACTTGAGTTCAATGGCGATGGGCGTGGGCAGCCGGTTGATCTCCAGCGTGGTGCGGCACGGTGGGTTGTCCTTGAAGTACTCCGCCCACAGCCGGTTGTACGTGGGGAAGTCCTTCTTCATGTCCGTGAGGTACACGGTCACGTCCACCAGCCGGTCCCACGACGAGCCCGCATCCTCCAGGATGTAGCGCACGTTGCGGAACACGGAGTGGCACTGCGTCTCGATGTCATACGAGACGATGTTCCCCTGCGCGTCCAGCTCCACGCCCGGGATAGCCTTGCTGCCGCGCTCGCGCGGGCCCACGCCGGAGAGGAACAGGAGGTTTCCCACCCGGCGCGCGTGCGGGTAGAGCCCCACCGGCTCCGGGGCCTTCTTCGAGTCGATCCGCTCGCCAGCGCTCACTGTGTCGCTCCCGGGTTCAAAGCTTGATGCAGACGTTCTTGGGTTCGGTGAAGAAGCGCAGCGCGTCCCAGCCGCCCTCGCGCCCCACGCCGGACTCCTTCACCCCGCCAAACGGCGTGCGCAAATCCCGCAGCATCCAGGTGTTCACCCAGACGATGCCGCTGTGCAGCCGCGAGGCGAAGCGGTGCGCGCGCGTCAGGTCCTTCGTCCACACGCTGGCCGCGAGGCCGTAGCGCGTGGAGTTGGCCCACGACAGCACCTCCTCCTCGTCATCGAAGGGCATGAGGGTGGCCACCGGGCCGAAGATCTCCTCCTGGTTGGTGCGGCACGAGGGGGACAGCCCCTCCACGAGCGTGGGCTCCACGAACCAGCCGTTCTCGCAGCGGCCCGGCACCTTCGCGCGCTGGCCGCCGGTGAGCATGTGGCCGCCCTCCTGCTTCGCGAGCGCCAGGTAGCCCAGCACCTTCTCGAAGTGCTCGCGCGACACCAGCGCGCCCTGGTCGGTGCCGGCCTCCAGCGGGTCGCCCACCTTGAGGGCCCGCGTGCGCGCCACCAGCGCCTCCTTGAAGCGCGCGTAGATAGGGCGCTGCACGAAGATGCGCGGGCCGCACAGGCAGATCTGTCCCTGGTTGGAGAAGGACGAGCGCACCGTCGTGGCCACCGCGTCCTCGAAATCGCAGTCCGCGAAGACGACGTTGGGGTTCTTCCCGCCCATCTCCAGCGACAGCTTCTTGAAGGCGGGCGCGGCCACGCGGGCGATTTCGGCGCCGGTGCGCGTGCTGCCGGTGAAGGAGATGGCGCTCACGTCCGGGTGGCGCGTGAGCGGCCCGCCCACGTGCGGCCCCAGGCCGTGCACCAGGTTGAGCACGCCCGGCGGCAGGCCCGCGTCGCGGCACACCTGCGACAGGAGGTAGGCCGTCATCGGCGTCACCTCCGACGGCTTCGCCACCACGCAGTTGCCCGCCGCCAGCGCGGGGGCGATCTTCCACGTCAGCAGGTACAGCGGCAGGTTCCACGGAGAGATGCAGCCCACCACGCCCAGGGGCGCGCGCAGCGTGTAGTTGAGCGCCACCCCGTCCATGGGATGCGCCTCCGTGGAAAACTGCGTCGCCGCGTCCGCGAAGAACTCGAAGTTCAGCACGCTGCGCGGGATGTCCACCGTGCGCGCCACGGCCAGCGGCTTGCCCGTGTCGATGGACTCCGCCCGCGCGAACGCGTCCAGCCGCTCATGGATGAGCCCCGCGATGCGCCGCAGCATCCGCGAGCGCTCCGTCGCCGGCAGCGCGGCCCAGGCAGGGAAGGCCCGGCCCGCTGCTTCCACCGCGGCCTGCACGTCCGCTTCGCGCGAGTCCGGCACGAGCGCGTACAGGGCGCCCGTGGCCGGCTCCGGCTTGTCCAGCCACTGGCCACCCATCGCGGGCACCAGCTCGCCACCGATGTAGTTGAGGACTCGTTCCAAGGCAGCGCCCTCCTGGGGAGACACAGGGCAATGTATGCCGCGCCCCTCCGCCGCCTCCAGGATTCCGAGCGGCGGACGTCGGTTGGCGCTCGCTTGCGCGGCCGTCTCTCCTCCCGGATGCTGCCGCACCCATTCCGCCCGTGAACCCTGCCGGTGGAATTACAGGTTGGGCAGAGAAAGGATTCGGAAGAGATGACCTCGACGGCGGACGTGATGGCCCTGGCTCGGACCCTGGACGCGGCGCGGCGCGAGCGGCGCGAGGTGCCCCCGCTCACGCATGCGCACCCGGCCCTGTCCCTGGCGGACGGCTACGCGGTGCAGGCGGAGGGCATCCGGCTGCGCGAGGCCCAGGGGGAGCGGCGGGTGGGGCCGAAGATGGGCTTCACCTCCGAGGCGAAGCGCCAGCAGATGAACCTGGGCTCGCCCATCTACGGCGTGCTCACGGACCGGATGCTCGTGCCGGCGGGCGGCGTGGTGCGCGTGGGCGCGGGCATCCACCCGCGCATCGAGCCGGAGATCGCCTTCCGCACGTCGCGGGAGTTGAAGGGCTCGGTGACGCGCGACGAGGTGCTGGACGCGTGCTCGGCGGTGTTCGCGGCCATGGAGGTGCTGGACTCGCGCTTCGTGGGCTTCAAGTACTTCAGCCTGCCGGACGTGGTGGCGGACAATGCGTCGTCGTCGCTGTTCGTGCCGGGCACCACCGAGCGCGGCCCGCGCGACCTGGACCTCACGAAGCTCCAGATGCGCATGGAGGTGAACGGCAAGGTGGAGGGCGAGGCGCGCTCCGACGCCATCTCCGGCGACCCGGTGGTGTCCCTCATCCAGCTGTGCGCGCTGCTCGCGGAGACAGGCCAGGTGCTGCCCGCCGGGAGCCTGGTGCTGTCGGGCGCGGCCACCGCCGCGTACCTCATGAAGCCGGGCGACCACGTGCGGCTCACCGTGGACGGGCTGGGCACGGTGGAGGTCACCGCGGCGGAGTAGGGCCCTTGTGTCAGTACAGCACGCCGTCCTTCGGCTGAAGGGGCGGGGGCAGCTCCGCCTCGCCCAGCATCTGCCGCAGGTTGATCTCGATGGTGCGGCACAGCGCCGTCATGGGCGTGTCGCTGACGCCGTCCTCGAAGGGGTCCTCCACGTCGCGGCCCACCGCGTCCATGGCGATGAAGAGGAACGCGATGATGGCCGTGACCAGCGGCGTGAGCACGCCCAGGTCCGCGACGACGCCCAGGGGCAGCATGGCGAGGTAGGCGCGCACCATGGCGTGCGGAAGGATGTCGTACTGACGGGGCAGGGGCGTGTTCTTGATGCGCTCGCACGCGCCCAGGTGGTGGGTCAGATCCGTGAGCGTCTCGTCCATGGCCACGCGCAGGTAGACCTTCTCCGGGTGCTCGATGTCGCTGTAGACGCGGCGCATGCGCGTGGACATCCACAGGAGGATGGCGGCGGGCACGTTCTGCTCTTCACGCAGCGCCTCCAGCACCGACGGCCGGAAGAACGAGGCGATCTCCGGGAAGGGGTTCTGCCGGCGCAGGTGGCACCTGAGCGCGTTCACGAAGCCGATCTGCGCGTAGACGAGCTCGCGTGCGTCCTCGGTGATGCCCTCGTACACGCCGGTGATGATGCCCCGGGGGATGCCTCCCTCGGGCGGGTGCTCGAAGGTGGCCAGGTTCGCGCGCGGGGCGCCCGGCTTGCGCAGATCCCTCGCCTTGCCGAACTGGTCGCGCACCGCGCCGTCACCCACCTGGGCCCAGGCGGGCGCCAGCGCGGGCCCCTCCGGCTCCACCGCCATCTGGACCAGCCGGGAAGCGGCGGAGGGTGTCTCCACGGTGCCGTCGCTGCGGTGGGAGCGGGGCGCGGGCAGGAAGGTGATGACCTGCCGGGCCAGCGTGCGCGAGGAGTTCACGAGGCCGCCCCAGAGGGTGCGCGCCTCCCACCAGCGCTCGTAGGCGGAGTTGTTGCGGAAGGCGAGCAGCACGCCCAGCGCCGCGGCCAGCACCGTCACCGGCAGCGCGGGCACCGACAGCCACTTCCAGCCCACCACCTCGTAGCCCAGGGCGATGGCGAGCGCGAGGACGACATGGAGGGCGACGGGCCGCCCCGTGTAGCGAAGCACGATGCGCCAGGACAACATCCGACCGACGATCATCGCGCGGGCCCTCCCTGCCGGGAGAACGCCCGGTGCGGGCTGGGATGTAGTGCCGCGCTCGCGGAGGGGCAATGCGGCGCGTCACCTCCGCATCCGCCGCGGGGTTCCACACGCCACGGGAGCGTGCGGAACCCAACGGACGGCCCTCAGGCGCGCGACTTGGAGAAGACGATGCTCGCGCCGGTGTCCGGCACCGTCACGGTGAAGGTGCGCTCCACCGACGCCAGCCCGTTGCCGCCGCGCGCCGCCAGCTCCAGGAAGAACGCGCCGGACGCCTTCAGGTGGAAGGACTGCGCCCACGACTGCGACAGGGCCTTGAACGCGCCGGCGAAGATGGCCGGGGAGCGCTGCTCGTTGTTGCGCAGGTCCAGCAGGCCCGCGCGCAGGTCGCGCCACTTGGCCACCGTGCCCGGGTTCTTCTGGATGATTTCCGCGAACGTGAGCATGCCGTCGCCCAGCAGCCCTTCCGTGTGCGCGAAGAGGCCGACGAGCGGGTTGTTCTTCAGGTTCGCGGCGGCCGTCTTCGCCGCGTCGGCCGCGGACCAGTTCTGGTCCAGGTACGCCCGCCACAGGGGCGCGTAGACCGTCTCACGCACGGTGGGTCGGTCGCGGCACGGCACGGAGTACCAGGGCAGCGCCCGGGCCAGCGCGCGGGCGAAGACGGACGGCGCGTCGGGGTCCGCCGCGTGGTGGATGACGTCGCGCATCGTCCGGTTGTCCAGCTTCAGCTCCACCCGCGTCTCCACGGCCTTGCCACCCGAGGCCTCGCGGATGCGGCGCAGGACCTCGTCCTCCTCGGCGTCGTCGAGCGCGCCCCAGATGATGGCCTCGTCCACGGCCTGGCGCAGGTCGTCCTCACCGCGCTTGCGCGCGTCGTGGCGCAGGAGCAGGTACAGGCCCAGGTCGAAGTCCGCCACGGTGGGCGACTTGCGGAACTCCCCCATGTCCGCCTTGAAGTCCGCCGTCCAGAACGCGTCCGGCGTGAGCAGCGCGCGCGTGTAGCTGCGCACGCCCAGGAAGGAGATGCGCTGGGGCGCGTCCTTCTCCAGGCTGTTGCGCTGCACCACCTGGGTGAGCTGGCGCTCGTCGTTGCCGCCCAGCGACCACTTCCCCAGCTTCAGGGAGAAGCCCCACGCCTGCGACTCCTTGTTGACCTCCTTCAAGAGGCACTGCTCCAGCACCATGCCTTCGGCCTGCATCCGCTGCATCGCGCTGGCCATGTTGCCCCCCACCAGCAGCGGGTGCAGCACGCGGGCCTGGGCGTCGGTGCACACGGTGGACAGGAGCGTCGTCTGCTCGCGCAGGCGCAGGTATTCGTAGCGGAAGCCCGCGGAGAACTTCGCCTCCGCGAGCGCCTGGATGCTCGTGCGGGCATCACCGCGCAGCTTCTCCCACGCCTGCCGCAGCGCCGTGGAGTTGGCCTCCAGCTCCTGGAAGCCCAGCCGGTCCAGCACGATGCGCAGCACCTTCTGCTCGGCCGCGGACAGGGTGTGCGTCTCCAGCTTCGTCATCAGCGATTCGAAGGTGGCGAGCGGCACCGACAGCAGCCCTTCGAGGACGCGCTCCACCTGGGCGACGAGGCTGGCCGGGTCGGTGAGGTTCGCCTCCACGTGGAGGTCCGCCGTCACGCCCGCCTCGCGCGCCACGGCCTTCTTCACCTGCACGCGCACCCGGCCCGCTTCAGGACGGGAGAAGATGACGGCGTAGTCGTCCACCACCTTCACCTTCGCGGACACGGTGGCGCCCGCCTTCGCCTCGAAGGAGAAGAGGGAGCTGGCGGACAGCAGCTTCGTCAGCGCCTGGAGGTTGGTGGTGTAGACGTCCGTCCAGTCCAGCGTCGCGGTGACGGACAGCTCGCCGCGCGCCTGGAAGCAGAAGGCCTCGCCCACGCCCAGCGCGTCCAGCGACGAGGTGAGCAGGGGCAGCCGGAGCACTCCCGCGTCCGCCTTCAGCGCGGCGCGCGCGTTCGTGTCCTGGGTGTGCCGGTGGTAGTCCGCCAGCAGCACGCGCACGTCGCCGTTGGCCGCGAGCGCCACGTAGGGCAGCGGGAAGCCGACCTCCGCCTTCACGCGCGCCTCCACCGCGTACTTGAGCCAGGCCTGGTCGCCTCCGAAGACGAGCGGCGGGGCCAGCTGCGTCGCCGGGTCGCCGGGCCCGCTGCCCACCACGCCCGCCGCGTCCACGTCCGCCGGCGCGTCATAGCCCTCGATGAAGCCCCGGGCCGACACGTCGAACGCGAACGTCAGGGGCCCCAGCTTCTCCCCGGAGGGCAGCGCGTAGCTGGCGCCCGGCAGCTCCACGCGGATGTCGGAGCCCTTGAGCGGCGCGTCCGGCAGCACCTTCGACACTTCGTTCAGCAGCTCCAGCTTCCAGGCCATGACGGAGTCCTCCCCCTTTTTGCGTCCACGGAAACGGCCCCATCGTACATGGCCGCCCCGACGTTGGAGGTCGGACGTGAAAAGGGCGCGGGCCCTCCCCTCGTGAGGGAGCGCCCGCGCCCGGAGTCAGCACTGCCCCAGACTCAGGGCAGCATCTGGCGGGTCAGCGTGGCCGGACGGGTGGAGCGCGTCTGCGCCTCATTGCCCAGCCAGGCCACCGTCACCTCGTTCGCGTCCTTGAGCGACGCGGCGTCCGGCAGGAAGACGAAGAGCCGGTCGGGCGGCACCGCCCAGGTGTCTCCCACGCGCTCGCCGTTGAGGTAGATCTCCGGCGAGGACGAGCGCTCCAGCGAGCCCAGGGGCTCCTGGGTCTGCACCTCGATGGCGATGGGATCCGTCGCGCGGGAGAGCAGGGCCGGCCCGGCCATCCGGGTCAGCTCGGCGTCTCCGCGCACCTTGCGCGCGGACACCCGGAGCACCTCCACCGGACGGGCCGCGTCCGGCGAGGTGGGCTCCGCGCGGATGGGGGAGGGGGTCTG
>NZ_RAWB01000286.1 GCF_003612055.1 Corallococcus llansteffanensis
GGAGTGGCCACCCGGGGGGATGTGGGTGGGAGGCGCTCGTTTGCCTGACTACCTTCGGATGGCGAAAAAAGACCAGCAGCCGGCGCGGTTCGCTGCTTAACTTCTGAGCCAATGAACGACGACATGACTCGCGAGCGCCTGGGACTTGGACTGCGGGAGGTGGAGCCTTCGCCGGCCCCATTGGTCCCGGTGGTGTCCCTGGCGCACTCGCTGCAGCAGGCGCTTCAGGGCGCGGTGTTCCCTCTCACGGCGGAGCAGTTGACGTGGGTGGCGCGGGAGAACGAGGCGCCGTCGCACGTGCTGTCGCAGCTGGGCGCGCTGCCCCGGGGACGTTTCCCCTCCGTGGAGGCCGTGATCCACGCCGTCGAGGACCTCACCGCCTGAATCGGGCGCGTCCCCTCGGTGTGCCCTTCGATGCTCGCCTCCGGCCCTGGGTACAAGGTACCCCCAGGCGCGCGGTCGGAGGTGCGCGTTATCTTCGGCGCGACCAGCCTGTCTTCCGGATGAGGAAGCCACGGTCTGGAGGAGCTCCATGAACGCCTCGGACCTGCCCGCCGTGCTGTACGTGGACGACGACGCCCTCAACCTGAGGGTGTTCGACGCCAACTTCGGGCAGCGGTTTCGCATCTTCCGGTGCTCGTCCCCCAACGAGGCCCTGGCGCTGCTGGAGCAGCGGCGCGGGGAGATTGGCGTGGTGCTGTCGGACCAGCGCATGCCGGGGATGACGGGCGTGGAGCTGCTGGAGCGCGCCCGCACCATCGCGCCGGACGCCAAGCGCATGCTCGTCACGGCGTACGCGGACATGCAGGCCGTCATCGACGCCGTCAACCGCGGCCAGGTGACGCGCTACTTCGTCAAGCCGTGGGACCGCGCGGAGCTGCTGGCGGCGCTGGAGGACGCGCTCAAGATTGCCCGGCTGGAGCTGCGCATCCGCGAGGTGGAAGGCCGGATGATGAAGTCCGAGCGTCTGGCCACGCTGGGCCAGGTGACGGCGGGCATCGCGCACGAGCTGATGGGGCCGGTGGGCTACCTCACGCAGAACGTGTCCTCGCTCCAGCGCGACATGCACTGCGTGGTGCAGTACGTGTCGCGCCACCTGACCACGGATCCGGACTCGGAGGTGTCCTCCACCATCGAGGACCTGCCGTCGCTCATCAAGGACCTGTCGGAGGGCGCGGGCCACCTGCGCGAGGTGGCGCTGGGCCTGCGCGCCCAGGCGCGCGGCGAGGACATGGAGGCCACCGCGGACGTGGCCGAGGTCGTGTCCTTCGCGGTGAAGCTGGCGCGGGCGGAGGTGCGGGACAGGGCGCGGCTGACGAGCAGCGGCGACCCCGTGCGCATCGTCTTCGGGCCGGTGAAGCTGTGCCAGGTGCTGCTCAACCTCATCGTCAACGCGGCGCAGGCGATGGAGGGCACGGGCCGCCCGGGCCGCATCGACGTGAAGTGGGCGGCGCGCGACTCGGAGGTGGTGCTGTCCGTGGTGGACAACGGGTGCGGCATCCCGCTCGCGTTGCAGGAGCGCGTGTTCCAGCCGCTGTTCACCACCAAGCCCGTGGGCATCGGCACGGGGCTGGGCCTGTCCATCTGCAAGGAGCTGGTGACGCAGTTCGGAGGTCAGCTCCGCCTGTCGTCCACGCCGGGCGAGGGCACTGAAATCGAGCTCATCTTCCGGCGAGCCCCGCCCCCTTGAGCCCGAAGGCGTTGTGCAGCAGGCGCCACACCCGGTGGAGGGTTTCACCCTCCGAGGGCCTCACGTCCCGCACCAGCAGTGCGCGTCGAGGTGCTTCTTCCGGGCCGTACTCCACCACCAGCGAGTAGCCGCCTCCCGACGGCTGGACGATGTGCACCGCGCGCACGTCATCGAAGGGCAGCGTCTCCGTGCGCGCGGCCCCCGGCGCCCACGCCAGCGTCTCCAGCCGCAGCGACTCCGTCTTGAAGTGCAGGACGAAGCGGCGGCGCTTGAGCCGCGCCTCCAGCAGGAGTGCGCCCGCCACCAGGGCCCCCGCGAGGAAGAGCATCAGGGCCGCGGCGCCCGGCGTCCGGGAGGCGTCCTGGACGAGGAGCACCAAGCCCACCACCGTGCTCACCCCGGCGAGGCCCAGGCAGAGCGATGGCAGGAGCCTCAGCGTCCAGGGTGGCGGCAGGGACTCACCCACCAGCCGTCCTCCGTCGTAGAACAGCCGCACGTCGCCCAGCAGCGGCGGCACCCGGTTCTCCCGGAGCGCGTCTTCGAAGCTCACTGCGCGAGCATAGGCGGACCTCCCATTTCCCACCCTCGAAGTTGGACGTGAGCTGTGCGATCCTCCCAATTCATGGATCTCCCGTTCGAGACCGGCGAAGGTGAAGGGGAAGGGCGGGGGACGCTCGCCTCGAAGGTGCTGCTGGTGGATGACGAGCCGGTGGTGCTCGACATCTGCGTGCGCCTCCTGGGGCGTGAAGCGGACCTTGTCGTGTCCCCCGTGGGCAGCGCGGAAGAGGCGCTGGTGCTCTTGAAGGACCAGCGCTTCGACGTGCTGGTGACGGACAAGAACCTGCCCGGCATGGGCGGGGTGGAGCTCATCGCGGAAGCGCGTCGGATGCAGCCCGCGCTGGAGGCGGTGATGATCACCGCCTACGCCAGCTCCGAGTCCGTCATCGCCGCCTTCGCCGCCGGCGCCAGCGACTACATCCTCAAGCCCTTTGACGACCTGCGCGTGCTGCGCGCCAAGGTGCGCGGCGCGCTGGAGCGCAGGACGGAGCGCGTGCGCACGCGCAACGGCGCCCGTGAGGTCGCGCGTCAGGCCGCGGTGCTGCTGGACGCAGGCCGCGACGCGCCGGAGCCCGCGCACGTGGCGCTGGAGATGGAGCTGCGCAACTACGAGGAGGCGGTGCGCCTGGGCCAGCAAGGCCACGTGGCGGTGGTGGGCAGCAGTGAGGCCGTGAAGGTGCTGCAGGATGCGCATTTCGAGGTGGTGGACCTGCCGCCGTACTCGCCCCAGCTGGAGGGCGCGGACGTGGTGGTGGTGGAGACCGGAGACCCGCAGTGGCGCACGCTGGCCGAGCGCCTCCAGGGCCGCTCTCCCGACGTGGTGCTCCTGGCCGGCGCGGATGCCGACCTGAGCGACCTGCTGGAGGCCATCACCCTGCGCATGGACCTGGTGGGCTACGGGCAGGCCAACGCCGCCCGCGTCCTGCCGGAGAAGGTGCGCATGCTGCTGATGCGCCGGGGCATCCAGCGGGCCCAGGAGCGGCTCACGGCCGCGCTGGACACCTTCCGCCAGAGCATCACCGCGGCCTGAGCGGCGGGGCGCGAAGCCGCGCCTCCCCGAGCACTCCCGAACCTCTGGCCTTCGTGGCCGGGGGAGGGGCGCCCGTGGCACCGCGAGCCCGCAAAAGCGAAACGCCCACCTTCTTTTCAGAAGGTGGGCGTCTCGGTGTGACCCTGCCGGGATTCGAACCCGAGTTTGAGCCGTGAGAGGGCTCCGTCCTAACCACTAGACGACAGGGCCGGCTTTCCTACAACCGCGCCTTTGATGCCGACGCTTCCTACGTTTTCTGGTTGCTGACGTCAACCAGGAACTTCAGCTGGGGAACTAGGATTCGAACCTAGATAAGCAGAGTCAGAGTCTGCTGTCCTGCCGTTAGACGATTCCCCAAAGAGCTGCGGGACCTGCGACTTCGGGCGCTTCTACTACCCACTTCCGTGCTCGACTTCAACTACTTCGTTTTCCTGACCGGCTTGGTGTCCTTCTTCGCCGGTTTCGCCGTCCCCTGCGCCGGGACGACGTAGATGCGAACCTCTTCGTTCGCCTCGTAAATGTTCAACCCCTCGAAGTTCTTCCCCGACGGGTTGGAGATGTGCACCGCCTTGACGCCCGGCTGGTTGACGATCGACCGCCTCGGGTAGCTCGAGGACGGATAGACCGTCTTGTAATAGTCGAGCGTCGCCTCGAAGTCGCGCGATGCCCGGTACCGGTTCTCGCCCACCTTCTGGGCGCCATCCGGGATCTGGGCGCCGTTCACCAGCTCGGCGCCCGACGCCGTTGCCCAGAGGGCCAGCAGCACGGCCCCGAGCGGGCGCGCCTTATAGAAATGGGGTCGCAGGCTGTCAAGCGGTCGCGTCATCGCCGGCCAAGATAGGGCCCGGCGTGTCCCGCGTCCACCGTCAATCTCACCCACCGCGCGCGAGCGCCACGTCGATGCGCCGGAGGGCTTCCTCGCGCCCCACGAGCAGCAGCGTCTCCCCGATGCCGGGGCTCGTCGTGTTGCCGGTGATGGCGACGCGCAGGGGCTGGGCCACCTTGCCCATGCCCACGCTGGCCGCCTCGCTCACCGCCTTCACCACGCCGTCCAGCGGCTCCACCGTCCAGGTGGGCAGCGCGTCCAGCTTCTCGCGGGCCTGGCGCAGGAGTCCCAGCGAGTCCCCGGTCAGGTGCTTGGCCGCGGCCTTCTCATCCAGGGTGACGCCGGTGCGGAAGTAGATGGACGCGGTGTTCGCCATCTCGTCCAGCGTGCGCGAGCGCTCGCGCAGCGCGACCACCAGCGGCTCCAGGCGCGCGTCGCCCCGGGCCTGGAAGCCGCGGGCCTCCAGGAAGGGCGTCAGCCGCTCGGCGACGAGCGCGGGGGGCAGCAGCTTGAACCACTGCTGGTTGAGCCACTGGAGCTTCTCCGGGTTCCACACGCCGGAGGTGCTGCCCACGCCGTCGAAGTCGAACCACTCCACCATCTGCTCGCGGCTGATGACCTCGTCGTTGCCGTGGCCCCAGCCCAGGCGGACGACGAAGTTGAGCAGCGCCTCCGGCATGATGCCGGTGCGCGCGTGGAGCATCACGTCCGCTTCCGGGTGCTTGCGCTTGGAGAGCTTCTCGCGGTCCGGCCCGAGGATGAGCGGCAGGTGCGCGAAGTCCGGCGGCGTCCACCCCAGCGCCTTGTAGAGCATCAGCTGCGGGAAGGTGGAGTTGATGTGCTCCTGGCCGCGCGCCACCAGGGTGATCTCCATCAGGTGGTCGTCGATGACGCAGCCGTAGTTGTAGAGCGGGATGCCGTCCGCGCGCATCATGACCCAGTCATCCAGGTCCGAGTACGGCTTGGTGATGACGCCCAGGACTTTGTCGTCGTACGACACCTCGCCTTCCCCCGTGGGCATGCGGAAGCGGATGACCGCGTCCTCCAGCTTCTTGCCGGCGGGCGGGGCCTTCAGCTCGTAGCAGGTGCCCTCGTAGCGGTAGGCGCGGTTCTCCTTCTCCGCCACCTCGCGACGCACGGCGATCTCCTCGCGCGTGCAGTAGCAGCGAAAGGCCTTGCCCTCGGAGATGAGCTGGTCGGCGTGGGCGCGGTAGGTGTCCAGCCGCTGGGTCTGGAAGTAGGGGCCGTGGGCGCCCTCCTTGCGGGGGCCCTCGTCCCAGTCCAGGCCCAGCCATTTCAGTCCGTCCAGGATGGCCTCGACCGACTCCGGGGTGGAGCGCTCCTGGTCCGTGTCCTCGATGCGCAGGATGAAGGTGCCGCCGTAACGCCGCGCGTAGAGGTAGTTGAACAGCGCGGTGCGGGCACCTCCGATGTGGAGGTATCCAGTAGGAGACGGAGCGAAGCGGACGCGGGGTTTGAACGGGGCCATGGACAGGCGCGCGATAGCAGGAGGGATGCACGAGGGTCAACGCAAGCCGCCCCTCTTGTCCGGTGCGCTCTTGAAAGGCTGAGGATAGGCTGCGTTGCCAAGGAGACTTTCCATGTCGATTCGACGTTCAGTTCGCACGTTGGTGCTGGCCGCCCTGCTCGGCGGGCTTCCCGCGGGGGCCACGACGATGCTGCGCGCGGACCTTCCCCAGATGGCGCAGGCTTCCGACGCGGTGGTGCAGGGCGTCGTCCGGCGCGTGCAGAGCCGGTGGAGCGGGGACAATCAGCGCATCGTCACCGACGTGGAGATCCAGGTCACCGAGTCGCTCAAGGGGCAGCCCGGCGGCACGGTGCTCGTCACCCAGCCGGGCGGTCGGGTGGGCGACATCGGGCAGGTGGTGAGCGGCCTGGCGTCCTTCTCCGAGGGCGAGGAGGTCGTCGTCTTCCTGGAGAAGAAGGGCGCGACGGCGTTCCGGCTCGCGGGCATGGCGCAGGGCAAGTACCAGGTGCAGCGCTCGGCTTCCGGCACCAGCGCGATGGCGGTGCCGGCGTCCACCGGGGATGCGGTGCTCATCGATCCGAAGACGCATCAGCAGAGCGTGTCGTCCGCGAAGCCGGTGACGCTCGAGCAGCTGAAGACGGCCATCCGCGCGGCGCTTCAGGCGCAGCAGGGCGCGCCCGCGACGAAGGGGACGAAGTGATGGGCGCGCTCGCGTCGTGGGTGGTGCTGGCGGTGGCGCTGGGACAGAGCTCCGCGCCGTACGTGCGCAGCCGGGTGTCGCCGGGGGATGAATCCACGCAGTGTCTGTACTGGACGCAGTCGCGCGTCGTCTGGCAGCAGAGCACCGTGGGCAACCAGCGGGTGACGAACCACACGGAGTTCAAGGCCATCTCCGACTCGTTCCAGAGCTGGCAGGACCTCTTCGCCAACTGCGGCAACCTGACGCTGGAAGAGGGGCCTCGGGTGAGCAGCCGGAAGGTGGGCTACGAGCGCACGGGCACGAACATCAACCTCATGCTCTTCCGCTCGCGCAGCTGCCGCGAGGTGGTGGACCCCAGCGACGCGTGCAACACCCTGGACACCTGCGCGAACACCTACGACTGCTGGGATGACAGCGACGGCACCATCGCCATCACGCTCACCACCTACGACGAGCGCACGGGCGTCGTGTACGACTCCGACATCTCCTTCAACGCCGCGCGCTTCAACTTCACCACCGGCAACGGCGGGCCGTGCGGCATCGTGGCCACGCCGGACTGCGTGGAGACGGACGTGCAGAACACGGCCACGCACGAGGTGGGCCACTTCGTGGGCCTGGACCACACGCTGGCCACCGGCTCCACGATGAACCCCAGCGCCCCTCCTGGGGAGACGGAGAAGCGCTCCATCGATCAGGGCTCGAAGGACTTCGTCTGCGCCGCGTACCCCAAGGGCAGCGCGAGCAAGCCCTGCTTCCCGGTGCCGGGCAACGGCAACGGCAATGGCGATGGGGACGGCGATGGGGATGGGGACGGAGACGGCTGCGCCACGGCGTCGGGAGGCCTGGCCGTGCTGCCGCTCCTGGCCGCCGCCTCGCTGTTCACGCGCCGCCGCCGCAGGGGTGGGCGGTGAGTCGTCGCCTGCTGCTGCTGGCGGTGCTCCTGGGCGCGGCGGCGGCGGGCGCGCAGCAGGACTACAAGCGCACGCTCGTGCCGGGCCGGCCGCTGTGTCTGGTGTGGCCGGGGCGTGACTACGTCTACCACCTGGACGCGGCCGGCAGCACGCGCACGCCCGGAGACACGGAGTTCGCCGCCATCGAGGCCGCCTTCGATGCGTGGCGGACGCTGTCCGCGACGTGCAGCGACTTCCGCTTCATCCGGGGCGAGGACTGGCGACAGCGGGTGGACGTGGGCTACGACGAGGAGCACCCCTTCGACAACTACAACGTCGTCACCTTCCGCGAGCGCGACTGCCAGGACGTCGCTCCGGCCGACGACGCGTGCTGGGAAGAGGAGACGTGCGGCAACGTGTACCAGTGCTGGTCGCACGGGGGCGCCACCATCGGGCTCACCACGTCGTCGTTCAGCTTCAAGGACGGGCACGTGGTGGACTCGGACATCGAGCTCAACGCGGCCGAAACCGATTCCGGCCCCACGTTCCTCTTCACCACCGTCAACGGCCCCCCGTGCGAGGGCGTGCCCGCCACGAACTGCGTCGCCACGGACCTGCAGAACACCATGACGCACGAGCTGGGCCACGTCGTGGGGCTGGACCACGTCTTCGCCGCGGGCTCCACCATGGAGGCCACCGCGTCGCAGGGGGAGACGGCTAAGCGGGTCATCGACGCGGGCTCCGCCGCGGGGTTCTGCTCGGCCTATCCTCGCGGCCTGCCCCCCACCCAGTGCCGCATCCCGGAGGATCCGGGCCTCAAGCTGGTGGCGGAAGGCAAGGGCACCGGCTGCGCCGCCACCGCCGGGGGCCCGTCCGTGGCCGCCGTGCTGCTGTGGGCGGCGGGGCTTGTCCGGCGTCGCCGGAGCGGGCGGGCAGCGGGGCTGGCGTCCGGTGGGCATGAGGCTGCCGCGGACGGGCCGCGCGGTTAGACTGTGAGCGTGGCTGTCGCCTTCTTCGACCTGGACCGGACGCTGCTCGCCGCCAACTCCGCGTCGCTGTGGGTGCGGCGTGAGCTGGCGCTGGGGCACATCTCCCGCTGGCAGGCCCTGCGCGCCAGCCTGCTGCTCGCGCGCTACCACCTGGGGTTCGTGGCCATGCAGGACGTGCTCGTGCGCGCCACCGCCCTGCTCACGGGCTCCGACGCGCGGGACCTGGAAGCGCGCTCCGCCGACTTCTACACGGAGCAGGTGCGCGGCCAGTACCGGCCGGGCGGGCTGCTTGCCCTGGAGGCCCATCGGGAGGCAGGCGACCGGCTCGTGCTCCTGACGTCGTCCTCGGGCTACCTGTCCGACCTGGTGGCGCGCGAGCTGCGCCTGGACGGCGTGCTGTGCAACCGCTTCGAGGTGGACGCGGCGGGGCTCCACACCGGGCGCGCGCTGGGGCCCATCTGCTTCGGCGAGGGCAAGCGGCTCTACGCGGAGGCCACCGCGAAGGAGGCGGGCGTGCCGCTGTCCGCGTGCGCCTTCTACACGGACTCGTATTCCGACCTGCCGGTGCTGGAGGTGGTGGGGCGTCCCGTGGTGGTGAACCCCGACCACCGCCTGCGACGCGAGGCCCGACGGCGGGGCTGGCCGGTGGTGGACTGGGGCGTGCCTCCGGGAGGCGCCGCCCCGTCCGTCCCACCCTCACCGCCGCTCCTGCCCTCCACCGGTCCGTAGGACGCGGTGGAGGTGACGACGGCTCCTCGCTTCAGCGGCGCGGGGAGACGAGCCGCATGGTGAACGTGTAGTCCACGTTGACCGGGCGGCCCTGGTACTGGATGGGCTTGTAGACGCGGGACTGGAGCGAGTCGAGCACGGCCCGGTCCATGTGCTGCACCATCTTCAGGATGCGGCAGTTCTCCACGCGGCCCTTGCTGGTGATGGTGCAGCGCACCGCCACGAGCCCCTCCGCCTTGATGGCGAGCGCCTCGCGCGAGTAGGCGATGGTGCGGCCCTCCTCCAGCATCACCGGCCGCTCCATGGCCTCGTTGAAGGGGATGATGGCGTCAGCGCGGACGGGCGCGAGCGCGCCCGTCGTCAGGGACGGCACCGCGAGGCTGCCCGCCGCGCTCACCTGCGTCGTCGCGGCGGATGCGCCCAGCGAGCCCGCGGACTTGTCGCTCACCGCGGCGGCGGGGACGACCATCGCGGACGGGTTCGCCTGCGCCTGCATCATCACCGGCGCGGCGAGCCCGCCCTGCGTCACGGGGGCCAGGTTCTCGAAGTCCTCGGGCGTGGAGGCGTTGGCCAGCTCCACGCGGCCAGGCCGTTCAGCGCCACCCCGGCGCTTCGTCAGCTTCTGCGACAGCACCACCTCGCCGGAGCCGCCGGTGACGACCGTCTCCGTCTGGTAGCCCTCCAGCACGAACGACAGCTCCGCGGTGATGCTGCCCTCGCTGCCCAGCGGCAGCTCCAGGACGAAGGGCGTCGTGCCCCGGTCCTTGCCCTTGTAGAAGACGCGCGCGCCGGACGGCTGGCTCATCAGCCGGAAGCGCACCTTGCCCGCGCCGGGCGCCACCGGGGCCTCCGCCACCGCGGCCTGCGGTGCGGGGGCCGCCACCTGCGCCGCCGCCTGCGCGGGCTTCTCCTCCGGACCGCCGCGCAGGAAGAACATCATCGTGCCGACGAGCCCCGCCACCACCACGCCACCGACGAGGCCGCCCATCAGCAGCGTGCGCTGCCGGGCGCGCTGGACGTCGCGCGGCACCTCCACGCTGATGTCCATCTCGAGCCCGTCCGCCGCGTCGTTGTTGCCCACGTTGGAGAACAGCGGCGAGGCGTAGGGGCCCGTCGTCGGCGGAGAGGGGTAGGGGCCCGTGGTGCTCGTGCCGCCCATGCGGCGGAACACGCCGCTGCTGCCGCCCGCGGACATGTGCGCCTCGCGCAGGCCCTCCAGCAGCTCGTCCATCGTCTGGTAGCGCCGGACAGGGTCCTTCTCCAGACACCGGCGGACCACCATCTCGATTTCCGGCGGCACCGCGAGGTCCGGGCGCATGGCCTGGAACGTGGGAGGCGGCTCCTTGTAGTGGGCGAAGATGAGCTCGATGTGGTCGCGCGCGATGAACGGCGGGCGGCCCATCAGCATCTGGAACAGCATGATGCCCAGCGAGTACACGTCGCTGCGCGCGTCCGCCACGTTGCGCGCCTGCTCCGGGGCCATGTACTGCGGCGAGCCCAGGAACGTGCCGTTCTGGGTGATCTCCGGGCTGACGGGCCCCTCCTGCGGCGCCACCGACTTCACGAGCCCGAAGTCCAGGACCTTCACCAGCTCCTGATCCGACTCGCTGAGGATCATGATGTTCGCGGGCTTCAGGTCGCGGTGGATGATGCCCAGGCTGTGCGCCTCGCGCAGCGAGCGGCACACCTGCTGCGCCACCGACACCGCGCGCGCCCACGGCAGCGGGCCCACCTGGCCGAGCACCTGCGCGAGCGTGCGACCCTCCAGGTACTCCATCGCGATGTAATAGATGCCGTCGTCCGTCTGCCCGTAGTCGATGACGGTGACGGTGTTCGGATGCCGCAGCTTCGAGGTCAGCGACGCTTCACGAAGGAAGCGCTTCTGGAAGCCCGGATCACGGCTGCTCGGGAAGTTGGGGTTGAGCACCTTGAGGGCGACCACGCGCTCGAGCGGTGCCTGCAGGGCGCGGTACACCTTGCCCATGCCACCCACGCCCAGGGGCTCCAGAATGCTGAAGCGGCCGTTCAACGTCCGGCCGATGAGCGGATCCGTTCCCGGCGCCTCGGGACTCGGGGAATCGCTCTTGATCATTCGTGTCCCCTTGAAGCAGGCAGCATGGTTTCTCCGTCAAACGCGACAGGTGTTCATCCAAGCACAACTCCACGGTCGGGCGCACCCCATGGGGGTCGGTAATCCACCACGTCGGGGCATCCGGGACCCTGCCCCCAGGGGCTGGGTCGGAGGGGGGAACTTCCGGCTGCCCCGCATTGCGTTGGGAGGCCCTCCCGGTTTACCGTTTTTATCCCTGCCTGCCTCGGGGTGGGCGGAGTCTCCTGATGGCCGAAACCCCCAAAGCCCCCGTTCAATCACAGGTGCGCCGTGCCTCCGTGCAGCAGCGGCTGAGCGCGTTGGAAGCAGAGCAGGTGTTGCTGCGGCAGGAGCTTGCTTCCCTGCAGGGCGAGCTGCGCTTGCCTGGTCTCTACCTCACCGTGGAGGCAGGCGGCACGTCCGCGCTCGTGCCGGCCCGGCATGTCCAGGAGGTGGTCCGGCTGGTCGCGTTGGATGCGCTGCCCGGCGCGCCTCCGCATGTGGCGGGCACGTTCGTGTACCGCGGCAGTCCGGCGGTGGTGGTGGATCTGGCGCGGCTGCTGGGCGTGAAGCGCGTGCCGGATCTGGACTCGCACCTGGTGGTGGTGGACGCGGGCCGCACGGTGGCGCTGCTCGTGGACCGCGTGCGGGACCTGGTGGAGACGCCGGTGCTGCTGGACGGCACGCCCGGGGGTGAGGAGGCGTTGCCGTGGGACGGCACCGGGCTGATGGCCGGGCTGTGCCGCACGCCCGAGGGCCTTCGCCCGCTGCTGCGCACGAGCGCCGTGCTGGCCGGGATGGAGGGCCTGTGAGCGAAGGGCTCCTCGACGAGGTCACGCTCGCGAAGGTCGAGGAGGTGCTCCAGAGCGCCTGCGGCCTGACGCTCGCGAGCAGCCTGCGTCGTTCACTGGAGCCTGCGTTGTCCCGCGCGGCGTTGGCGCGCGGCCTGTCGGAAGCGACGTTCCTTCGCCAGCTGCTGATGCGGGATCCGGCGGCGGTGGAGGCGTTCATCGAGCACGCCGTCATTGGCGAGACGTACTTCTTCCGTCACCCGGAGCACCTGCGCGCGCTGGCGCTGCGGGCCCGCATGCACGCGGGCGGCACCTTCAGCGTGTGGAGCGCGGGCTGCGCGAGCGGCGAGGAGCCCTACAGCATCGCGATGGCGCTGATGGCCGCGGGGCTGGGAGAGGCGGGGCGCTTCCGCGTGCTGGCGACGGACGTGTCCGGCCGGGCGCTGCTGCGCGCGAAGGCCGCCGTGTACAGCCCGTGGTCGCTGCGGCGCATCGAGCCGGACCTGGAGCGGCGCTTCCTCACCCAGCACGCCGGCCCCGCGGGACAGGACCCGCACCACACCGTCGCGCCGGAGGTGATCCGCACGGTGGACTTCCGCCGCCACAACCTGGCCACGGACGCGGTGCCGTCCATGGGCTTCCAGGCCATCTTCTGCCGCAACGTGCTCATCTACTTCACGCCGGAGCTGGTGCGCGCGGTGCTGGCGCGGCTGGTGTCCGCGCTCGCGCCGGGGGGGCTGCTCTTCGTGTCGCCCGCGGAGGTGCCGCTGACCAACGGGATGGGGCTGGAGACGCTGGACGCGGACGGTACGCCCGTGCTGCGCGTGCCTCCGGAGCCGTTGTGGGGCTCGGCCTCGCTGGAGCCCATGGCCGCGGCGCCCCGCCGGGACACGCCGACGTCCCTCACCGCCGCCGCGCTCCGCCGGGAGACGCCGGTGCCCGGCAACCTGCTGCGGCTGGAGCCGCGCCGTCTCACGCCGCCGCCCGTGCCCGGCCCCTGGGCGCTCAAGCCCGTGACGCCGGCCCCGGTCCCGACC
>NZ_RAWB01000287.1 GCF_003612055.1 Corallococcus llansteffanensis
TGGAGAGATAGGCCACCAGACCCAGCAGGCCGACGTGGAGCACCGTGGAGATGCCCGCACCGACGCCGAAGCGCGACCTGGGTCCTTGCCCTCGGTCAAGGACTGAATCGAACATGCACGTAACTCCTCTTCACCAGTGGACTGCCCGTCCCGCCCTGCCCGGATTGAAGGGCGGCTACCATACAGAAAAGGGTTCCGGGTTCAAGCAACCGTGTCGGGCGCCGCCGACGTGATCGCGCAATGCCCCACTGGTTACCAAAAAGCAACGGTCTATTGACAACTGCTTGACCTCGGATATTTTCCCAAGTCATTTTCGGTTGCAGCCCACCTTGGAGGGGTCAGGTATGCAAGTGAAACAAGTACTTCGGGAAACCGGAGTCGTCCTTGCTGCAGGTCTGCTGTACGGATCCGCGGCTTTTGCGCAGTCCAGCGTCATCATCGGCACCGTCATCAACACGGAGGACAAGAAGCCGGCGGCCGACGTTGTTGTGACCGCTACCTCGCCCAACCTGCAGGGCGAGCAGACCGTGGTTACCGACGCACAGGGTAACTATCGTATTCCCCAGCTGCCACCCGGTACGTACACGCTGCGGTTCGAGAAGGAGACGTTCAAGCCTTACGCCCGCCCGGAAATCCAGCTGCTCCTCAACCGCACCATTCGCGTCAACGTGGAGCTGCTGCCTGACAGCTTCACGCAGACGGTCGAAGTCATCGGCAGCCCGCCGACGATCGACGTCGGTTCCACGAACACCGGCGTGAACGTGGATCAGGAGTTCATCAAGCGCATCGCGGTGGCCCGTCCGGTGGGCAAGGGTGGCGCGACGCGCTCCTTTGAGTCCCTGGCCGAGCTCGCCCCGGGCGCCCAGTCCGACCAGTACGGCGTGTCCATCAACGGCACGACCTCGCCCGAGAACGGCTACGTGGTGGACGGTCTGTCCACGAACGACCCGGCCTTCGGCGTGAACGCCAGCCCGCTGAGCATCGAGTTCGTGCAGGACGTGAACATCATCACCGGCGGTTACATGCCGGAGTTCGGTCGCTCCACGGGCGGTGTCATCAACGCGGTGACCCGGTCGGGTTCCAACGAGTTCCACGGCTCCGTGTTCGCGAACTGGACTCCCGGCGCCCTCGAGGGCAACCGGAAGCTGGTCATCGAGGACGGCACCACGGTCACCGGCCTGAACGCCCTGAGCAACCTGGGTGACTTCGGCGCGACCCTCGGTGGTCCCATCCTCAAGGACAAGCTCTGGTTCTTCGCCGGCTTCGCGCCGTCGTTCCAGCGCTACGAGCACACCCGCGCGCTCAACGCGTTCCAGCTCGAGAACCCGTACAACCCGGCGGGCCCGAACCCCGTCGCGACGGATGAGAACGGCTTCAGCGTCGTCGAGCAGATCCCCGGGTCCGAGCGGAAGTACTTCGCGGACTCGCGCACGATCCAGTTCATGGGCAAGCTGACGTACCTCATCAACCAGGACCACAACGTGTCGTTCGCCCTGAACGGCACCCCGACCGTGTCGGGTGGTCTGGGCAAGCTGCAGATCAACCCCCGTACGGGTGGTCTGCCGGCGGCGCAGAACACGCGTCCCGAGGACATCGGCCAGACCGAGAACCGCGCGAACTCCACGGGCCTCGCCCTGAAGTACGCCGGCGCCTTCCTGGAGAAGAAGGTCCTGGTCGACGCGAACCTCGGCTGGTTCCACCAGACCGCGTCCACGCCTCCGGCGGATGGTACCGGCATCGGCACGACGGACGGCCTGGCGGGCTACGGACTGGCGCAGTACACGCGTACGCGTGCGCTGACCACGTTCGAGAGCATCCCGGGCGCGGAGCAGTACTGCGGCACGACGACGGCCGAGCAGGCCCTGCGCTGCCCGATCACGAACTACTTCGTGGGCGGCCCCGGCTACCTGACCGAGGCGACGCTGGATCGCTACCAGATCAACGCGAAGGCCACGTACCTGCTCAACGCGCTCGGCACGCACGTCTTCAAGGCGGGCGTGGACACCGAGTTCCTGGCCTACGACCAGAAGAAGGCCTACTCCGGTAGCGTCTTCCTGCAGGAGGCCGGTGCCGGCAGCGACCAGGCGGGCGGCCGCCACATCTGGACGGACAACCGCCGCTACGGCTACCAGACGGCGCCGGACACGCCGGTGTTCGAGACGCTGCAGAAGTCCACGACGAACAGCACCACCATCGGTGGCTTCCTCCAGGACAGCTGGTCCATCGCCAACCGCGTCACCCTGAACCTGGGCGTGCGCTACGACGTGCAGTCGATGTACGGCGGTGACGGCAACCTGGCGCTGCAGCTCGGCAACCAGTGGTCGCCCCGTCTCGGCGCCGTGCTGGATCCGTTCGCCAACGGCCGTGCGAAGCTGTTCGTCAACTTCGCCCGGTACTACGAGCAGGTCCCGCTCAACATGATGGACCGCGCCTTCCCGGGCGAGCGTCGCTTCAGCGCGCGTCGCTTCCTGGCGGAGCCGGGGACGGCCAACGGTTGCGATCCGTCCACCCTCGACGGCCAGCGTGGCAACTGCGCGGACAAGCAGTTCATTGTCCCCCGCGCCGAATCCACGACGAACTCGAACCAGCTCTACAGCGGTGGTCTGGTGCAGAACGAGCCGGTCGATCCGGACATCTCGCCCCAGTCCTCCGACGAGTTCGTGGTTGGTGGTGAGTACGAGCTCATTGCCAACACCCGCCTCGGTGCCAGCTACACGCACCGCAGCATGGGCAAGGTCATCGAGGACATGAGCCGCGATGACGGCAACACGTACTTCCTCGGCAACCCCGGCAGCGGCTTCGCCAAGGAGTTCCCGACGCCGGTGCGTGACTACGACGCGGTGACCGCCTACCTGAACCGCACGTTCACGGACGGCTGGCTGGCGCAGGCGAGCTACACGTGGTCCCGCCTGTACGGCAACTACCCCGGTCTGTTCCGCCCGGAGAACAACCAGCTCGACCCGAACATCCTCGCGGACTTCGACCTGGTGGCCCTCCTGAACAACCGCAAGGGCCTGCTGCCCTTCGACCGTACGCACGCCATCAAGGTGTTCGGCGCCAAGGAGCTCAACTTCTCCAACGCGCTGTCTGCCAGCGTCGGTCTGTCGTACCGCGGTAACTCGGGTCAGCCGATCAACTACCTCGGCGCCTACCCGGGCTACGGCCAGGATGAGACGTTCGTCCTGCCGCGCGGCACCGGTGGTCGCACCCCGTGGATCAACAGCATCGACTCCAACGTGGGCGTCAACTACCGCGTGAGCAAGGACAGCGTCGTGTCCTTCACCCTGGACGTGTTCAACCTGTTCAACTTCCAGGGCGTGGACAGCGTGGACGAGTCCTACACGTTCTCGCAGGTCCTCCCGGTCTTCGACCCGAAGACCCAGACCAGTGGCACCGCGGCCGACCTCCCCACGGAGGACAGCCCCGGCAACGTCCCGCTCGCCGCGGGCGGCACGCTGGCCTACGAGGATGTGAACAAGAACTTCAAGAACCCCGATCGTTACCAGGCCCCGCGGCAGATCCGCTTCGGTGTCCGGTACACCTTCTAACCACCTGACCACGTGAGGAAGATCAGCAACATGCGCAAGAGCATTCTTTCAACGCTGGTTATTCTGGGGACCGCGGGCAGCCTGACCGCCTGCGACTTCGAGCAGCCGAACGCTGGCTGCATCGTCCAGGACGCGAGCTTCGCGACCTGGTGGGCGAAGTACGATGCGGTCGGGACTCCGACGGGTCCGGGCGGCGCTCCCTGCACGGACAAGCTCGAGTCGGGTGACAATCTGGGGGTCTGGAAGTTCGCGAACCCCGAGACTGGCACCGCCAACCTCGTCATCCGGCCGCAGGCCATTGCCCGTCTGGGCGCTGCGGACGCGAACAACGAGTTCGGCAGCCTCCAGGTCACGGGTGACCTGAGCACGACGACGGACGCGGATGACTTCTGCACGGCGCAGAACTTCAACATCGCGACGGTCAACCCGACGCAGGCCGGGGTGGTGAACAACCTGTCCTACACGGTGGCCAACGTGAAGGTGTACTCGTCGCCCAGCTCTCCGGGCACGCAGATGACGGGTGAGGTCACCTACACGCGCAACAACTGCACCTCGAAGTACGTGATGCGCGCGGTCTGGCCGGCGACGGTCTGCGATCCGGCCGTCGACCAGACGGATCCGGACCTCGGCTTCGCCAACTGCGGCGCGGGCTCGGGCATCAACCCGGACTTCGCCACGACCTGCGAGCTGGTCGAGGAGCGCTTCTGGACGGGCACCTTCGACCCCGATCCCGAGGATGACGTGGACTACCCGGAAGGCCGCTGCGTGCCGACCAAGGCCATCCCGTCGTTCAAGTAGTCGGTTCCAGCCGAACCTGAAGGCCACCGCGGCCCCGGCAGCTCCTCCCCCACGAGGGAGTAGCGGTCCGGGGCCGTTGTGTTTATGCAGCCTGGAGTACACCTGTCTGGAGGACCATGGAGGGCCGATACGAACTCATCGAGCACGTCTGCTCGCTGCTGGCGGACGAAGCGGGGACGCTCCGGAAGGAGGCGCCCTACCGGGTCGCGCTCTGCTACCCGAGCCCCTACCACGTGGGGATGAGCTCGCTGGGGTACCAGGCCATCTACCGGGAGGTGCATGAGCACGCCGGGGCGACCGCCGAGCGTGTCTTCCTTCCCGATGATGTCGAGACATACAAGAGAACACGGACGCCATTGTTTACCTGGGAATCCCAGGCACCGGTGTCTGGTTTTGCGATGTTGGCCTTTTCTGTGGCGTATGAGTTGGAGCTCACAGGATTGTTCACGATGTTGGAGTTGTCTGGTTTGCCGGTTCTTGCGGCGGAGCGGAATGCAAGGCATCCGTTGATCGTCGCGGGCGGTCCGCTGACGTTCTCCAACCCGGATCCGCTGGAGCCCTTCGTGGACGTGCTGGTCCAGGGGGAGGCGGAGGATCTGATCCACGTCCTGCTGGACGCGGCGGCCTCCATGGAGCGCGAGGCGCTGCTGGAGCACCTGTCGCGGATCCCCGGCTTCCGCGTGCCCGGGCGGGGCGGCGCGCGCTACCACGTCGCGAAGGCGACGGATGCCCGGCTGCCGGCCCGGACGCAGATCATCACGCCACACACGGAGCTGCGCTCGATGTTCCTCATCGAGCCGGAGCGGGGCTGTTCGCGCGGCTGCCACTACTGCGTCATGCGCCGCACGACGAATGGCGGCATGCGCACGGTGCCTCCGGAGCGCGTCCTGTCGCTCATCCCCGAGCACGCGCGGCGCGTGGGGCTCGTGGGGGCGGCGGTGACGGATCATCCCCGCATCGTCGAACTGCTGCGCACGCTCGTGGACTCCGGCCGCGAGGTGGGGGTGTCCTCGCTGCGTGCGGACCGGCTCACGCAGGAGCTGGTGGATCAGCTGCGGCGGGGCGGAGCGACGAACCTCACGGTGGCCGCGGACGGGGCCTCGCAGAAGATGCGGGACCTGGTGGACCGCAAGCACTCGGAGGAGCAGATCGTCCGCGCGGCGCGGTTCGCCCGCACGGCGGGCATGAAGCAGCTCAAGGTCTACAACGTGGTGGGCCTGCCGCACGAGGACGACGCGGACATCGACGAGCTCATCCGCTTCACCACGGAGCTGTCCCGCATCCTGCCCGTGGCGCTGGGGGTCGCTCCCTTCGTGGCCAAGCGCAACACGCCGCTGGATGGGGCGCCCTTCGCGGGCGTGCGAGAGGTGGAGAACAAGCTGGAGCGGCTGCGCAAGGGCCTGCGCGGGCGGGCGGAGGTCCGTCCCACGTCCGCGCGCTGGGCCTGGGTGGAGTACATGCTGGCCCAGTGCGGCCCGGAGGCGGGGCTCGCGGCGATGGACGCCTGGCGCGCTGGCGGCAGCTTCGCCGCGTGGAAGCGGGCCTTCCAGGAGCGCGACTGCGTCCCGTACCTCGCCCGCCGGGTGGAGGACGGGCGGCGCCAGCCCACGGTGTGGCCCATCGTGCCGGGGCAGCCCCCCCAGCCGTCCGCCGTCTGACGGGGCTCGCCAAGGCCGTACCCGTCAAGCCCTGCTTTCCGCTACAAGATGCCCAGCGGGGCCGATGGCCGGCACTCGCATGGCCTCGGAGCGCATCTGGTGAGCACGCAGCGCATTGACAAGTCATGGCAGCAGAAGGGCCTCAAGGACTACCCGACGGAGGCCCTGGTGGGCACGCTGGGGCACTACGGCATCCCCGTGAGCGAGGAGGACTACCGCAAGCTGGCGGAGACGACCTATCCGCTCGGCATCGCCCAGAAGTGGAAGGGGACGTGGAAGGGCACCGGCCCGTTCAAGGACTACGTCGTGGCCGCGGCCGTGGAGCTGTGGCGCCGGTGGATGGCGGACCGCGTGTCCCCCCAGGACTTCACCGAGGGGCTGGCGGCGCTGATGAACGCGCTCGTCCAGCGCTTGAACGGCGTGCAGGACGCCCCGGTGACGCCTGCCTTCGAGCGCGTGAAGTCCCTGCGCTCGCGCCTCACGCTGGATGACAAGGGCAACCTGCCCGCGCCGTTCCTCCAGGAGGCGCTGGCGCCCTTCTCCGAGAAGGACGCGGAGCTGTTCGACAGCCTGGCGGAGTCGCTGGCCGTCCAGAAGCACCTGGACGACGCGACGGCCTTCGCCGACATTGAGGAGTTCCTGCTGCCCGACCGGCGCGGCATCTCCCAGGCGGTGGTCCGCGCGGCCCGGGGCGAGCGCGAGCCCGCCATCCAGGACCTCAAGAACCTCATCCACGACGCGGCGCGCGCGCCCATCTCCCGCCTGCTGGCGGTGGACGGCCTCATCCACCTGCAGGCGTGGATCGACGCGGCCATCGAGGGCCGCACCCTGCTGGCGGAGGCGGAGAAGGCGAACGACATCCACCTGTCGCTCGACCTGGTGCCCCGCCTGGAGCACATCTTCAAGCAGCAGAACGACCGCGCGGCGCTCCTGGAGCTGATGGGCACGCAGGAGCGGCTGGAGGCCCAGCACGACAAGATGCACCCGGGCCACCGGCAGCACCGGCACCAGCACGCGCAGCCGCAGCGCCGGCGTTAGTCCGCCGGTCGGTCGCTCACCCCGTCCCCGTGCGCTTGGGGCTCCGTCGCCGCGGAGCCCCGACGTCGGCCGGTTCGGGGAGAGCGGCGGCCGCGCCCGAAGCCCCGAGGTCGGGCGTCGGTGCCTGGACACCCTGCGTGCCGGGCACTTCAACGGGCGCGCGCTTGAGCTTCACCGCGCTCACGCCGGGCACGCCCTCCGCCACGTCCCGCACGGGCACCACGGCGCCCACGGTGGTGTAGCGGATGGCGCCCGTCTGGGTGAAGGCGTGCTTGAGGGCGTATTCCTTCGCGCGGGGGAGGAACCACTCGCGCACGCGGGGCAGGGGCAGCACGTGCAGCTCGCCCTGCGTGAGGAACACGTACACCATCAGGTCCGCGCCGCTGTAGAGGAAGCAGCCCGGGGTGTCCTTCTCCAGGTTGGACACCAGCTCGAAGAAGTAGCGGCGGCGGGTGGCGTTGCGGTCGCCCTTCACCTCGATGCCGCGCACCTCTCCGGTGGGCAGCTCCCAGAGCAGGTCCACGCCCCGGTGCTGGAAGCGCGGATCCAGCTGCACGTCGTGCACGCGCGAGCCCGGCTCCGTCTCCAGGAGCCACGCGCGGGCGTGCTGCACGGCCCGGTCGGCCGCGCCCTGCACGCCGCGCATGCTGAAGCTGCGGCCTCCCATGCTACGGGCGGCGCAGTTCGACGCCGGAAGCCACGAGCTGGATTTCGCGCGGCTTGCCGTCGGTGCCGCGGGGGACGATGGCGCCCTCGGCCTCGTAGTGCTTCGCGTGGGCGTCGCTCAGCTCCGCGACCTTCACCACGCCCTCCACGCGCGCCTGGGAGCCCGCGGAGTCCAGCGGGACGAAGAAGCCGTAGTCCTTGAACGTCACGCGCACGCCCGGGCTCTTGGCGTCCTGGGCCAGCTCCATCCAGCAGCCCTTCTTCTCACAGGCCTTGCGCACCTGGCCCTCCACGCGGACGGACTTGCCGTCATGCGCCTGGGGCTTCGCGAGCAGCTCCGCGAGCTTCACGGACGGCGCGCCCTTGAGGGGCTCGCCCCGGGTGAGTGTCCAGCCGGTGTTCGCGTCCTTGGCGGCTTCGGGGGACTTGGCCTCGGCGGGGTGGTGGCAGTCGCTCGTCGCGGCGGCGGCCTTGGCGGGCGCGGGCGTCTTCTCCGCGGCGAGGGCCACGAGGGGAACGGCGACCAGCGTCAGGAGGGCGGTGCGGAGCATGTGCATGCCCGTTCGCTTAGCCCAGGTTTCCCGGCCCGGGCAAGGCGCCCCTTCCATCCTTCCGGCCAGTCCAGCACACTCGGCGCGAGGTGCGCATGAAGGTCACCATCCCCGCCCCCAACCGCCGGTTGGGTACATTCGAATGGCTCGGGCTCCTGGGACTCGGGGGGCTGCTCGTGGGGCGCTATGTCCCCGTGGCCCGCATCATCCCGTTCTGGGGCTGCGTGCTGCGCGAGCACACAGGCTGGCCCTGCCTGGGCTGTGGGCTCACCCGGGTGGCGGACCGCGTCGCGCACTTCAACATTCCAGGCGCCTGGGAGGCCAACCCGCTGGGCACCGTGTTCGCGCTGCTGTTCGCGGCGGCCGCGGTGGCGACGGTACTGCACTTCCTCTTCGCGATTCCGATTCCGGAGGCGGAGCTGGAGGAGCGCGAGTGGCGGTGGGTGCGCATCGCGTTCCCCCTGGTGTTGCTGGCCAATTACGCCTACGTCGTGGTGCAAACCCGCTTTCCGCACCTGCTGTCGTAGGGCCGCGCCCCGTCCTTTCCGTGCTCACCGCCTTCCTCCTGCTGGGCTATCTCTGTGGCTCCGTGCCCTTCGGCGTGCTGCTGACGCGGTGGCTGCGCGGCGTGGACGTGCGCGACAGCGGCAGCGGCAACATCGGCGCGACCAACGTCACGCGCGTCGCCGGCAAGAAGCTGGGCGCGGTGGTGCTGCTGCTGGATGCGCTCAAGGGGGCGCTGCCGGTGGGGCTCGCCCTGCACTGGATGCCCGGGGACGCGCGCTCGCACGCGCTGGTGGGACTGGCCGCGGTGCTGGGGCACGTGTACCCGGTGTGGCTGCGGCTCAAGGGCGGCAAGGGCGTGGCCACCGCGCTGGGCGTGCTGTGCGTGCTGGTGCCCACGGCGGCGCTCGCCGGGGCGGTCATCTACGGGCTGGTGGTGGCGAAGTGGCGCGTCAGCTCCGTGGGGTCGCTGTCCGCCGCGGTGGTCGCCATCGTCACCGCGTTCCTCACCGCGCGCTCCCGCGACTACGTGCTGCTCACCGCGGGCCTATTCGTCCTCATGCTCTGGACGCACCGGAGCAACCTCCAGCGAATCGCCCGGCGCACCGAGCACCGGCTGTGAGCCGCCGGGCGGGAACGGCGCGCGGTAGCCCAGCAGGGTGCAGGGGATGGGGCCATTCCACACGTCGCGCCTCGTCATGGGCCGCGAGTGGAAGGCGCTCTCGAAGGCGGGGTTGCCGGACAGCACCCACACGCGCCAGCCCGGCAGGGCGCGCAGCGAGTCGCCCAGCTTGAAGTAGAAGGTCTTCATGCCCTTCTGGCCGCCGGAGCCGAGCCGGTCGCCATAGGGCGGATTCGTGAGGATGAGCCCGCCGCCATCAGGGAGGGGGCCGAGCTTCGTCGCGTCGCCCACGGCGAGCTGGATCTCCTCGCCCAGCTTCGCCGCCTTCACGTTGCGGTCCGCGGCCTCCAGGGCCTCCTCGCTCTTGTCGAAGCCGAGGATGGGGACCTCCACCTTGCGCTCGTTGCGCCGCGCGTCCGCGCGCAGGTCCGCGAGCAGCTCGCGTGCCCGCGTACCCATGTGCGGCCAGCGCTCCACCGCGAAGCTCCGGCCGATGCCCGGGGCGCGCTTGCGCGCGATGAGGCCGCCCTCGATGACGATGGTGCCCGAGCCGCACATCGGATCCACCAGCGCCTCCTGCCCGGTGTAGCCCGCCGCGCGCAGCAGGGCCGCGGCCAGGTTCTCCTTCATGGGCGCGGGGGTGGGGCGCACGCGGTAGCCGCGCCGGTTCAGCGGGTCGCCCACCAGGTCCAGCGACAGGGACAGCTTCTCCTTCACCAGGTGCGCCACCACGGACACGTCCGGGTTGCGCGTGTCCACGTCCGGCCGCGAGCCCAGCTTGTCGCGCAGCCGGTCCACGATGGCGTCCTTCACCTTCAGCGCCACGAAGCCCGAGTGCGCGTGCTCGGTGTCCTTGAGGTTGGCGTCCACCGCGAACGTCACGTTCGTGGTGAGGTGCTCCTCCCACGGCACGCTGGCGACGGCGTCGTAGAGCCCCTGCGCGCCGGGGGCCGAGAACTCGCCCAGCGGGTAGAGCACGCGCATGGCGATGCGGGACCAGAGGCAGACATTGAGGGCCTCGTCGAGCGCGGCCATGAAGCGCACGCCGCCGCGGTCCTGGCGGATGCGCTTCGCGCCGAGCTCCTTCAGCTCCTCGGCCAGCAGGTCCTCGGTGCCACGCGCGGCGGTGGCGAATAGGGCAAGACGTTCAGCCATGGTGCACGCCCTTAGACGAGCCCGGGGCGATTGTCATGTGGCCACGACCTCGTAGAGCGCGAAGGTGGCGTCCTCCTGGGAGGCGCTGGCCCCCTTCGCCCGCTGGAAGTCCTCGGACTGGAAGTAGGCCTTCATGGCGTCGCGGTCCCTCCAGCGCGTCACCAGCAGGATTTCGGGCGAGCGCTCGAACGAGCGCAGCACCTCCAGGCCCAGGAAGCCTTTGTAGCCGTCCACGCGCCGGGAGCGTTCCTGGAGGCGGTGGACCCAGCCGTCGGCCTCTTCGGGGGAGGCTCGGAAGCGGGAGATGGCGACGATCATGCGCGAGCAGCTCCAGGAGAAGGACAACGGGGGCGCCCGGAGCAGGTCCGGAGCGCCCCCGTGGGGAAAACCGTTGGGGAACGGCGGGCCGTTCCCGGCTACATCGCCCCGGCGCCGGGCATGTCGCCCAGGCCGCGCAGCAGCACCTCGCGGGGCTTGGCGCCGTCCGCGGGGCCCACCACGCCGTCGCGCTCCATGCGCTCAATCATGCGCGCCGCGCGGTTGTAGCCGATGCGCATCTTGCGCTGGAGCATGGAGATGGAGACGGAGCGCATCTCGCTGACGGCCGCGAGCGCCTGGTCGTAGAGCTCGTCGGACAGCTCGTCCTCCTCGCCCCCGCTCTCCACGTCCTCGTCGCGCGGCTTGAGGATGGACTCGTCGAAGACGGGCTTGCCCTGAGCCTTGAGGTGGTCCACCGCCTTCTTGATCTCCTGCTCGGACACGTAGGCGCCGTGCACGCGCTGCAGGTGGGCGCTCGTGGGCGGCATGATGAGCATGTCGCCCATGCCCAGCAGGGCCTCCGCGCCCACCGTGCCCAGGATCGTCATCGAGTCCGGCTTCGAGCGCAGCATGAAGCTGATGCGCGTGGGGAAGTTGGCCTTGATGATGCCGGTGACGACGTCCGTGGACGGACGCTGCGTCGCGACCATCAGGTGGATGCCGGCCGCGCGCGCCATCTGCGCGAGGCGCGCCACGTACGTCTCCACCTCGCGGCTCGCCACCATCATCAGGTCCGCGAGCTCGTCGATGATGACGACGATGTAGGGCAGCTTCTTGAGCTCCTTCTTGTCCGCGGAGGCCTGCGCGGGCGCGGCCGCGTCGGAGTCCTCCTCGAACTCGGCGTCCACCTCGCCGTCGGCCTCCAGGTCAGGGGCGGGCTCGGAGACGATGGCTTCGCGCAGGTCGTCGCTGTCGTCCTCGCGCGGGGCGGCCACGCCCATGCCTTCGCTCGCGGAGGCGGCGGCGGGGGCTTCGCTGCCCTCCACGTCCACGACGAAGAGCTTCTTGGGCTTCGACTTCTTCTTCGCGGCGGGCGCGGCGGCGGGCTTCACCTCCGACGCGCTGGTCTCCACCATCTTGTTGTAGCCGGCGATGTTGCGCACGCCCGCCTCGGACAGGAGCTGGTAGCGGCGCTCCATCTCCTCCACCGCCCAGCGCAGCGCGAGCGCGGCCTTCTTGGGGTCGGTGACGACGGGGAGCAGCAGGTGCGGGATGCCCTCGTAGACGGAGAGCTCCAGCATCTTCGGGTCCACCATGATGAAGCGGACCTCCTCGGGCGTGGCCTTGAGGAGGATGCTCATGATCATGGAGTTCACCGCCACGGACTTGCCGGAGCCGGTGGTGCCGGCGATGAGCAGGTGGGGGGCCTTCACCAGGTCGAAGACGTACGGCATGCCTTCGATGTCCTTGCCCACGCACATGGTGAGCTTGCTGACGCTCTTCTGGAACGTGTCCTGTTCGGCGATCTCCTTGAGGAACACCGTCTCACGGTCGCGGTTGGGGACCTCGATGCCCACCACGCCCTTGCCGGGGATGGGGGCGACGATGCGCACGCGCATGGCCTCCATCGCCATGGCCAGGTCGTCCTGGAGCGCGGCGATCTTGCTGACCTTGATGCCGGGCCCGGGCAGGAACTCGTACATGGTGACGACGGGGCCGGGGCGGATCTCCACCACCTCGCCCACGATGCCGAAGTCCGCGAGCTTCGCACGCAGCTTCTCCGCCGTGACGAGGAACGCGTCCTTGTCCAGCGCCGAGCGCTCCTTCTTGTCCGCCTCCAGCACGTCCAGCGGCGGCAGCGAGAAGCTCTTGCGGTCGCCGACGAACTCGAACTCCTCATGGGACCGCTTCACCGCGGTGGGCTTGGGCGGGGCCTTGGGCTCCACGA
>NZ_RAWB01000288.1 GCF_003612055.1 Corallococcus llansteffanensis
GTGCTGTCGGTGCGCCGCGCGCGAAGCACGCGGCGCACCGATTCTCCTACCGAGACCGCGCTGAAATCAGGGCACACCGCCCCTTAGCGGTATCGCGGACAGCTACTCAGAGTCCGTTGGGGACCACGGTCACGGTGCCGGAGCCCCTGTTGGTCAGGATGAGATCGGCGTACCCGTCCGCGTCCATGTCCGCGGTGGCGATGGCGTTGAGGCCAGGCGAGGCGCCGGTCGTGACGACAGTGCCCGAGGTGAAGCCTCCGTTGCCGTTGCCGGTCATCGGGCGGACGCCGCCCGAGGCCGTTGTAACGAGGATGTAGGCGTCGAGCTTGCCATCGCCGTTGAAGTCATCGGCCACGACGCCCAGCGCCGAGTTGGTGGCCGTAGTGGCCGCAGCGGTGGACTGAACGCCGCTCGCGAAGGTGCCGTTGCCGTTCCCTTTGAAGAAGAAAAGGTACCGGCCGGCCGCTCCGTTCGAGAGGATGTCGAGCGTGCCGTCGCCGTTGGCGTCGCCGAAGGCGATGCCCGCCGTCTGGCCGCCGGCGGAGTTGCTGTAGGCGACTGGTGCGGCGAACGAGCCGTTGCCCTGGTTGATGAGGATCGACAGGCGTGCGCTGGCGGGGCTCGTCACCACGAGATCGGAGAAGCCATCGCTGTTCAGGTCACGGCAGGCGATCGTCGACTGCGCGCCGCCGGTGTTCGGAATGCCGATGAACGTGGGCGCGCCGAAGCTGCCCGCGCCGGTGCCGAAGAGCACGCTCACCTGGCTCAGGGTCACGCTTGTCGTGGCGATGTCAGCCACCCCGTCGTGATCGAAGTCCCCGGTGCAGAGGTGGACGGAGCCCGGGGTGCCGGTGGTGAAGCTCGTCGGCGCGCCGAAGGTCCCGGGCGCGCTCGGGCCCAGGTTCTTGTAGACGCTGATGTTTCCGTTGATGAGGAGCAGGTTGGTCTGGCCGTTGACGGTGACGGCGTCGAGCCACCCGTCGCCGTCCACGTCCACGGCCACGACCGCGTTGCTGGAGAGCGAGGCGCCCCCGTAGTTGACCTCCGACTGGACGCTGGCGTCGCCGTTCCCCAGGAAAACGGAGAGCGAGCCAGAGGGGAACAGGATCGACCCGGATTCGGCGTTGGCCACCAGGATGTCGAGCTTGCCGTCGCCATTCACATCGGCGACCGCCGGGGCCAGCGGGTTGTGGTTCGCGGGGGAGCTGATCGGCGTGCCAGGGACCTGGCCGGGGGGGACGGCCTGGCAGGTGCCGTTCGAGCAGATCTGGCCCGTCGAGCACACGATGCCGCAGGCGCCGCAGCTATCGGCGTCGCTCTGGAGGTTCACCTCGCAGCCGTCGGACGAGTTCCCGTTGCAGTCCCCGAGGGTGCCGGAGCAATCCTGGCAGTTGGTCCCCTCGTAGGTGGGCGCGCACTCGCAGGTGTAGCTACCCACGCCGTCGATGCAGGTGCCGCCGTTCAGGCACGGGCTTGCGGCGCACTCGTCGCTGCTGGTGCAGGTCACGCCGTCGCCCTCGTACCCCGCGTTGCAGGCGCAGGTGAAGGAGCCCACGGTGTTGGTGCAGGTGGCGTTTTCGTTGCAGTTGTCGGTACCGGCGGCGCACTCGTTGACGTCGCCGCAGGTCACGCCGTCGCCCTCGTACCCCGCGTTGCAGGCGCAGGTGAAGGAGCCCACGGTGTTGGTGCAGGTGGCGTTTTCGTTGCAGTTGTCGGTACCGGCGGCGCACTCGTTGACGTCGCCGCAGGTCACGCCGTCGCCCTCGTACCCCGCGTTGCAGGCGCAGGTGAAGGAGCCCACGGTGTTGGTGCAGGTGGCGTTTTCGTTGCAGTTGTCGGTACCGGCGGCGCACTCGTTGACGTCGCCGCAGGTCACGCCGTCGCCCTCGTACCCCGCGTTGCAGGCGCAGGTGAAGGAGCCCACGGTGTTGGTGCAGGTGGCGTTTTCGTTGCAGTTGTCGGTACCGGCGGCGCACTCGTTGACGTCGCCGCAGGTGCCGCTCTGGCACGTGAGGCCGTCGCAACAGGGGACCGTGGCGTCGCACGGCGCGTTCACGGACAGGCAGCCCTGGCCACTGCACGTCGGGTCGTAGAGCGACGAGGCCGGGTCGAGGCTGGTGACGTAGTCGCCGTTGTGAGCGCTGTGCGCGTTGATACACGCCTGCTCGCTAACACGGACGATCGTGTAGGGATGACTCGTCGAGCTGGTCTTGTGGCAGATATGGACCTTACCGTTGACATCGAAGTAATCGCACTGCTCGGCGGTGAGGGCGGAGTCGGCCGAACCGACGTCCGCGTCATTGTCTCCGACGGAGATCGGGCTGCAACCGCCGATGAGGCCGAGCAAACCGGCCCCCGTGATCATGACGAGGAGCGAAATTGATTTGTGTTTCATTGAGATCCCCCTGAAAGGACGCACCACGGCCTCGCGACGGATTGCGCGGAGCTCGCGGGCACCCAAGCTGGACTGTCGTTGAACGCGGGCTGTCTTTATTCACCCGCAGTGAAAATATATAGCGGTCTCGTTGGTGACCTGTCAATTACCAATTCATGACAGCGGTCGGATTCCTGACGATTCGGCACAGTGCCCGTAGTTTTCGCACAGCTAAAACCATGCATGAGTCAGCGCAAACCCATCACATTCGACGTGGGTCGAACGCGCGCCAGCGGCGATAGATGATTTGTGAATGAAATAAATGGAGCGGTGGGGCTCAGCGCTCTCTGGGAGAGCGCTTCGCGAAGAGCTTCTTGTATTCGACGCTGAATCGCCCGCCGGACACGAAGCCGAGCGAGGCCACGACGCCGGCGACGGTCGTCCCCGGCGCGCCTGCGAGCAACGTTTGTCTCGCAATCTCGAAGCGACGGCGGCGGAGGAACGCAGCCGGCGGCATCCCCCGGGCCGCGATGAACGCAGCGCGAAGCGAGCGCTCCGGCACCCCGGCGGCGGCGACGATGTCGGCCAGGGAGATGGGCTCGTCCGCGTGCGCCTCGATGAACTCCTCCACGCGGCGGCGTGCGGTGCAGGCGGCAGGCATCAGCCGCGAGCAAGGCCGCATCGGCTGGCACGACCTGCGGCACACCTACGGCAGCCACCTCGCCATGCGGGGTGTCCCGCTCAAGGTCATCCAGGAACTGATGGGCCCCGCAACCATCGAGATGACCATGCGGTACGCCCACCTTGCGCCGGAGGCCCGGGAGAGCGCGGTACAGCAGCTCGACCGACCCGTGCCCCCGCTCCACGCCGCACCGGGCAGAGACGCCGGAGGGGCACACTGAGGGCACATGAGGCCACACGGCCAAAGAAAAAGCCCAGCAACCCGGTGAGATTGCTGGGCTTCTGAATGTGGAGGCGGCGGGAATCGAACCCGTCGCTGGAGGCTTCCGGCGAGACAGGTCTGTTTCGTTTCCCTCAGGGTGGAGGCGCCTCTGAACTCCCGGGCAGCAGGTCCGACTGAAGCATCTGCTCCTCGCTCGGCGAGAGGTCGAAGTGGCGGGCTGCCTCCGTGATGATCTGGAGCAGGGGAGTCTCCGGCTCCTCGGCTCTCCGCACCGAGATCCTGCGGGCTGCGCTGCGCAGCGCCTCTCCCCTGGGCTGAAGGCTTTCACGCATGACGGAACCTCACTTGAGAGAGCAACCGCGCCATGCGGCCCCTCTTTCAACGGTTCGGATGCACCCGCGCCAAGGCAAGGGACGTCAGGGGTAGGAGCGAGGGAGGGCGTGGTGACAGGCCCGTGCTCTCCCGCATGCTGCGCTGGTACCATCACGCGATGCGAACCCTGAACCCTGGCCAGTCACTCCCTCCTTCGCTGAGGCATCGGCTGGAGGATGCGTTCCAGGTGGACCTCTCCACCGTGAGGCTCCAACTCGATGACTCGCCGCTGCGTGTCGGCGCGCTTGCCATGACTCGCGGGGAGACGATCACCCTGGTCCCGGAGTGCTACCAGCCCGAGACGCTGGAGGGAATGGAGCTGCTCGGCCATGAGGTGGCCCATGTCCTCCAGCAGCGCCAGCGGGAGCGAGGGGCCCCTGTGTCCGGGCTCCTCGTGGCTCCGGCGCTGGAGGCCGAGGCGGACCTGGCCGGAGCCCGTGTCGCGCGCGGACTGGGGGCTGCGTGGCTGGGCAAGGGCGCCGACGCTCCGTCCTCGGGGCGGGTGCTCCAGCCCAAGCTCGTCATCTACTCGTCGAACTTCATCGCCGTCGCGCGCATGAAGCTCGCCCTTCTCTCCATCACCGGGGACGGCTTCCTGACCTTTGGTCCCGAGCAGAGCAAGGTGACGGAGGTGCAGCTCGCGGCCCGGATCAGACCCGACCCGCGCAAGTACGGCCGCGCTCTGGTCTCCCGCATCATCCAATCGGATCGAATGGCTCGAATCACCCATGCCACGGGGACGCAGTCGACCCAGTCGCTGCCGGATTGCATCCCGGATCATCAGCACCCCGACAAGTCGAAGTACTTCTGGAGCTTCCATTCCTTCCTCAAGACGGAGATCGCTCCCGACAAAAGTGCCTTCGGCACGGACAACGCCAAACTGCTGGCGGCTGCCAGCGACGGCACGGGCTGCGACGTGACCGCGTGGTGGAACACCGACGACATCGCCACCACCGACGAGGATGCGGACGGCTGGCCCAGCCGGCAGGAGCTCCCGAAGCAGTATCGCTGGATCGCGCTTGCCCATGAGCTGATCCACGCCGACCGGATCCAGCGCGGGGTGGTCATCTGGGATCGGATCAACTGCAAGACGAAGAAGAAGCACGGCCTGCCCTGGGACATCGTGCAGGAGAATGGCAAGACGCACGCCAAGCGCGATGAATACCTCGGGCTGTCGGGCATCGCCGACGAGATGTTCGTGGTGGGGTTCAAGCCGGGAGCCCAGTCGAATCTCGCGGGCGTCACGTTCGACGGCACCGAGATCACCGAGAACATGATCCGCGAGGAGAACCACTTCCGTCTTCGCGGCCAGTACCCCTGAGGCGGTGGCTCGTCAGGTCGTCACGTGCTCCTCCATGTTGAGCGCATCGCCCCGCACCAGGAAGTTGCGTTTGTAGACGATGGGCGGGGGCGCCAGGCCGCGGACCAGTCCACTCGGCGGGCCAAAAGGGACTCTCAACCCTCCCACGCGGAGAGACGGGTGAAGTCCCCGGCGGTGTAGCGGCCCGTCTCCAAGCCGTTGGTCACCCAGGCGCCCTGGAGCCCCAGGGCTTCATGCATGCCGCGATACGCTTGCACGTCGGTGAGGCTGGGGGCCACCCCGCCGCCCACGACGTTCACGGTCTCCGGCGTGGTCCACAGCCGATCTCCCGGCACGCGGTCGAACATGAAGTTGTGGTTGTGCGCGTGCGCGACGAGCACGAAGCCGCGAGCGACCTCCGCGGCGACCCGATCGGTCACCTCGGACCGGAGCTTCGCGCCCGCGCGGTCCGCGCCGGAGAAGTAGATGTGCAGCCTCCCCTGGCCGCGCAGGACGTACGCGCTGAACTCGGTGGGGTGTTGCAGCATCGGGAAGCGCCGGGCCTGTCGTTGGAAGAGGCTCCATTCCAGACAGGAGATGGGGCCCACCGCACCGGCGCCGCCTTCGAGCACGCGTGTGTTGTTCTCCGCCTCGCGTCGAAGGGGCAGCGCCAGGCCCGCGAACTGCTCGCGCGAACGCTCCAGCAGCGCACGCGCCTCCACCCCACCGGCTCCGAGCCGGGCCACCAGCGCATCCCGGTAGCGCTGTCGCTCCGCGTCCTCGGGTGCGGGAGCCCACCACGCAGGACCGTCCGGCAGGTCGAAGCGTTCATGCAGCTCGCCCGGGATGGGGGCTTCGCTCAGCGAGATGAGCTCCGCGGGGCTCGAAGGGAGCTCACACGCCGAGACGGACAGGTGCGCCCTCGCCGAGGAGCCCCCTTCCGGCGGGGGTGTCCTGCAGGCAGCGCTCCCAAGCAGAAGAGTCATCAGCACAAGGGCTCTCATGGCAATAGACTACCCGCCCATGATCAAGCTCCACCAGTTCAACCCCTCTGGGAATTGCTACAAGGTCCGCCTGCTGCTGCATCAGCTCGCGATTCCGTTTGAAACGCGGGAGGTGGATCTCGCCGCGGGAGAGGCGCGCACGCCGGAGTTCAAGGCGATGAACCCCATTGCCCGGACCCCCACCGTGGAGCTCGAGCCCGGGGTCTTCCTCGCCGAGTCCAACGCCATCCTCTGGTATTTCGCCGAGGGCACGCCCTTCATTCCCACCGACCGGCTGGAGCGGGCGCGGATGCTCCAGTGGATGTTCTTCGAGCAGTACAGTCACGAGCCCTACATCGCCGTGGCCCGGGCGTGGATCGCGTTCTTCGGTATCCCTTCCGGCAAGGAGAAGGAGCTGGAGGAGCGCATCCAGAAGGGCTACGCCGCGCTCGACGTCATGGAGGGAGAACTGCGCAAGCGGCCCTACTTCGCGGGCGAGCACTACAGCCTCGCGGACATCGCGTTGTATGCGTACACGCACGTGGCGGAGGAGGGCCGGTTCGACCTGGGTCGCTATCCCGCCATCCGCGCCTGGTTCGAGCGGGTGCAGGCCCAGCCCCGCCACCTGCGCCTCACCGACGTCATCAACGCCAGCCCGGACGAGTAGGGGCAGGCCAGGCAGGGGGCAGATACTGCTCTGGGAAAGGGCCATCAGAGGTTATGAGAATGCCCATGAGCAATGAGCGCACGCCTGCCGAGCCCGAGGTCATGGAGCCTACGTTCTGGCGGAAGAACGGCTGGTCGGCCAGGGTCATCAAGAACGAGGACGACGACGGCTGGGCCGTGGAGATCCGCAAGCAGGGGATCTCCGAGCCCGTCCTCATCAGTCCGTGGGTGATGGGCCGCGACAAGAAGAATCCCAAGCCCTTCGATGCGCCCGCCTTCGCGACCTTCGTGAAGACGGCCTCGGAGGTCCTGGACCGTTCCGCGCGACAGCGCGACCAGGCCATGACCAAGAAGCTCTCCATCGCCTGGGAGGGCCGCTGGTACGAGGTCCGGCTCGAGATGGTGGCCGATGAGTACGAGCCCCACGCGCTGCTCTCGGCCATCGACGACGCTGGCGCGACCGTCGCGAAGCATCGCGTGCCGGTGAACTTCAAGTTCACCCGAGACGTCGCCAACGCGTGGGTGCGCGGCGGCTTCCTCGAGCCCTGAGCGGGTTCTTGGGGGCCCGACAAGAGAGGTGAAGCCCAACGAGACCCGCACGATCCATCCGCGCGCGAAGTAGGATGCGCGCATGCTCAAGGTCTACGGCTTCTCCCGAGTGAACAAGATGGCCCGCGGCAAGACCCGCGACCTGCGCGTGCTGTGGGCGCTGGAGGAGATGGGTCTGCCTTACGAGGTCGTGGGGATGGATCATCCTCAGCACGACCTCGATACGCCCGCGTATCGCGCGCTCAATCCGTTCGGACAGATTCCGGCGATTGACGACGACGGCGTGGTCGTCACCGAGTCGGGCGCGATCCTGCTCTACCTCGCCCGCAAGAGCGGCAAGCTGATGCCGCGCGACCTCGCCGGCGAAGCGCAGGTGCTGCGCTGGTGCGTCGCGGCGCTGAACACGATCGAAGTCCCGATCCTGACCGCGTGGTTCGTTGACCTGAACGGCGGCAAGGGCACCCAGGGGAGCGATGCGCTTCACCAGTGGGGGGACATGCGTCTGAAGCAGCTCGACGGCTGGCTCGCGGGCAGGGAGTTCGTCGCGACCGACGCGTTCACCGTCGCGGACATCTTGATGACGCATGTGCTGGGCGCCGGCACCGACGAGAGTGTCGTCAAGGACCATCCCAACGTGCTCGCCTTCCAGAGGCGCTGCATCGCGCGCCCGGCCTGGAAGAAGACGTTCGACGCCTACTGCGACCGCGTCGAAGCGGCCTGAGTCCGCACGCCGTTCGCCCACGGCACAGCCACTCGTTTCTAGCGCAGCGCCGCGAGGGCCGCGCCGACCTTCGCCACCGTCACCGACACGGGCGTCGTCACCTCCGGAGCGAAGATGGCCACGCGGAGCTCCTCGAAGGCCCACCGCAGCTCCTGCGCCGCCTCCTGGTCACGCGCGGTGGCGCGCCTGGCGAGGAAGGACTCCCACAGGGGGGTGAAGGGCGCGGCCTTCGCTGCGTCCTTGGCGGGGTTCGCCACCGCACGCGACAGCCGTGCCTGGGCCGCGCGGAGGTAGCGCGAGTAGTTCAGCAGGCGCACGAGGGGGATCCACTCGATGAGCTTCGCGGGGAACAGCTGCCCGAGCTGCGAGTGGATGTCCCGCACGGCCGCCGCGCCGCTCGGCCCCTTGGAGGCTGCCTTGAGTGCAGCGAGCGTCTCAGCGAGCTCCGCGGAGGTGGCAACGACGACGTTCGCCCAGTCCCGGGCCACCTGCTCGATGCGCGGTGAGCCCTCTTGGAGCAGCGCCTCGAAGGCCGCCTTCGTGCGGGGCAGCGGCGCACCCGGCGCGAGCTTGAACGCATCGTCGACGCCGCGTGCGAGGACGAGCGCCCGGAAGGCGTCGGCCTGGCCCCGCGCGGGCGGCGCGCCGTCCAGGGACGGGAAGGGCAGCGGCATGCGCGCGGCGCTGACGGCCACGTGTCCGCGCGCGGCGAGCATCAGGAGCCGGCGGAGCCCCGTGCGCGTGGCCGCGTCGGCGGCGGACGATGTCTCGAGCAGCACCAGGTCCACGGCAGCGCCCCGGTCGACGAGCGCGGGGTAGCTGCGGACCTCGAGCCCGCCGACCCGCCGGGTGACCACGGGGGGCAGCTCGCCGAAGGTCCAGGCGGTCAGCCCCTTGCGCTCCCAGTCCGAAGTCGGTGCCACGCTGCGCAGCGCCGCCCGTGCACGTCCCCCGTGCTGCTCAAGCAGTGCGTCGGCGTCGCGGCTGCGCGCGAGCTCCTTTCCGCGCTCGTCGAGCACCCGGAGCGTGATGCGCAGGTACGGCACCACGGCATCCGCCCGGAAGGACTCCTCGGGCACGTCCACGCCGCACAGCCGGGACACCGCACGCGCGAGCGCTGGAATCATCGGCCCGCGGAAGGGCACCAGTTCCTTCTCGAGACGGTCGACCAGGTCCGGCACCGGCCCCAGCTGCTTGCGCTGGGCGCGGGGGAGCTGATCGAGCAGCGCGGTGAGCTTCTCCCGCTGCCACCCGGGGATGGTCCAGTCGAGCTCACCCGGGACCAGCTGGGCGAGCAGCAGCAGCGGCACGCTCAGGGTGATGCCGTCGTCCTCGGCCGAGGGGTCGAAGGTGTACGTCACCGGCACGGACGCGCCGTGCAGGGTGATGGCATCCGGGTAGTGCGCCGGGGACAGGCCCGGGTCGTCCGAGAGGGCATCCTCCATCGTGAGGATGAGCACGTCGGGGTCGGCCGCCTCGGCCTTGCGGCGCCAGGCCTCGAAGCTCGCTCCGTCCGTCACGTCCGCCGGGACGCGCTGGTCGAAGAACGTCAGCAGCGCCTCGCTGTCGAGCAGCTCGCTGCGCCGGGCCTTGTCCCGCAGGCGCGCCACGCGCTCGAGCACTTCGCGGTTCTCCTCCTGGAACGCCCCCCGGGTGCGGTACTCGCCGCGCACCAGGGCATGCTCGAGGAACATCAGCCGTGCCCGGGCGGGGTCCATGTTGGCCAGGGCCACGGGGCGCTCCTTGAAGACCTGCAGCCCGAAGAGGGTCGCGTTCTCCTTCACGATGGCGCGCGCGGACTTCTCCGACCAGTGCGGTTCGGAGAAGCTGCTCTTGAGCAGGTGGGGGGCCGCCGCCGCGAGCCACTCCGGGTCGAGCTTCGCCACGGTGCGCGCGAACAGCTGGGACGTCTCCACGAGCTCGAACGCCATCGCCCAACCAGGGGGCTTCTTCGCGAGCGCCGACGAGGGGTGGACCATGAAGCGCGTCTGCTTCGCGCCCGTATACTGGCGCTGCTCCGGATTCCACTGGCCGATGCGGGACAGCAGCCCGGTGAGGAGCGCCTGGTGCAGGACGTCCCCGCGCGCCGGGGCGCCCCGGCCCTGGCGCGGCAGGCGCAGCTCGCGGACGGTCTCCTCGAGCTGGCGCTGGACGTCCCGCCACTCGCGCACCCGCAGGAAGGACAGGAAGTTGTCCCGGCACACGCGCCGCAGATGGGACGTCCCCCGGCCCTCGGCCTCGCTCACGAACGCCCACAGCTTGAGCAGCCCCGTGAAGTCCGAGTGCTCGTCACGAAAGCGCCGGTGCAGCTCGTCCGCCTTCTGCGCGAGCTCCCGGGGCCGCTCGCGCGGGTCCTGCAGGTTGAGCGCCGCGGCGACGATGAGCACCTCGTCCAGGCACCCGTACTCGGCGCCAGCGAGAATCATCCGCGCGATGCGCGGGTCCACCGGGAAGCGCGCGAGCTGGTGCCCGAGCGGCGTCAAGGTGCGCTCCTTGCCCTGGATGGCCCCGAGTTCCTCGAGCACCCGCCAGCCCTCGGCGATGGCCTTCGGCTGGGGCGGGTCGAGGAAGGGGAAGTCCTCGACGTCACCAAGGCCGAGGGACTTCATCCGCAGGATGACCCCCGCGAGCCCGGTGCGCTTGATCTCCGGGTCGGTGAAGGCGGGCCGTGTGGTGAAGCCCACCTCGTCGTAGAGGCGCACGCAGATCCCCTCGCGCACGCGGCCGCAGCGCCCCTTGCGCTGGTCGGCGCTGGCCTGGGAGACCGGCTCGATGTGCAGGCGCGTGGTGCCCGAGCGCGGGTCGTAGCGCGACAGGCGCGCTACCCCGGTGTCCACGACGTACACGATCCCCGGGATGGTGACGGACGTCTCCGCGACGTTGGTGGCGAGGATGACCCGGCGCTCGGGGAGGGTGGCGAAGACGCGCGACTGCTCGGAGGCCGACAGGCGCGAATACAGGGGCTGCACCACCGTGCCGCGCAGCTTGCGCGCGTTCAGGGCGTTCTCTGTCTCGCGGATCTCCCGCTCCCCGGGGAGGAACACGAGGACGTCCCCGTCCGGGTCGAGCGAGAGCACGTTCGCCACCGCATCGGCGACGGCGTCGGCGAGCTCGTCGTCCTCGGGGGGCGGCTCGTAGAGCACGTCCACCGGGAAGGTACGGCCCTCCACCTGGATGACCGGAGCCCCCCCGAAGAACTGCGAGAAGCGCTCGGTCTCGATGGTGGCCGAGCTCACCACGACCTTGAGGTCGGGGCGCCTGGGGAGGAGACGCTTGAGCCACCCGAGCAGGAAGTCGATGGTGAGGCTGCGCTCGTGGGCCTCGTCGAGCACGATCGTGTCGTAGCGGCTCAGGAGCGGGTCGCTGTGGATCTGCGCGAGCAGGACCCCGTCGGTCATGAACTTCACGGCCGTCCGCCGGGACGAGCGGTCCTCGAAGCGAATCTGGTAGCCGACGTCCGTGCCCAGCTCCGTGCCGAGCTCGCGAGCCACGCGCGCCGCCACGCTCGTCGCGGCGATACGCCGAGGCTGGGTGACGGCAATCTGGCGCGGGCGGCCGCGTCCCATGGCGAGCAGGACTTTCGGCAGCTGCGTCGTCTTCCCCGAGCCGGTGGCCCCCGCGACAATGACCACCTGATGGGCGGTGATGGCCGCGGTGATGTCCTCCACCCGGCTCGAGATGGGGAGCTCGGGGGGGAAGTGCAGGGTGGGCAAGCCGCCGGAGGCGGGGACGGGTGAGTCGCCGGACATGGTGGCATGGCCTAGCACTGAAGCGCACGCTGCGCAGGAGCTTCGCGCTGGACGTGTTCGCGTGCGGCAGGTGTGGAGGCAGGCGCCGGGTGGCTGGCGTACCTGACGGCACCCAGTGGGGTGCGTGCCCTCCTGGAGCACCAGGGACTGCCCACGCTGCCTGGGAGACTGTCCCCAGCACGGGGGCCACCCCAGAGCGCGTGGTACCACTGGCCCGCGGACTCGGTGCGCATCGTGGCGAACACCGTCGTGGGCGCGTCCGACAACGCCATCGAGATTGGCGGCAACAAGATGGAGTCCAACGGTTGCACCTATTCGGAGCTTCCACAGAACGCGTACTACGAAGAGAATCTCCTGGTGAACTTCACCGGGGACGCGTTCTGGCTGTACGCCCCGTCGACCCAGACGTATGTGGAGAACATCGCTTGGCCGCAGGTGGGCTCCGCGACGGGGGTGACCTTCGTGGATCCACTTCTCACCCGGAACGCGATGGGCGCATGAATCTCTCGGAGGTTCCCGGCGCGGGGCGCGGTGAGGCAGTGCCGCGCGCTGACGGTCGCTGACGTGGGGCCTTCGAGCACCTACGCCTGCAACTGAGGTTCACTGGGGTTTTTTCCACCCGCCGCGGGCGCTCCTGCGCGACCTCGGCGGGCCCCCTGAGCCCACTTGTTTCACGGCTGGAGTATGTTCGCGGAATCAAGCCGTGGACAGCCGGGGGATGACAGGTGAGCAAGGTTCAGCCGGTCGTGATTTGTGCCAGTCTCAATGCGAAGTGGGATCCGGAAGAGGTCGCGAAGGCCCTGGGGAAAGTCATCGGGGACGTCGACAAAGATGCCTTGCCGGTGGTGCTAGGTCCGGAGTTCCTGTTCGCCAGTTTCAACGACCAGACCCGGAAGATCGTTCCAGCGGCCCACAATGATCCACGGCTGGAACTGCTCGGTTTCCTCAAGAAGCTGTCGGGCAATGCGCTGGTCGTGCCTGGGACCATCGTGGAGAAGCGGCTCCTGCAGCACTACAACTACGCGCCCGTGTTCTGGCAGGGAAACCTCCTTCAGGAGGTCCACAAGGGCACGAAGGGCGGCAACACCGAAGAGGCGTGGGC
>NZ_RAWB01000289.1 GCF_003612055.1 Corallococcus llansteffanensis
CGCCCAGTGGGCGTGGCGGCCGTGGGCTCCAGTCCGGGTGGCTGGACCCCGAGAGAAGCAGCAGCGGTTCGGGGCTCGGGCGAGGTCCCTCCCGCGCTCGTGGATGGCACTCAACTCTCGGCGGTCTCGGCCTGCTCGCCGTCCGGGTGCTCCTCGCTACACACCTTGGCAGCTTCGTCGGAAGACATCACGGAGGTCGTGGACTCGGAGCCCGCTCCGGCCGTGTCGTAGCAGCGGTAGCCCGCCTCACCGCAGGTTGTGTCCTCGTTGTTGATGCTGCAGACCTCAACGCAGGCGGGAATCCTTCGCGCGCAGAAGGTGCTGCAGGGGGGCGCCAACGCGAGGACCGTGGCTGGAGCCACCAGGAGGAGGGTCGCGGCGAACAGAGGGGGGAAGCGCATGCAGAACTCCAGTTGAGGAGGTGAGCGCAGATGATCGCGCCCGGCAGTCAACCCAGGAAATCGTGGCTAACCGCTACAGGCTGGCGCTGCCCGTAGGTGCGGCTCAGGCGTCCCGGCCGTTGTAGGGGAAGGGCTGGAGCGTGGACAGGTCCACGCCGTCCACGCAGCGCAAGATGGAACAGTTGCAGCTCACCACCTGCGCCAGGTCCGTGGTCGCCTCGTAGCGGACCTCTCCACAGTGGCAGCCACCCGGATACGTCTTCATCTCCGCCATGGTGCTTTCTCCGGTGCTGCGTGAAGCCCGGGCCGGAGCATGCGCTCCGCCCACCCGGTGCGTGTGACGCGCATCCACGAACGGAGGCGGCGGGGACCGCAAGCGCGCAGGTTCCTCCCGGCGCGCTTGCGGCGGTGCGTCACGTCAGTCCGCGTACGTCGTCACGGAGACCATGCGCACGAAGCGGCGGTCCGTGCTCACCGCGGCGATGGCGAAGCCCTGCGTGTAGCCCGGCGCGCCGCACCCGCGGCAGCTCCAGCCCGTGGTGTAGAGCCGGTTGCTGTTGCGCGAGATCGCCGTGATGTAGGCCACCGCGCCCTCCACCTCGTCCACGTTGTAGGAGACAGCGCTGAGCCGCGAGATGAGTTCCCGCACGGTGATGGGCTCGAAGATGCTGGCCTGCGGACCGAAGGCCATGCTGAAGGCCTCGCCCAGCGTCTGCTGGTTGGCGACACCCTGGCCGTTGGGAATGTAGCCCTCGTAGATGCGCGCGTAAGACAGCGAGCCGGTGGCGCCAAACAGCGACGCGGGCGTCTGGGCGACTTGATTCAGGTACAGCGGGGCGCCCGTGATGGCCGCGTCGTTCACCTCGTAGAAGTCCGCGTAGTACTTCGCCGCGGTGCCCGTCAGCGACTGCTGGAACGGCGTGTCGTTGAGGCGGGTGGCGAGATAGGCGCGCTCGGCGCTGTCCACGCCCTCGGGGCCGCCGGTGTCGTTGAGGAACGCGTCCAGCGCGGTCCTGAGCTCCGAGCGGAGGATGGTCGTGCCGCCGGGGCTGCCGGGGCCCTTCGCGGTGGTGATGCTCGCCTCGAAGGCGGGGATGCTGGTGGTGGACGTGGCGAACGCGGCCGGAGCGGTGAGCAGGGCCAGCGCGCCCACGAGCGACGTCATCGACAGGGTCTTCATGGGAACCTCTTCATTCGCGGCCCGAGGGACGGGCGCGCGGTCAGGGGGGAACCTCGAACGAGGTGGTGGCGAGTACCACGCGGCCCTGACACGGCCCGCGTGAGGTTCCGGTGACGCGCGCGCCCGTGACACGCCCGTGAGGGAGCGTGTCGCGAGGCTGGAAACTTTCACGGTGCGGGCCGCGCGGCGGTGCGTCGCATCAGTCGTTCCCGTAGTCCGCCGTCCACACGGAGACCATGCGCACGAAGCGGCGGTCCGTGCTCACCGCGGCGATGACGTAGCCCCGCGTGTTCCACGGCGAGAAGCTGCACCGGCGGCAGGTCCAGTCCGCGACGTAGAGCCGGTTGCTGTTGCGCGAAATCTGGGTGATGTACGCCACGGCGCCCTCTACCTCGTCCACGGTGGGAGTGCTGCCCTTGACGGGGGTGCCGAGCCTCTCGATGAGCTCCTTCACGGTGATGGGCTGGAAGGTGCCGACCGGCGGCTCGAAGTAGGTGGTGAACGCGGTGCCCAGCGTGGCCTGGTTGGCGATGCCCTGGCCGTTGGGGATGTAGCCCTCCCGGATGTCCGCGTTGGACGCCAGCGGGCCCGTGGCGCCAAACAGCGACGCGGCGGTGTTGGCGACGGAGCCCTGGTACAGCGGGTAGCTCGTGAAGGTGGCGTCGTTCAGCTCGTGGAAGTCCGCGTAGTACTTCGCCGCGGTGCCCGTCAGCGACTGCTGGAACGGCGTGTCGTTGAGGCGGGTGGTGAGGTAGGCCCGCTCGGCGCTGTCCACGCCCGTGGGGCCACCGGTGTCGTAGATGAACGCCTCCAACGCGGGCTTGAGCTCCGAGCGCAGGACGCGCGTGCCGCCGGGGCTGCTGGGGCCCTGCGCCGTGGAGATGCTCGCCTCGAAGGCGGGGATGCTGGTGGTGGACGAGGCGAACGCCGCCGGAGCGGCGAACAGGGCCAGACCGCTCAGCAGCGACGTCATCGGCAGGGTCTTCATGGGGACCTCTTCATTCGCGGCCCGTGTCACGGGCGCGCGTTCAAGGGGGAGCACCGCGAACGACGCGGTGTCCAGTACCACGCTCCCCTGACTCAGCTCGCGCGAGGTTCCGGTGACGCGCGCGCCCGTGACACGCCCGTGAAGGAGCGTGTCGCGAGCCTGGAAACTTTCACGGTGCGGGCTGCGCGGCGGCGGGGACGGGCGCGTGACGGCGGAGGGGCGCGAGCAGCGCGATCATGAACGCGAACATCACCGTGGTGAGCGCGCCGCCGAAGAACTCCTCGCAGAGGGTGACGTCCAGCACGCCCGCGTCGCTGACGCCCGCCTGCGTGAGCAGCCACCGCCCCGCGAGCGGCAGCAGGCGCAGCGCGCCGGTCGGGCCAGAGCGGACCGGAGCTGCTCCAACAGGGGCCACCGCTGTCCGAACCGCGCCAGACCGCGTCCCACCTCGGGGGGGCCGACCTGCCGCTCGCCAGCGCGCTGGCGTGGACGGCCGCTGGACGGGATCCTCCCGCGGACTGCGTCACGCGCTCTCGACGCGCATGTCCTCTGCCAGCACCAGGAGCAGGACGTCGGCGCCGTCTCCTCGCCTCCCTCGCCCACGCTCAGGCACGTGCGGGCGCACTTGAAACGGCCTCGGGACGGGCCGCCTCTGGCACCGGCACCAGGGCCGCCGCAGCCAGACTGCTGGGTCCGTTCACCTGCCGCAGGGGCCCCCCCTCTGGACGCACCTCTCGAAGGGGCGCTCTTGTCCGTCTGCTCACGAGCGCGACAGCACAAAGGGCGTCTATCGGTCCTACGCTCGCGCGGTCTCCTCGCTTGCCGCGACGGGCGCTGCGACAGCTTCGGCTGAGTTCCCCCGGCACATCGATGGGCTCCGCTTCTGGCGGGAGCACCTCGACGACCCGTGAGGTGGGTCGCTGGATCTCAGGCCGACATTTGGTTAAACATGTTCATTGAACATGCTCAACGAAAAACCAACAGGCCCTCGCGCGAAGCAGAAAGAGGCCACCGGGAGGGCGGTGCTCGAGGCCGCGCGCGAGGAGTTCGAGCGGGTTGGCTTCGAGGCCGCCAACGTCCGTTCCATCGCGCAGCGTGCCGGCGTGTCCGCAGGCACGGTTCTCCACCACTACGGCGACAAGCGTGACCTGCTTCACGCGGCCCTCTTCGACGACCTGGAGCGAACGCTGCGCAAGGCCGTGGCCGCACCGGAAGGCGAGACGCTCGACGCACGGCTGTCGGGGCTGACCCGCAGCGTCTTCCGCTACTACCAGAAGCGTCCGCAGCTCTCGCGCACCCTGCTCAAGGAGTCGCTGTTCGCCGAACCGCCCTGGGCTCAGCGCTTCAGCGCCCAGGTCGCGCAGGTGCACGCGGCGATTGCCACCTGGGCCGTGGACGCCGCGAAGAAGGGAGAGCTGCGTGCGGAGGTGGATGCCGCGCTGCTCGGCGCCGCCTACTTCTCGTTCTTCTATTTCGCCCTCATCGCCTGGGCTCAGGGCGCGCACCCCGCTCCGGTGCAAATGGTGGAGCACCTGGTCGCGCAGCATCTCGCCGGTCTGCGTCCCCCACCCCAGTCGAAGCCGGCGACCCAGAAGAGGAGACGTTCATGACGTCCGCATTCCGAGGTGAAGAGGCGAAGGCCGTGCTCTCTCGCTGGTATGACAGGTTCCGTTCGCACCTTCCTGCCACGGAGAGCCGGAGGGTCAGCACGCGGTTCGGTCCTAGCCACGTGCTCGTCGGCGGAGACGTCTCCGCGCCGCCGCTCGTGCTCCTGCACGGCGCGCTCGCGAGTTCTGCGCACGCCTTGCGCGAGCTGGCACCGCTCCTCGAGCGCTTCCGAGTCCATGCCGTCGACATCGTGGGGCAGTCGGTGAAGAGCGCGGACGCCCGGCCGAAGGTGTCGAACAACGAGTACGGCGAGTGGCTGGTGGACGTGCTGGATGGACTGGGCCTTGAGCGTCCATTCGTGGTGGGCGTGAGCTGGGGGGGCTTCGTGGCGATCCGCCTCGCGGCCGTCGCTCCCGAGCGGATCCGTCGACTGGCGCTCCTGGTTCCCGCGGGCGTGGTCAACGGCCCGGTCTGGGCGGGCTTCACCAAGGTCGCGCTGCCGATGATGCTCTACCGGATGTCTCCCACCGAGCGCCGGCTGCGGAACTTCGTCGGCAACCTGCTCACGACGACCGACGACGACTGGGCGCCGTACCTGGGCGACGCCGTCCGCTCGTTCAACATGGACATGCGCGTACCGTCGCTCGCCAGGCCGGAGGAGCTGGAGGGATTGAAGGCCCCGGTGCTGGTGCTCGGCGCCGACGGCGACCTGAGCTTCCCGGGCAAGGCGCTTCTGGCGCGAGCGCGAGCGCTGTTTCCGACGCTGGAGGACGTGGACCTCATCGCGGACTGCCGTCACTGCCCGCCGACGACGGATGCGTTCCGCCGGTGGTTGGCCGACCGGCTCTCGCGGTTCCTGCTCGCGGAGGGGACGAAGACGAAGGGGGTGGCGTGAAAGCCCCGGCGCCCCCTCCCGGACGGAACGAGAAGCGAGGCGGCGGCGCCGGGCGCCACCTCGGCGCGGTCCTTCGCGTCAGGGATTGAAGCTGACGCGGACGTGGTCGTTCGCGGCGATGCTCCCGCGGTCTTCCATTGAGCGATCAGCTGTCGAGGGAAGGCCCAGGTGTTGAACAACCCTGGCTCATGACGGTTCGCCACGGTCCGTGGCGGGGGGCCGGACCACGAAGATGTCGCAGCCGGCCTCGCGAACCACGTCCGCCGCCACGCTCCCGAGCAGGACGCGCGACAAGCCGGAGCGCGCCTGGGTGCCGAGCACGAGCAGGTCCGCCCGGTGCCGGCTCGCTTCCTTCAGGATGATGGAGTACGGGCTGCCGTGCTTGAGGGCCTGATGGTAGCGCAGGCCCATGGTGTCCAGGCGTCGGTGAAGCGGACGGAGCTCGCGCAGCGCGGCCTCCTTGAACCGTTCCCGGTACCGCGCGCGCTCATCGAGCGTCAGTCCGGAGAAGGCCATGTATTCCAGCGGCGACTCGAACGCGTGGATGAGCCGCAGCGAGGTGCGCGGCGCCAGCAGGGCGGGCACGAAGCCTGCGGCGCGCCACGACGTCTCCTCGGCGTCCACGGCCACCAGGGGACGGCGGTACCGGTCCACCACGGGCCCGTGGACCACGAGCACCGGGGACAGGCCGTACCGGATGACGTGCTCGGCGGTGGAGCCCAGGAACAGGTCCCGGAAGGGCCGACGGCCATGCCGGCCCAGGACGACCAGGTCCGCGCCCATCGAATGGGCCTGACGCAGGAGGGTGGGGGCCGGCTTCCCGAACACGAGCCGCGCCTCGACGGAGGCGCTGGAGCCCGCGGCGTGAAGCGAGGCGTGGAGCGCGTGTGCGACGGCCGCCAGCGTCCTGCCGGCCCGCTCCCGGGCCTGCTCCACGAGCTCCCTGGGCGCCCGTCCTGGAATCGCGTGCAGCAGGATGACGGCCGCCCCTGGGGCGAGTGGCAGGCGGGCGGTCCGCTCCACGGCATGCGCCGCGGCAGGCGAAAAGTCGGTGGCCACGAGCACCGCCCGAAGGAGCGACGGGGGCGGACTTCGCGTGAGGGTCATCCCGTAGGATAGGCCACCGCTGTCCGAACCGCGCCAGGCCGCGTCCCACCTCCGGGGGGCCGACCTGCCGCTCGCCAGCGCGCTGGCGTGGACGGGATCCTCCCGCGGACTGCGTCACGCGCTCGTGTGATCCGCGGCCGGAACCGAGGGAGGATCCGCGCCAGTCCATGGCGTGACGTGTTGAGCGTCCATCCATCCCCCAAAGACAGACGCAACCGCACTGGCCACGACGCACGTTGGGACCGCCCTGTCCGTCAAGGGCAACAGGAGTTCCAATGAAGCGCCGAATCCAGCTGTTCTCTGCCTCCCACGCGTTGCTGTCCTTCGGGCTCCTGGGGCTCGCATCCCCCGCCTGGGGGGACGTGCGGCCCGCACCTCCATCACCAACGTCGATGCGGCGTCCTTCGCCGTCCAGGAGGTCAACATGGATGGAAGGGTCGACGTGGTCGTGGCCGGGGCCACGAAGGCCGGGGCCACGCTGCTCTTCAACCAGGGCAAGGGCACCTTCACTCCGTTCATGACCTTCCCCACGCTGTCCCCTGTCTCCGCGGTCGCCCTCACGGACTTCACCGACGATGGGAAGCCAGACGTCCTTCTCGTGGAGCCCACCCTCGACAGGGTCGTCGTGTACGTCAACACGTCCGGAGACCCGGACCTCGACACGCAGCTGCCGGGCCCGGCGCCACGGTAGGCCCGGAGCGAAGGCCCACGGGTCGAAGGCGAACGCGCGGCCATGGTGCGTCCCGCCGGGCGGCTCAGAGGGACGGCGCCGTGGAGTAGAAATAGTTGTTCCACAGCACGTCGTCGACGCGGAGGAAGTGGTCCTCCGCGGGCGGCGTGCCGGCGCCTCCGCGGAACCACTCCGCATTCCACTTGCGTGGGTAGTTCTCGTGCCACGTGTACGTGGCCGTGTCGTTGGCGAAGCGGCGCGTGTCGCTGCTCGCCACGGTGCACACGGTGCCGTCGGACTCGCGCCGGGCCCACATGCGCAGCTTCCCGTTTGCCTGTCCGCTGGTGTTCGCCTGGACGGAGATGATGAGCGTGTACCACTCGCCCACCGTCACCGCGCAGCCCGTGCCGAGCTTGTTGCCGTAGAGGATTCCGCCGGACGGCGTGCCCGTCATGTCGCAGCCGTAGTAGTACGCATACAGCTTGTTGTTGGGGTTGCCGCCGAGCACGAACCGCGAGCTCCAGCCGTCGCAGTTCGCCTGGGCCTCGTCTCCGGCGCCGCCCGTGTAGCCCTTGCCTCCGCTCACGCCCGCCATCTTCAGGTCGCCGCTGTAGAAGTCCCAGCCGGGCTCCAGGTACATCTTCCAGCGGAGCGTGGCCGTGGCGTACTCGCCGGACGTCCAGAGCGGCGGATAGAACTTGCCGCCGTCGTTCTCCGTGCTGGCCGGCAGCTTCACGCGCAGGTACTCGTTGCCTCCCGAGGAGCCGACGGTGATTTGACTGGTGGCGTCCCAGCCCGTGGACGCGCCGAAGTCCGCCTGCGCTTCGGCTTGCGTGTACGCATCCAGTGGCTTGCCCTCGAAGGTCCACGGGCCTCGCGTCAGTGCCTGCGAGAGCATCCCCAGCTCCTCCTCACCTTCGGGCGCCGGGCCTCCGCAGGCGCCCACGAGGGTGAGGAGGACGGCGAGTCGGGGGGTGGCCAGGGACGTGGAGCTTCGGGTCATCATGGGTTCCTCGTGGGACAGGAACGCCCCGGGACGGCACTCCCGCCCGGATGCGCCGGCCGCCGGGGGGCGGCACTCGGGCGGCTCCTAGCACACGAGGCTGCAAATAGCTGACAGGCCAGCAAAACATGACAGATGTTCAAGCCCTTGAGGGATGGGGAGGATTTCGTTTCCGGCATGTCGATCCGGCGGGCCGCCGTTCGTCGCGTCACTGAATCCCACCGAAAAGGACCTGCCCCATGTCGATTCAGTCAGCCATCCCCTACTTCCACCTCAACGGCCGGGTCGAGCGGGCCATCGCGCTCTACCAGCGCGCCCTGGGCGCCCGAACCGAGACCCTGCAGCGCTTCGGCGACGTGGACGGAAGCTGTCCGGCCGCGATGAAGAGCCGCGTCATGCATGCGGAGCTGCGCGTGGGAAGCGCGCGGCTCATGATGAGCGATGGGCCCGAGGACGAGGCGATTCTGGACAAGGCCAACATGAGTGTCGCGCTGGCATTCGATGACCCGGCGGAGCTGCGGCGCAGCTTCGATGCCCTGGCGGCCTCGGGCACGGTGATGCAGCCCGTCCTCGACGCCCCCTGGGGCGGGCTGTTCGGGATGGTGCGTGACGAGTTCGGCATCCACTGGATGGTCAACAGCACCCCAGGCGCCACGGCGGGGGCCCGTCAGTCGTAGGCCCGGAATGTCCACGAGAGCCAGGCCCCTGCCGCGCACCTCATGGGAGCGTGGCGAGGGCGGGCGTGTACCCCAGGGTGCACATCTCCCCGTCACTGCTTGCCCTCCCTCAATCTGGGCGTGCACCCGGCTGGGAGGGCGTCTTCACCGGCAACAGCGCCAGCACGCGCGCGAGCACGGCGACGCCCTCCTCGTACTCCGCCAGGTCCATGTGCTCGTGGGGCGTGTGGTCCAACGCCGCGTCGCCAGGGCCGTAGGCCACAGTGGGCACGCTCCACGCGGAGGCCACGGTGTTCCAGTCGGACGTGCCTGTCTTCAGCCGCAGCGTGGGCTTCGCGCCGCGCTCGCGGATGGCCTGTTTGAAGACACGGGAGAGCGCGTCGTTGCCGTTCGTGGACACCGCGTGCTTCTGGGCCACCGTGCGCACCGTCACCGTGGGCACGGTGCCCAGCGCCGCGAGCAGCGCCTGCGTGTCGGTGGACGGGCCGGTGCGGATGCTCACCGCGGCGGTGGCCCACTCCTCTGTCTCCGTCGCGCCGGTGTGAAAGGCATTGAGTGACGGCAGGTTCTGTTCGAACAGGGACGTGCGCTCGCGGTTCCAGTCGTCACACAGGCGCTTGAGGGCGTTCCACGCGTCGATGACGTGCTCGGCGGCGGCGCGGTAGTCGCGGCTCGCGGTGTGGCGGCGGCTGGCGCGGTGCTCCAGGTCCAGGCGCAACAGGCCCTTGTAGCCAATCGTCACCGCGTGCGCGCCGCTGGGCTCGCCGTTGATGACGAAATCCGGCGCGTACCGCTCGCGCACGTGCAGGGCGCCGCGCGTGACGGCCACCTCCTCCTCCACGCAGCCCAGCAGGAGGAACTGCTTGCCGGCGCGCTCGGCGTCGTCCAGCAGCTCCACCGCTTCGATGAACGCGCACAGCGGGCCCTTCGCGTCCACCGCGCCCCGGCCGTAGAGCTTCTGCCCCTCCAACCGCACGGGCACCTCTCCGGGCACGGTGTCGATGTGGCCCAGGAACGCGATGACGGTGTCCCCGTCCCCGTAGCGGGCGACGGCGTTGCCCACCTCGTCGGTGTGCGCGCGCCAGCCGCGCGTGCCCAGCCGCTCCACGAGCGCTCCGGCGAAGGACGCCTCCTCATGGCTGGGGCTGTACTGCTCCACCATCCACCGCAACAAGTCGACGCCCGGCTCACGCGCCCGCATCCGCCCCGGTCCTCTCGCGAAGGGTGAACTTCGTGCCGCCCGCCTCCTCCAGCGCGGAGAACACCGGCCGCGCCACGCGCGACGCGCTCACGTACGCCGTGGGCACCCCACCCTCCAGCGCCCGGCGCACGGCCTCCAGCTTGTAGCGCATGCGCCCGCCCGCCAGCGCCATGCAGCCCTGCACGTCGTCGCTCGCGCGCACCAGCGTCGCGGGGTCCTTCGGGTCCGACAGCAGCCCCGGCACGTTGGAGAGGATGACCAGCGCCCTCGCGCCCACCGCCGCCGCGATGGCCGACGCCACGGCGTCCGCATCCACGTTCACCAGCACGCCCTCCTCCGTCACCGCCGGAGGACACACGACGGGCACGTAGCCGCCCTCCAGCAGCGTGCCCAGGAGCGCCGTGTTCACCGCCGACACCTCGCCCGCCAGGTGCTCCCGGTCGATGCGCATCCGCCCGTCCCCCGTCTGCAACTTGAGGGGCGGCCTCCGGCGCGCGGTGAGCATGCGCCCGTCCGCGCCGCACAGCCCCAGCGCGGTGACGCCCTTCGCCAACAGCGCGAGGACGACGGCCTTGTTCACCTCGCCCACCCACGCCATGGTGAGCGCGCGCAGCGTGGGCGCGTAGGTGAGGCGCACGACGTTGCCGTTCGCGGTCGTCACCTCCGGCCGCTCCATGCCCAGCGCGCCCAGCAGCCGCTCCCCGGCGTCCGAGCCGCCGTTGACGACGACGACGCGCTCCCCCCGCTGGACCAGCTCCGCCACGTCCGCGCAGACGTTCTCCAGGTCCACGCCCGCCGCGCCGCCAATCTTCACGACGAGCGGGCGCGCGGAAGTCGGAGACGAAGCGGCGGCCCCGGCGCTCATCCGATGACGCTCGCGCCGCCGTCCACCAGCTGCACCGTGCCGGTGATGAACGACGCCCGCTCGCTGGCGAGGAACACCGCCGCGGCGGCGAACTCCTCCGGCCGCCCCACGCGCTTGAGCGGGATGTGCGCGCCCATGTCGCGAAGCCCCGCCTCCACGTCGCCCGCCTTCCCTGCCGTGCGCTCCACCGGCGGCGTGCGCATGTAGCCCGGCGCCAGCACGTTGACGGTGATGCCGGCGTCGCCCAGCTCCTGCACCAGCGCGGCGGAGAAGCCGACGATGCCCATGCGCGAGAAGCCGGACAGCGCGAAGCGGGCCACCGGCCGGTGCACCGTCTCCGACGTGATGAACAGCAGCCGTCCCCACCCGGCCTTCTTCAAGTGGGGCAGCGCCGCGAGCGCCAGTGAGATGGGCGGCAGGAGCACCGCGTCCGTCGCGCTCTTGAACGCCTCCACGCCGAAGCTGGAGGCCGGCCCCGGAGGCGGCCCGGCGCTGTTGGTGACAACGACGTGCAGCGCGCCCAGCGTGGCGGCCACGTCATCCACCCAGCGCCGGACGCTGGCGTCGTCCTTCACGTCCACGCGCGTCGCCAGCACGCGGCCGCCTCGGGCAACGGCCTTCACACGGGCCTCCGCCTGGGCCAGCCGGTCGGCATCCCGCGCGCCAATGGCCACGTGCGCGCCCTCCTTCGCCAGCTCCTCGGCGACCGCGAGCCCCAGCCCGCTGGAGCCTCCGGCGACGAGCGCGACCTTATGGGCGAGTCCCAGTTCCACGGGCGTCCCTCCTGGAGTCGGCGACCGACGACGTCCCCACCGCCGGGGAGCGCAGCGTGCCGCTGAAATATCCGTACTTCGCCATCAGGGGCCACGCGAGCGCCACGGTGAGCGCGCGCGCACCGGACCCCAGCTCCCCCTTCCACGCGTCGTCCTCGCCGCGCAGGAGCGTGGGCCCGCTGCGGAAGCGGTCCGGGTTGCCGGTGACGGTGTGGTTCTTCCCCAGCACCACCGTGCGGCCCTTCACCGGGTTGTGCTCGCGCGGCACGCCCATGAGCTCCAGCACCGTGTCCACGGTGCGGTCCGGCGCGGCGATGAAGTCCTCGTAGCGCAGGAAGAGGGACTGGCCGGGGAACCTGCGCGTTACCTCCTCCGACGCCGCGTTGAAGCCCACCCAGTACGCGGTGCTGCGCGCGGCGGACATCGGGACGACGTACTGCTTCGTCTTCGTCCACGAGTGCGTCACCGCGCGCGGGTCGCGCACCAGGTGCAGGTACAGCGGCCGGATGCCCTCCACGCGCGGCAGCAGCGCCGCCTCGGAAGGGAACTTGCCGCTGTCCACCAGCACGGTGCTCCCGGTGGCCCGGGCGATGGTGCGGTACGTGCGCGCGAGGAAGTCCGCGTGCGCCTGGAGCGCTTCGGAGTCTCCCGCCTCGTCCAGCACGCGCAGCGTGTGCCGGGTGCGCACGGCGGCCTGCTGACGGCGCACCACCGAGGCCGCGTGCTCACGGGGCGTCATCCCCGCCGGCACGTCGGAGGTCAGCACGGTGTCCCAGATGCCGCACTCCACCAACTGCTGGCCGCAGCCGCACAGCGTGTTGGAGCCGTTCCCGTAGGCGTTCCTCCACAGGAAGCTCAGCTCCCCCACGTGGAAGCAGCCCGGCACCTCGTTGAGCACGTTGCCCAGGATGGTGCTGCCGCTGCGGCACCAGCCGGTGATGTAGAGGACCGTGAGCGGGGTGGACATCAGGTCAGCGACGCCACGAAGAAGTGGGTGGGCAGGTGCACCGCGAGCGTCGTGTAGACCTCGCCGTACGCTGCCAACCCCTCGCGCGGGAAGATGCCCGGGGGCGCCTCCGCGAAGCGGATGACGGAGCGCTGGCTGTCGTAGAGCGTCGCGGCGGCGGTGAAGTCCCCGACGATGATGGTGCCCGGGTTCACCATGCGCGTGCGGCACAGGCGGATGCCCATGCTCGCCAGGTCCGACAGGAGCGAGGACTGGCCCACGAGGTGCGCGTAGAAGTCCAGCGAGTTGATGACGATGCCGTCCGCCGAACCGCCCATCTGCTCCACCTGCGCGCAGGCGTTGAG
>NZ_RAWB01000028.1 GCF_003612055.1 Corallococcus llansteffanensis
GTGTCTGGGGGCATGGCGGCCGGGAGGGTCGAAAGGGTTCGCTTTCCCTATAGACCCGGAATTCCCCAGTAGGCCACTACAAACCGACCAGTTGGTATCTTTTTCTGAGATTACGAAAAACCTCCGGCTCCGGGGGCCCGCGCTCAGGAGGTCCAGCGCACGCGGTAGGAGCAGGCGTGGCCGTCGAAGGCGAAGGGTTCGACGTGCACGTCCTTCGCTCCGGCGCGGGTCAGCCCCGCTTCGATGATGCCCAGGAGGTAGCCGGGGTTGCCGTTGCACTCGCTCACCTTGATGGTGTGGTTCGCGCGGCCGTGGGTGAGGAGCTCCGTCTTCAGGTAGTTGTTCACCGTGGCGAAGCTCTCCTGCATGCGGGAGAGGACGCGGTCGGGCCCGAAGATGGGCCACAGGGACACGAGCGCCTTGCCCAGCAGGGTGTGCTCCATGCCGGTGATGATGCCCTGGCCGAGCCTGCGGTAGCCCTCCTGGGCGTCCACGTCCGGGTAGAGGTGGGCGGCGGTGAGGCGCAGCGCCTCGGCGAAGACGCGGCGGGGCGTGTGGTGGGGAATCTTCTCGTCCAGGTCCAGCCCGATGGCGCGCAGCTGCTGCTTGAGCTCCGGCGTGAGGCGCTTGCCCACGGAGCGCAGGAAGAGCCCCTCCACGGCATGGCGGTAGACGATCTCTTCACTCACGCGTCACCCATCCCACGCTCCCGTCCCACCGCGGGCCTGGAGCCGCGAGGAGCATCCCTGGAACCGCCCTGCATTGCACTCGCGCGGCGGGTGCGTGCGGCGTCGCGGACCTGTCCTGTCGGGAGGACAGGTCCTGTTCTCCCCGGAGGTCAGGTGCCGCGCGCGGGCAGGGCTTCTTTGGGGAAGGGCTCCGGCTATCTTCCTGAAAGTCCTGGAGTACGTGAATTGGCCCCGGACTTGCTCAGGGGGGCCGCGGGACCGTGGGTCCCTCTCCCCCGGAGTTCACCTCATGCGAATGGCTTCACCTCTCCGCCGCATCCTCGGGCTCTGTTCCCTCTCCCTGCTGGCCGCGTGCAACGCGATGCCCGGGGAGGAGGCCGAGGACGTGCTGGCTTCCGAACCGGCCGCGCTGGCCGTGCCGTCCAACTTCCTCTATCGCCAGGGCAAGCAGCTCTACCTCAACGGCGCGCCGTATCAGATGGTGGGCATGAATGCCTTTCCGCTGACGGGCTGTGGCGCGGCCCCCAATGACGCGCAGCTGGATGCCTTCTTCGCGGGCCTGCGTCCCAACAGCCTGGTGCGCACCTGGGCGTTCAAGCCGCAGGGGATGGCGCGCCTCGAGAAGGTGGTCGCCGCGGCGGAGAAGTACAACCAGAAGCTGGTGCTGACGCTGGCCGACGGGCGCAGCTACTGCGGCGAGTGGGACGGCTACAACGGCAGCGACGGCAGCGGCAAGCAGCCCTCCTGGTACTCCAGCGGCTACCGCACCAACTACATCCCCTGGGTGCGCGAGGTCGTCACGCGCTTCAAGGGCTCCGCGTCGGTGGGCATGTGGGAGCTGCTCAACGAGCCGGGTGACGCCGACACCGCCACCATCAAGACGTTCTTCAACGACGTGAGCACGACCATCAAGGGCATCGACCCGAACCACCTCATCAGCTCTGGTTCGTGGGCGCCGTGGGCCTACGGCGGCGAGGCGGGCTTCCAGTCCCTCCACGACGTCCCCAACGTCGACGTGGGCAGCCTCCACGAGTACGACTACGACTACAACAACGGCAACACCATCGTCTCCCCGCACTTCGCGCCGGCCCTGCGGGCGATGGACGCGCTCAACAAGCCGCTCATCGTCGGTGAGACGGGCATCCAGGCCGCGGACAGCGGCTGCCGCACCACGCGCACCGGGCGCCGGGACGCCATGCGCAAGAAGTTCGAGCAGTACACCGCGGGCCGCGCGGCGGCCGTCTTCGTCTGGACCTGGCAGGCCACGACGCCGTCCGGCTGCGAGCTGAACTTCGGGCCGGATGATCCGATGCTGCCGATGATCAAGGCCTTCCCCCTGCCCCAGACGCCGCCGCCCACCGGCAACACCGTGCAGCTCAACGACGGCACGGTCGGCACGGGCACGGGGCAGTTCGAATACACCGGCACCTGGGAGGTGAGCACGGGCGCGGGCAAGTTCCAGGACGACGACCACTTCTCCAACACGACCAACTCCACCTACGTGGTCCGCTTCAATGGCACGCAGGCGAAGCTGTACGCCGCGGCGGCCCCGCACCACGGCATCGCGACCGTGTCGCTGGACAGCGGCGCGGCGGTGGACGTGGACCTCTATGCCTCCGCCCGTCAGGACCAGAAGCTGCTGTGGACCAGCTCGGTGCTGAGCGCCGGGGTGCACTCGCTCACGGTGAAGGTGTCCGGCCGCAAGAACGCCGCCTCCACCGGCTACTACATCAGCGCGGACCGCGTGGACGTGGTGACCGCGGCGCAGGGCGACACCACGGCGCCCACCGTGAGCATCACCGCGCCCACCGGCGGCACGGTGGCCGTGGGCAACGTGACGGTGCAGGCGACGGCGGCGGACAACGTCGGCGTCGTGAAGACGGAGCTCTGGGTGGATGGCCAGAAGGTGGCCGAGGACACCACCGCGCCCTATGCCTTCACCTGGGCCGCGACCGCCGGTCAGCACTCGCTGGTGGCGAAGGCGTTCGACGCGGCCAACAACAGCGCGTCGAGCACCGCCGTGACGGTGACGGCGAGCGGGCAGACGACGGTCTCCGTGCAGCTCAATGACAGCGTGGTGGGCACCGGGCTGGAGCAGTTCGAGTACACCGGCACCTGGGAGGCGGGCACGGGCACGGGCAAGTTCCAGTCCGATGACCACTTCTCCAGCACCACGAACTCCACCTACGTGGTGCGCTTCAACGGCACGCAGGCGAAGCTGTACGGCTCCGCGGCGTCGCACCACGGCATCGCGGCGGTGTCCATCGACGGCGGCGCGGCGGTGGACGTGGACTTCTATGGGGCCACCCGCCAGGAGCAGAAGCTGCTGTGGACGAGCCCCGTGCTGAGCGCGGGTACGCACTCGCTCACGGTGAAGGTGTCCGGCCGCAAGAACAGTGCGTCCTCCGGCTACACCCTCAACGCGGACCGGGTTGATTTGACGGTGCTGCGCTAGCCGCCCGGTGTACGGGCCCTTCCTGGAAACCATGCTGCTAGACTTCATCCAGATGCGTGCGGGAAGGGCCAGGCAGTCGGTGTGGGGCGGGGTGCTGGGGGGCTGTCTGCTCCTGTCACCCCTGCCCGCCGCCGCCTCCGACTGGTTCGCGGACGACTTCGAGACGGGCACGTTGGTCGCGGAGGATTCGCCCGCGGGGCGGTGGGACGATGCGGTGCCCGTCAGCCCCAACACCCTCGCCAGCGGGACGGCGGGGGCCCACCGGGGGCGGTACGGGTTCACGGTGGTGGACCGGGCGGGTGTCTCAGGTTCGCAGGCGAGCATCAATGCCCAGCGGGCTCCGCTGTCCTCCGAGTTCCACATGCGCTCGTGGCTGCGCATGCGGGCGGTGGGCACGGAGGGGAACGTGGTGCTGATGCAGGGACTGCCGGCGCTGGTGGAGCTGCGGCTCGTCCTCCTACCGGAGCTCCGCTGGGAGCTGGCGGCGCGGAACGGTTCGGGCCGGACCTACGTCAGCCTGCATGGCTCGGAGGTGGAGGCGGAGCGCTGGTACCTGGTGGAGTTCGGTGTCCGGGGACTGGGGACGACCTCCGGCGAGGCCCGGCTGTGGGTGGATGGGATTGAACAGGGGACGGCGCTCACCGGGCGCGACTTCCGCGACGCAGCCAACGTGCTGGACCAGGTGATGGTGGGCGAGCCGTGGAGCGACACGGGGACCTTCACGGGCTCCCTCGACTTCGACGACGTGCGGGTGAGCGCCGCGCCCATGGCCAGCCGTCTGGAATTGCGGCAACCGGTGGCTGCATCCGGATCGTCGAAGTGCATCGCGGTGGATGTGTCGCTGCGGACGTCCGCCAATGGGGCGCTCGCGCCCGCGCCCTATGACGCCGAGGTGGCCCTGGCCTCGAACGGCGGCGCGGGCGACTTCCACGAGGATGCGGATTGCGGATCTCCCGTGACGCGGCTGGTCCTTCCCACGGGTGTCTCCGAGCACCGCGTGTACTTCCGTCCCACGGGGCCGGAGGGCGCGGTGACGTTGGCGGCGTCGCATGCGGACTTCCTTCCGACTTCGCTCGCGGTCGAGCCTTCCAACGTCCTGCCGAGCGATGGAGACGATGACGGGGGCGGGCCCTGGACGTGCGCGTCGGCGCCTGGGGCCTTCGGGGCGTTGCCGCTGCTGCTGGGGGCCTGGCTCTGGCGCGTACGCAGGCCGCGAGCGCGCTGAAGCCTATCGGCCAGGCGTGAAGCGCAGGCCGGAGACGCCCAGCAGGTGCGTGCGCTGGTACGTGTCGCTCGACGGGAGCCAGCGTCCGCTCAGCTCCGCGAAGACGTCGAACTTCCGGGAGAGGGGAAGGCTTGTGCCCAATGAAAGCCCACCGCCGAGCAGGGCAGGGCCTCCCAGCGCATACCCATCCAGGGAGAGGAAGAAGGTCAGCGGCCCCACGAGCCGGGGTGCCTGGGCGCCCAGGCGCGCGGCTGCGCCGAACCGGCTTCCCACGGTGGCGTTGAGCTCTCCAAAGACATACGTGCCGGAGAGCCTTGCGCCGGCCTCCATGCCCGCGCCCGACAGCGGGGACAGTCCCAATGCGGCCCGCACCTGCGCGCTGAACGCGAGCGTGGAGACGAAGGACGCGGACTCCGGAGCAGGCGGCGGAAGGACGACGCGCACCTGCTCCGTCCGGCCGGGGCGCACCTTGACCTGGAGCGTGGTCAGCCCCGGGCCCACGTCCAGCGTGTGCGTGCCAATGGGGACCGACCCCTGCCACGGGGCCTGCCCGAGCCGGCGCCCGTCCAGGTGTACCTCCGCTCCGGAGGGTTCGACGTCGACGGCGAGCACGCCCTGGAGCCGGCCTCGCAGGCTCTCGAAGAGCGTCACGACGGTGGGCTGCACGCGCTCCGGATCCAGGTGCGCGTCCGGGTCCGCCTCGAGCGCCTGGGCGAAGGCGGTCTCCATCTGCGCGTATTGCCGGAGGGCCGCGTACACCTCGCCCTGGACCAGACGCAGGCGCGCGATATGTGTTTCGTCGCGGGTCTGTCGTAGCCCTGCTTCCACGCGGGACAGCGCGGCTTCGAAGTCCGCTTCCGACAAGGCCTGGAGCGCCGCTTCCAGTTCGCGGGGCTCGGTGCCGGGGGGCGCGGAGGCGAGCAGCAGGGACATCAAGAACCAGGAGGCACTCATGGACGGAGCTCGATGCGGACCACGGCCTTCGTTCCCGGGACGATCTCCACCTGTCGCTGCTGGGGCGCGAAGCCGTCGCGCTCCACCCGGACGGAGTGACGCCCCTGGGGCAGCTCCAGGGACACGGGCGTCGCCCCGTGATGTTTGCCATCCACGCTGACGTCGGCCCAGACCGTCTTGCCGTCATGCACGGTCACCACGCGCAGCTCGCCCTGGCCCTGGGTTGCCACCTGACGGGGAGCATTGCCTTTGAGGGGCGACGGCGCGGACCTGGCTGGGATGCGAGCCCGGTGGGTGGGGGCCGTCTTGGATACAGGCGCGGCGGTGGTGCGTGGCTCTGGCGTGCTCGCGGCGTCCGTTGCCGAGGCCGCTACCGGCCCGGGTGCCTTCGGCGCGGGCATGGTTCCTGGCACGTTCGCAGTATCCGATGCAGAGGCCGCCATCAGGTCGGGTTCCTTCGGCGCGGCCCCTGACACCGGTGTGTTCGAGGCGCTCGACGCGGTGGCTGCGAGCAACGCGTGTGCTTCGGTCTTGGCGGGCGCCTCGGGGCTGGACGATGCCGGAGCCCCGTGCATGTTCCACAGCGTGAGCGCGCCAAAGAGCAGCGCGGCCACACCCACTCCCCCCAGCGCCGCCAGGGACAAGGGCCGCACGCGCTTCCGCCAGGGCAACCGGACAGCGTGCGCCGCCGGTGTCACCGAAGGGCCGGCCCCCTCCAGAGGACTCGCCGCCACACGCTCCGCGTCCTCCATCGCCGCGAGCAGCGCGAGTGCCCCCGCATGCCTCTGCTCCGGATCCATCGCGGTGACGCGGACGAGCACCTCCGCCAGCGGCAATGACAACCACGGCGCCTGATCCCGGAGCGCCCGCGCCGCATCGCGTGGCCCCTCCCCGAGAAGCCGACACGTGGTCGCGGGCGGCAGGCCCGTCAGCGCCTCCAGCAACACCAGACCCAGCGAGTACAGGTCCGCGCGCCCGTCGACCGCTTCACCCCGCGCCTGCTCCGGCGCCATGTAGCTGGGCGTCCCCAATCGCAAGCCACTTCGGGTGGCCTCCTCGCCCCGGTGCTCCCAGAGGATGCCGAAGTCGAGCAGCGTCGCGCGGCCCCCGGGCGACAGGAAGATGTTCGCGGGCTTGATGTCGCGGTGGACGCAGCCGCGCTGGTGGATGAAGTCCAACCCCGCGCAGAGCTGCCGCGCCAGGGCGAGCACCTCCGCGACAGGCAGGGGACCGGGTACCGACCGCAGGTAGCGCGCCAGTGACATCCCCTCCAGGTGCTTCATCACGATGAAAGGCCGCCCGCGCTCCTGACCCACCGCGTGGATGGGTGTGATGTGCGGGTGCTCCAGCCGCGCCATCGCGCGTGCCTCCCGCTCGAAGCGCGCCACGCTCTCCGGATCCTCGCAGAGCGCCTCGTGGAGCAGCTTGATGGCCACGGTGCGCTCCAGCGCGACGTCCAGGGCCCTGTACACCTGCCCCATGCCACCCGCGCCCAGCAGCTCCTCCAGCCGCCACTTGCCCTCCAGCAGGTCCCCTGGCGTCAGCGAGCGCCGCGCTGACGTGCGGGCACGCCAACCGGCCTCGCCCACGTGCTGGGTGATGGCGGTGCACTCGGCGCACGGCGACCCCGCGAAGGGGAGGGGAAGCCCACAGGTGGCGCACGATGAGGGTTGCTTGTGGAGCGCCATGGGCGGCCCTATGTTGCCATAACCCATGGGCGCTTCCTCCACCGAGCCGCTCTCCCCTGGTGCCCTGGCGGAGGGGCGGCCCGACTCGCGCGGCCCCCGCTTCCGCGTCGTCGTGGAGACGGGTCCCGACGCGCGGCGGGAGCTCCTGCTGGAAGGCACGTTGCTGGTGGGCACCCAGGTCGAAGGGGGCCTCCAGCTGAGTGACCCGACCGTGTCCCGGGTCCACCTGGAGCTGCAGGCCCGGCCGGAGGGCGTGCGGGTCCGGGACGTGGGCTCGCGCAACGGCACGTGGTCCCTGGGCGTGCGCATCCACGAGGTCACCGTCGCCGGCGAGGCCCGCTTCTCCCTGGGCAAGACGACGCTGCTCGTGGTGCCCGAGGCGTCGGACGATGCAGGAGCGCTCACGCCCCGCACCGCGTTCGGACGCGCGCTGGGCCAGAGCGCCGCGATGCAGCGACTCTTCGGCGTGCTGGAGCGCACCGCGCGCTCCTCCTTCTCCGTGCTGCTGCTGGGCGAGACGGGCACCGGCAAGGAGCTGCTCGCGGAGGCGCTCCACCAGCACTCGCCCCGCGCGGCGAAGCCCTTCGTCATCGTGGACTGCGGCGCGGTGGTGCCGTCGCTCATCGAGAGCGAGCTGTTCGGACACGCGAAGGGCTCCTTCACGGGCGCGCACGCGGACCGCCAGGGCCACCTGGTGAACGCGCATGGCGGCACGGTGTTCCTCGACGAGGTGGGCGAACTGCCGCTGGAGCTCCAGCCGAAGCTGCTCCGCGTGCTGGAGTCGGGCACGGTGCGCCGGGTGGGGGACAACGCCACGCGGGACGTGGACGTGCGCGTGGTGGCCGCCACGCACCGCGACCTCAAGGCGGAGGTGGCCGCGGGCCGCTTCCGCGCGGACCTCTACTACCGGCTGGCGGTGGTGCCGGTGCGCGTCCCCGCGCTGCGCGAACGTGCCGAGGACATCCCCCTGCTCGCGCGGCACCTCTTCGAGCAGGCGGGCCATCCGGACTTTCCACTCACGGACGCGCTGGTGCAGCGGCTGGTGGGCTACGACTGGCCGGGCAACGTGCGCGAGCTGCGCAACTTCGTGCACCGCGTGCTCGCGGCGGGGGACGTGGACCTGCCGGACGCGCAGCCGGTGAGCACCGTCACCGCGCCCCGGGACCTGAGCGGGCTGACCTTCAAGGAGGCCAAGGAGCAACTGGTGGAGGCCTTCACCCGCGAGTACCTGACCGTGCTGCTCGTGAAGTGCGACAACAACATCTCGGAGGTGGCGCGCACGGCGGGGCTGGCGCGCAGCCACGTCCACGGCCTGCTGCACCGCTACGGGTTGAAGGCCGGCGGCTGAAGCCTCAGCCCTTCGTGCGCGACGTCGCGTGCGAGGACCCGGCGCTGAGCGTGGCGGTGGCGGGCTCCCGCGCGCGGTCCTGGTCCCACGGCAGCCGTCCCGCGCCGGGCAGGAACGGGGCCACCAGCTCGGCCAGCTCGGGCAGGCCCACCAGCGGGGCCCCGGCGCGCAGCGACTGGTCGAGCGCCGTCCGCAGCTCCAGCAGCGAGGGGCGCTGCGAGGGCGTCTTGGACAGCGCCGCCGTCACGTTCTTCTGGAGCGGCGCGGGCACGGCCGGGCGCACGGCCCCGAGCCCACGCGGCACCTCCGTCAACACCGCGTCCATGGTGAGCGCCGGGCTGTCGCGCCGCAGCGGCTGCACGCCGGAGAGCAATTCAAAGAGGGTCAACGCCAGCCCATGCACGTCCGTCAGGGCGTCCAGCGCTGCCTCCCGGAGCTGCTCGGGCGCGGCGTACTCCAGCCGGGCCTTCACCTGCCCGGGCTGCGTCTGCGTCAGCCGCCCCGTTCGCCGTGCAATGCCGAAGTCGAGCAGCTTCACGGCGCCGGTGTCGGCGATCATCACGTTGCCGGGATGCAGGTCGCGGTGGATGAGCCCCAGCGGCTGTCCGTCGCGTCCGCGCAGCGTGTGCAGGTGGGCCAGACACTCGGCCACGGTCGCGGCGATGCGCACCGCGTGGGGCCACGGCAGCGGCCCCAGCCCCGCGGCGCGGCGGGCCTCCAGGAGCTGCGCCAGCGTGAGGCCATGCACATACTCGAACACCAGGAACAGCAGCCCGTCCTGCTGGCCAAAGGCACGCAGCCGCGCGAGGTACGGGTGGTGGAGCAGGGTGGAGAGGTGGGCCTCGTCCAGGAACTGCCGCACCCACGCGTCGTCGCCCGCGACCTCCGGACGCATCCGCTTGAGCGCCACCAGCCGGTCCGGCCCCACCGCGCCCTTCACCTCCGCGAGGAACACCTCGGACATGGCGCCCAGGGCCAGGCGCTTGAGGAGGACGAAGTCATCGAGGTTCGGGCCCTGCGGCATGGGCGCGGACCTTAACAGGCACGGCAATCCGAGCTGGGACGACACGTTCAACCTCACGAGGCTTCCTCCCAAGAATCTTTCGGGACGTTTGACCCGAATTGACGGGGTCGGTCCTCCCTTGGGCCGCACCTTCTCCCTGGGAGGCTTCACCCCATGCATCCCCCTCGTTCCCCCTCCCGCGCGCTCCGGTCCGCGCGGATGGCCACCGCCACGCTGCTCCTGCTGCTGTTCCCCGCCCTGGCCGCCGCGGCGGACCGCGGTGCCTGGGCCCCGGGCGTCGCGTACGTCGTGGGCGACATCGCGTCCTATGGCGGCAAGGGCTACGACTGCCGGCAATCCCACACGTCCCTGACGGGCTGGGAGCCGCCCAACGTCCTCGCCCTGTGGCTGGAGCGCACGGGCAACCCGCCTCCGGACACCCAGGCCCCCACCACCCCCTCGGGGCTGACGTCGCCGTCCAAGACGTTCGACAGCGTGTCGCTCGCGTGGAGCGCTTCGTCCGACAACGTGGGCGTCACGGGTTACGAAATCTTCGTCAACGGGGGCGCGACGGCAGCGGTCACCAGCACGGCGGCGAATGCCACCGTGACGGGGCTTTCGGCCAACACCACGTACACGTTCACCGTGAAGGCTCGCGACGCGGCGGGCAACCGCTCGGCGGCGAGCGCGGCGTTCAGCACCACGACGCCCACGCGGCCCCCGGTGGACACCCAGGCCCCCACCGCGCCCGGCTCCCTGCGCTCCACCGGCGTGACGGCCAGCAGCGTCTCCCTGGCGTTCAACGCGTCCTCCGACAACGTGGGCGTCACGGGCTACGAGGTCTTCGTCAACGGCGGTACGACGGCCGCGGCCACGAGCACGACGACGAGCGTCACCGTGACGGGCCTCGCGGCGAACACCACGTATACGTTCACGGCGAAGGCGCGGGACGCGGCGGGCAACCGGTCCTCCGCCAGCAACAGCGTCGCCGCGACGACGAGCAACACGCAGCCTTCGGGCAGCAAGGTGCTGGTCGGCTACTGGCACAACTTCGACAACGGCTCCACGAACATCCGGCTGCGCGACATCTCGTCCAAGTTCAATGTCATCCAGGTCGCCTTCGCGGAGCCGGTGACGGGCGCGGGTTCGGGCACCATGGGCTTCACGCCGTACAACGCGACGGTCGCCGAGTTCAAGGCAGACATCGCCACGCTCAAGGCGCAGGGCAAGAAGGTCCTCATCTCCCTGGGTGGCGCGAATGGCACCATCCACCTGGACGACGCGGCGGCGAAGCAGAACTTCGTCACCAGCATGCAGGGGCTCATCAACACGTATGGCTTTGACGGCCTGGATCTGGACCTGGAGGGCAGCTCGCTGGCGCTTGGCGCCGGGGACACCGACTTCCGCAGCCCCACGACGCCCCGCATCCTCAACCTCATCGCCGGCACCCGGCAGCTCCTCAACGACAACGGCGCGGGCTTCCTGCTCACCATGGCGCCGGAGACCGCCTACGTGCAGGGCGGCTACGCGGCCTACGGCGGCCCGTGGGGCGCGTACCTGCCGGTCATCCACGCGCTGCGCGACCGGCTGACGTACCTGCACGTGCAGCACTACAACACCGGCACGGTGACGGCGCTGGACGGCCGCGCCTACGCGCAGGGCACGCCGGACTTCCACGTGGCCATGGCGGAGATGCTGCTGCAGGGCTTCCCCGTCGGGGGCAACGCCAGCGCTGTCTTCCCGGCGCTCCGGCCCGAGCAGGTCGTCATCGGCCTGCCGTCCTCGCCGCAGGCCGCAGGCGGTGGCTACACGACGCCCGCCAACGTGCAGAAGGCGCTGGACTACCTGATGAAGGGCCAGTCCTTCGGAGGCACCTACGTGCTGCGCAAGGCAGGCGGCTACCCGGGCTTCAAGGGGCTGATGACCTGGTCCATCAACTGGGACAAGTTCACCAACTTCGAGTTCTCCAACAGCCACCGCGCCTACCTGGACACCTATCAATAGGTCGGTGATGCCGCCGCCCACCGGGTGCATGCCGGTGGGCAGCGGCAGCCGCTATTCATCCAGCCAGAAGAACGCATCTCCACTGGCCAGTGCCTTCTCCAGGAACTCACGGAAGGACACGGCGATGGGGCGCACGCCTTCGGGGAAGGTCTCGTGGTACCCGTCGAGGAGCGGGTAGCGGCCGTCCTTCGGGTGGGCCACGTCGAGGATGACGTAGTCGGAGTCCTGGAGGTCGACGAGGGTGTACCAGGACGCCGGGCCGAAGCTGTCGTCGTCGCGCGGTCTCATGGCGACCCGTGCGCGTTGGATTTCAGCGAGCGGGAGCAGGTGGTAGTTGGCGTGCGGGAAGCGCTTGAAGAGCGTGGCGCCATCGCAGTGCAGGTAGAAGGCTCGCAGCTCCGGATCCAGCGTCCACCCAACCCGTGCCTCGAAGGCGGCAATCTGCGTGGGCGTCGCGGGCGGGTTGGGGAAGTGGTGCCGGGTGAGCTCGGCCAGCAATGGGGCCAGGGGCATGGCGGCGTCCTCAGTCGGCATAGGGACGGTCCGGCCCTACCGCGCGCCATCTTCCTCCAGGCGCATAGCAGGCGGGGTACTCGGAGCTGAAGACGTTGTGCACGTCCTGGGGTGTGGGCAGCACGTTGTTGGGCGCGGTGGGATCGCCTCCGTGCACCAGGTCGAAGATGTGGTGCCCTGGCCAGGGCTTGCCATTGCTCGCCGCGGGCCACGCTCCGTATTCGTTCCCCCAGGACTCGCGAAAGGCCTCGCGTGCCCGTCCCCACGTCGTCCGGCGGCGCTCTCCGTCCGACACCTTCGGAATGTCGCAGCAGCAGTGGGTGATGGCGAGCCGCCCGCCGGCGGCTGCGGGGAAGACCAGGAAGCGGCCCTCCCAGTCTCCCTTGATGTCTGCCAGCCAGATGCAGCCCATGAGGGCATGTCCCTGCGCCGCGCACTTCGCCTCGCAGCGAGACATGAACGGGGCGCTGCACTGCCAGGGACCGTAGTAGATGACCGTCCGCACCCGACCGCCGCCCGGGCCAGGCATGGGTGGGCCCACCCACTTCGCGGACGCGGGGCTGCCGACGGTGCCGAGGGTAGCCGAGCCGCAACCGGCCATCACAAGAAGGGTGGCGCTTGCCACGCGTTGCATGTGCCGGATGGCGCTCATTTCAAGCGTGATAGCGCGGCAGGATCCGCAAGTGAAGTCAGGGTGGCGGCAGCGGTCCGTTGCGTCTTCGGCGAAGATGCGGGGGCACCGAGTTCGCCAGGCCGCTGCACACGGGGTCACCGACCTTGTGCCGCGGTGCTGACGTCCTCCCACCGTGAGCCGAAGGATGCCCGAGCCCGTGAAGGATGACGCGCTGCAATTGCTGCTCGCGCGCGCTGACGACCGCCGGCCCGTGCTGGAGGAAGGGCTTCCGGCGGAGTCCACCCGCGACGCACCCAGGCCCGCGCTTCTTCGCCGTGCCGAGGGCACGCTGGAGAGCCCCGACGCGAATCCGAATGACCTGGCCGCGCAGCGCTGGGGTGTCATCGCGCCCCTGGGCACAGCGGGCGATGCCATGCTCCGCGCCATCGAGCCGCTCCTCCAGCACCGCGCGCAGGAGCAGGGCGCCCCCGTGATGCGCTACCGCGTCCCTCTCGGCATGGATGCGGATGCAGCGGTGCGGTGGAAGGAGTCGGTGCACCGGGCCGAGGACGTCCCCGAGGAGGAACGGCCGAAGTACCTGCTGCTGCTCGGGGACCTGCCCGACGTGTCCATCGAGTTGCAGCACGTGCTCGCGCACGGCGCGTTCGTGGGGAGGCTCCACGTGGGGCTGCCCGATGGCGAGCCGGACCTCGCGGGCTACACGTCCTACGCGGACAAGGTGGTCGCGGCCGAGAAGCGGGGCGCGCCTCCGGAGGCCCCCGACATGCTCCTCTACACGGCGCGGGATGGGACGACGGCCACCACCTCGGGACACAAGTTGTTGGTGGAGCCGTGCCTCCAGGTGATGGAGACACGGTGGAAGGCGAAGCGGCCCGCGCTGAAGGTCCAGGAGGTCCCCTACGCCTTCGCCGGCTCGGAAGCGCTGCTGGAGGCCGCGGCCGAAGCGCGCTCGGCGGTGATGCTCACGGTGGCGCACGGGATGGGGCGGCCCTCGAAGGGCTGGGCCTCTGCGCAGGAGCAGCGGGCGATGCAGGGCGCGCTGACGCTGGGCGGAGGTCCACCGCTCACGGGCGCGCTGCTGCGGGACACGCCCTTCCTGCCCGGGGGCATGTGGTTCAGCGTGGCGTGCTTCGGCGCGGCCACCCCGGCGGACAGCGCGTTCCACGCGTGGCTGGCGCAGATCGCCAAGGCCGGCGGGTTCGCGGGCCGCCCCGCCTCCGTGCTGCACAGCCTTCCCAGGGCGGGCGAACGTCCCTTCGTGGCGGCCTTGCCCCAGGCCCTGCTGGCGAATCCACGAGGCCCGCTGGGCATCATCGGCCACAGCGACCTGGCGTGGACGCTCGGCTTCCTGGACACGGAGGACATGACGCGCAGCCGCGCCTCGCGTGTCCTCTCCGCGCTCCAGGTCCTGTCCAATGGCAGCCGCGCGGGTGTCGCCCTGGACGCGCTGATGAGCGCCTACCGCAGCGTCAACGACGCGCTGCTGGAGGGCTACCGGGCCCGGCAGGACGCGCAGTTGTATGGCGTTCCGGACCCCGTCGACCCGAAGCGACAGGGCTACCAGTGGATGCTGTGCAATGACTTGCGCGGGTACCTGCTGCTCGGAGACCCCGCGGCGAGGCTGTCAGGGCAGCAGCCGTAGGGTCGGTGGTGGCGTCACGAGCGGATCCCTTCCCTGGACGCGCTCACACTCCGCATAGGCGCTCCGCGCCTGCTCCTCGCCTTCGTCCAGGTAGCTGCGACGTACATCCGGAGGAAGGCAGTCCTTGTTGACGGCCCGAAGCCGCCGCTGAAGCTCCGCGACATCCAGGGGCCACAGCTGCGCCGGTCCATCGGCGCAGACCGTCAGGACCTGGTGCCCGTCCGGACTGAACCCGGCGGAGGCGACCTCCGAATCACAGCCCTGGAGCACCAGGGGCAGGCCCGTTCCGTCCGCTCTCCAGACGCGCGCGTTCATGTCACCCGAGGTCGTCACCACCCACTGACCATCCGGGCTGAAGTTCGCGGAGTAGACACTGCCCAGGTGCCCCTGGAGCACCACGGGCGTGCCCGTTCCGTCCGCCTTCGACACCCGCGCCGTCCCGTCCGCCGAAGCCGTCACCACCCACCGGCCATCCCGGCTGAAGCCCGCGGAATAGACATCACCCGCATGCCCCTCGAGCACCACGGGCGAGCCCTTCCCATCCGCCCGCCACACCCGCGCCGTCCCGTCCTGGGAAGCCGTCACGACCCACTGACCGTCCGGGCTGAACTCGGCGGAGTGGACGGTCCCCGCATGCCCCAGGAGCACCACGGGCGTGCCCGTTCCATCTGCCCTCAGCACCTTCGGAGTCCGGGCCGATGCGGTCACGATCCACTGACCGTCAGGGCTGAACCGGGCGGAGCTCGCTTCGTCGTCCCCCAGCACCCGGGGCGTCCCGCTCCCGTCCGCCCTCCACACCTGGGGCGCGCCCCCGAGCCGGATCGTGGTCAGCACCGACTGGCCATCCGGACTGAACCGCGCTGATCCGATGGGCCCGAGCGGGTCCCTCATCACCACCGGAGGGCCCTTCCCATCCGCCCGCCACACCCGCGCCCTCCCGTCCTCGGAGACCGTCACCACCTGTTGTCCATCCGGGCTGAACCCGACCGACGAAACGGGGCCCGCGCGCCCAGCGAGCACCACGGGTGCTCCCGTCCCTTCCGTGCGCCAGACGCGTGCCGCTCCGTCGGCGCCCGCCGTGACGACCCGCTGCCCATCCGGGCTGAAGCTCGCGGACTGGACCGTGTCGACCGCCTCTTCTGGTCCCTGGAACACCACGGGAAGCTCCGGTCCGCTCGCCTTCCAGACCCGAAGCATTCCATCCCTGGATGCCGTGATGATCCGCTGCCCGTCTGGACTGAACCGCGCGTCATCGACCCAGCCCTGGTGCCCCTTGAGCAGTTGGGGAGTGCCCGTTCCATCCGCCCTCCACACCCGTGCGGTCCTGTCCATGGACGTGGTCACCACCCACCGGCCATCCGGACTGAACCCCGCGGACATGACGGAGTCCGCATGTCCTTCGAGCACCACCGGCAGGCCCGTTCCGTCCGCCTTCCAAACCCGCGCCGTCTTGTCCGCGGAAGCCGTCACCACCCACTGGCCATCCGGGCTGAACCCCGCGGAGTAGACGTTACCCGCGTGTCCCTTGAGCACCACGGGCGAGCCCTTCCCATCCGCCCGCCATACCCGCGCTGTCTTGTCCTCGGAAGCCGTCACCACCCATTGCCCATCCGGGCTGAACTCGGCGGAGGAGACGGGCTTCGCGTGACCCTTGAGCACCGCGGGCGCGCCCTTCCCATCGGCCCGCCACACGCGCGCCGTGCCGTCGTACGACGCGGTCACCACCCGCCGCCCATCCGGGCTGAAGCGCGCCGACAGGACCGAGGCCTCGTGCCCGGCCAGCACCACGGGCTTGCCGGTTCCATCCGCCCGTCGCACCTGCGCGCTCGTATCCGCCGACGCTGTCACCAGCCACTGGCCATCCGGACTGAACCTCGCGGAGTGGACGGTGTCCTCGTACCCCTGGAGCACCACGGGCGTGTCCGTCCCGTCCGCCCGCCACACCCGGACGGTGGCGTCCTGGGAGGCGGTCGCCACCCATTGCCCATCCGGGCTGAACTCGATGGAGCCGACGACGCCCAGATGGCCCGTCAACTCCACCGGCCTGCCCGTGCCGTCCATGCGCCACACCCACGCCGGTCCCTCCATCGAAGCCGCAGCCACCCACTGGCCATCCGGGCTGAAGGCCGCGACCACCAGGGGCTGTGTCCCCTGGAGCGTCACCTCTGGGATGGGTTCCTTCAGGAAGTCATGCGCCAGCTGCGTCCACCACCGCGCCTGCGCGGGTTCGGGCACCTCCAGGAGCACCTGGGTGGCCATCGCGGTGTAGCCGCGGCCCTCCAGGTCGCGAGCCCCCGTCATCAATGCCAGCCCCCGCGCGTCTCGCGCCTGCTTGACGGCGTCCTGCTTCGCCTGGTCCGCGGCGCCCCTCGCCTGCTCCGCCGAGGACCGCTCCGTCACGGCCCAGATGAGCAGCAGGGTCATCATCACCGCCACGCCCGCCGCCACCGAGGCCAGGACGATGAGCTTGCGCCGCTCGGCCGCTTCACGCCGGCGCCGTCGCTGCTCCGACTCATGCTCGATGCGCTGCTGCTTGAGGTCGAACACCTTGCGCGCGAGCCAGTCGTGTCCCAGTTCGAAGTACCGGCTGCCCTGGTGCTGCTCCGCGTGCAGCACCGCCGCCGCTTCCAGGTGCGTCAGCACGGCGTCCGCGTGCTGGGGCGGCAGCTCGGCGCGGGCCTCCTGCTCCGTCAGCAGGGTCCGGCTGCCGTCGCTCGCGATGAGGTACTGCTCCAGCAGCCGGCGCGCCGCCCTCTTCTTGTCGGAGCCGAGCGCATCCAGCGTCGCCTCCAGGTAGCGGTGCACCATCGGCTCCGCGGCGACGGGCTCCACGGCCTGCCCCCGCGCCCGCTCGTCCCACAGCGCCCGGCAGACAATCTGCGCGAACGCGGCCTGCACCTCGGCGTCGTCGTCCTGTTCGCTTTGACCCGCCATCCGCACCTGCCGCATCAGCCCGCGCACCTCCTGCTCGGACCACGGCTGCGTGGGCAGGCCCTTTTCGGTGGCCAGCCGGCACGACACCTTCACCATCTCGCCCACGGTGAGCGGCCCCAGCCGGAAGCCCTGCTCCAGCAGCTCGCGCCTGCCCCGCACGCGGTCCCGGAAGCGCCCCAGGTAGTCCTCGCGCATCGCCAGCACGAGCTGCAGTCCACGCACCGGCTTGCGCGCCAGCGCGTCCAGTCCCTTCAGCAGCGCGCCTGTCGCCTCCACGTCGCGCCCCGGCAGGAAGAGCTGCTCCAACTGATCCAGGTAGATGAGCACCGGCCGGTCCGAGCGCTGCGAGGCAAGCTCCAGCGCCGCGTCCAATGCCTGCACCGTCCCTGCCTGCTCCGGCGGCGGCCCCAGCTCCAGCTCCGTGTGCATGGTGCGCACGAGCCGCGCCAGCGGGGCCTCTGCCGCGAGCCACCCGTCGATGCGCACCGTGCGGAACTCGTGCGCTTCCTCCAGCAGCGGAATCACCCCGGCCTGCATCACCGACGACTTCCCCGCGCCCGAGGGACCGAAGAGCGTGAGGCACGGGTGCGCGAGGATGCGGTTCACCAGCCGCTGCGTCACCGTCTCCCGGCCGAAGAAGCGCTCGCGGTCCGCCGCGCGGTAGGGCTGCGGCCCCAGGAAGGGATTCACCGGGCCGCTCATCGCGCGCCTCCCGGCGTCCCCGCGCCGAGGACCTCCGCCACCGCGCCCGCTTCCGCCTGCACCACCTGGACGCCCGCGCCCGCGGGCAGACCCCGGCCAGACTTCCACGACTCCGCCTCATGCACCCCGGGCTCCAGCAGCACCAGGCTCTTGCGCGGCAACGGCCGGCGTCCGAACAGCCGCGACAGCAACATGCGGTGGTGCCACGCCAGCAATGACAGTCCAATCAGCAGCGCGGGCCGGCTGTCCATCGTCCCCAGGATGGCGTCCGCCAGGTCCGGCGGCAGGACGGACTCCAGGTCGCGCACGCCGTGCAGGTAGTCGTCCTCCGTGAGCAGGGGTGTTTCAAAGACGCGGTCAGGCAGGTAGCCCCGGTACAGCCGCACCAGCGCCACGTCCCGCGATGGGTCGAAGTCCGAGGGCAGCGCATCGAGCGGCTCCCAGTCCTGCCCCGGCAGGCGACGTCGGATCAGCGCGGAGCCCTCGTCAGGCGTCGAGGGCTGGATGACGTAGAGCGGCAGCTCCGGCCGGTGCAGCGCGAGCGCCTGCTCCAGCACGGGCATGCGCAAGAGCGTGATGTGCACGCCCGGCTTCAGCCGTCGCGCCAGCGCCTCCACCAGCGGCAGCGTGGGCGCCGCATCGCGGAACACCTCCTGGAAGTGCGAGTCCAGCGTCTTCGGCCCGAAGCGCAGCGTGAACCGCTGCGCCAGCGCGCTCATCGGCAGTGCCTCCGGGACGGCCCACGGCGTGCCCCGCATCCGACCGTGCAGCAGCTCCCGCAGGTCCTCGTCCGTGGCGCCCCCGTGGTCGCCCAGCACCAGGGAGAAGGGCCGTGAAACCAGGTCCGTCAGCCCGCGCAGGGACGGGTCCTCTCCGCGCACCGGTTCGGCCTGCACGGGCGCGCGCGGCGCGGCGTTCGCCCGGGCGGGCCGGAAGGAGAAGAGGGTGGTGTCACTGCCCCGCAGGTACAGCACGGGGGAGAACGCCTCCGCGCTCTCGCCGAACTCCGTCAGCACCGTGCTGCGCGCGTCGTGGAGGCAGCGGGCCACGTCGCCCCGGTGCCGGGTGTCCCCCACCAACGCGCGGTAGAAGGCCCGTGAGCACGCACTCGCCACGTCTGTCTTCACCGGCCACAGGTGCGCCACCACCGCGTCCGCGCCGCCCTGCGCGAGCAGCTCCGCCGCGCTCGTCAGCGCCCCCGGTTGCGCGCCCTGACAGGCTTCGAGCACCACCAGGCGCAGGTCGCCCCGGAAGGCTCCCGTCAGCTCCTTCGCCAGCAGCTCCACGGGAAGCCACGCGGGCGCGCCGTCCACATCCGTGAGCTCGAGGACCGGGGCGCCCCGCGCGTCCACCCCGCCATGACCGATGAAGTGCAGGATGTGCGGCGCGGGCTCTGAGCGGAGCCGGTCGATGACGTAGTCGCGCCGCGAGCGGGGCCCCACGAGCGGCTCCATCCACTCCAGCGCGCCGGAGTCGATGGCCGGCTGGAGCATGGCGCGCAGGCGGGCCGGCGCCTCCGCGTCCAGCGGCGACACGACGAGCAGCCGCACCGCCCCCGTCACCTCGCGAGGAAGCCACGGCTTCGTGGACTGCACCCCGCGCACGATGCACAGCTCCGGCGAGATGCCCAGGAAGTCGAGCGCCCCGAGCGGTCCACAGAGCGCCTCCCAGGGGAGGGCCTGGAGCTCGCGGTCGCGAGGCAGGAGCCTGAGCAGCAGCGGCTTCTTGCTCCCGGTGTTGCGCAAAACGCCCCGCAGCTCGAGCAGCACCTCCTGGAGCCCATCGCGGAAGAGCGCGGAGTGCAGCGCCCGCGCCTGCTCGGGAGACTCCAGGCGGCTCCCTCGCACGGCCGCGTCCCGCACCCACTCGCCGAAGCGGCGGAGGGCCTCGGGCGAGTGCGCGGGCCCCAACGTGTGCGGTGGGGGTTGTTGGCCCCCGCTGCCCCGCGCCGTGGCGCTGACCTCATCGCCTGCCCGCGCGAGGTCGACCTCCAGCCAGAATCCGGGCGCCGCCGTTCCACTCGTGCTCATGAGCGCGGCAGCCTACCCCTTCCGCTTCAGGGGCCCGAGCCTGCCCGCCCGGCCCCCCGCACGGCACACACGCCCAGTGCCGCGACCAGCGAGAGCACGGCCCCCAGATTGAGGACGAACTTGAGCGTGAGCCAGGCGAAGGCCGGGTCCGCGTTGCCACCGAAGAGGAGGTTCAAGCCCAGCACTCCCGCCGTCATCAGGGCCCCCGAAACACTGGCCGTGAACAGGCCCTGCAGGACCCCGAGCCGGGGTGCCCTGGCCGCGGCCAGGGCCGCCGCTGCCGCCTGCAGCACCGCCGCGAACCCGACCTGCCCTGCGAAGAAGACCGCCACGAAGAGCTGGGTGCGTCGCGTCGCTTCATCCACGCTGGAGACCAGCACGAGCCGGACGAACAGCAGGACGAGGCAGAACACCAGACCGGCAATGACGCCCCGTCTCCAGTCCAACTGCCACCGGCCTGGACGCGGCGGCACGAGCGGCTCGGAAGACGTCGCAGCGGCTTCGCTCCGCTGGGGCCAGAACCGTGCTGCCCAGGGGAACGCCCATGCGACCACCGTCGCGAGCAGGAAGAGCCCGGAGGAGCTCAGCGTCAAGAAGCCGTGTCCACCCACCAAGAGGGCGAGCTGACCCAGGCCCACCCTCTCCTTCAGGGCCTTCACGCTCTCGCGGAGCAGCGTGAGTTCGGAAAGCCACGCCACCAGGGCGGCGCTCGCGAGGATCAGGCAGGCCGCGCATGCCAGGTAGCGCGCACGGGAGGCCCCGACCACCGCCAGCCACTCCAAGGCGCAGACCGCCATCCACTGGAAGAGCAGTGCCAGGCTGGCCACTAGCACCAGCGCCCAGGGCAGGCTCCCGAGGACATACCGCGCGAAGAGCGGGATGGTCGTCGTCTCGAGGGCCTTGTCGAACGACAGGAACTCCCCCAGCACCAGGCCCACGCCCAGGCAGAGCGCCAGCTTCGGCCCCACCCCGCGCAGGGATTCTCCGCGCCTCGAAGCCGAGAACGCCGTGCGCCAGAGGCCCAGCCCGGTGATCCCGATGGCCAGGGGAATGAAGGCAAGCGCCGCCCCCTCGCGGGTGAAGTTGCGCAAGGGGGTTCCCGCAAGCAGCCACATCAGGAACTGGTCCATGTCGGCGAAGGCGACCATGGCCAGCAGCCCTACCGCGAAGGCCTCTCCCCAAGCGGGACGGGACAGAAGCTGCTCCCCCGTCAGGACCCGGACGCGGCTCTCCGGGGGCGGATGGTTGCGCAGCAGCTCACGCCAGCGCCCACCCTTCGGCCGCGGCAGCGCGGCCACCACGCGCTCCAAAGCCCCCTCTGGCCCCTGTAGCTCCGAGGCACGCAGGTCGGCATAGAGCTCACGAACCCGCAGCACCGAGTTGCGCACCAGCACGACCAGCCCCGTGAGTACGACCATCCGCCAGGCGGTATGGAGCGTCCAGGGCCAGGCGAACTTCATCGCCTGCGTGAGGCCCTGGAGGACATAGGGGAGGAGGGCCACCAGCAGGAAACCCCACCAGAGCGCGACGGAGAAGAAGGCCTTTCCCACGTCCGCGTTGCGCAGGTGGGCCAGCTCATGACGCAGGACCGCGTCAAACAGGGAGCGGTCGCTCTGGAACTGCTTCACCAGCCCGCCGGAGAGCGCCACCCAGTGACGGCGCGTCCGTCCAAAGACATGCCCACTGGGTGAGGGATTGAATGGAGCGAGCATGAACCGGGGCTGGCGCAGGAGCCCGGCCTCGCGACACAGCCCGTCCAGGTGGCCCCTCAGCTCGGGGAACTGGTTTCCCTTCAATGGCACCAATCCCTTTCGTCGAAGGGTCCAGGCAGGGAGCAGCCAGAAGAGGACCGTGCTGACGACCAGCAGCAACGCCATTCCGACAGAGATTCGCAGGGCCAGCGCCTTCACATAGGGCCGCATGCACGCTGCTTCCACCGGGCTCGTCATCTCAACAGGGGGGTCGGCCGTTTTCAGCCTGGCCATCGCCCCCTGGATTTGCGCCTCCGCCGACTGGAAGGAGGTCTGCATGCAGGCCTCATCCGGGACGGCGCCCACCGGGAGGGTGCGGAAGAAGAAGGTGCTCGCACCGAGCACGGAGACGAGCAGCAACACGAACCGGAGGCTCGTGTTCGAGGGAAAGGCGAAGGCCTCGAGCCGGGGCGAGACCCCGGGAAAGGGAGTGGACGCCATGAGACACCTCGTCAGGCCCGCCCCTCAAGCGGAGGGCTGCTGCACCGCCGTGGCCGCCACCATGGACAGACTTCCGACCATGGAGTCGGCGAGCAGCTGGGCCTTGTCCTCCGGGAGGTTGACCTGGTGTGCCTGGATCAGGGCGATGGCGTGGACCTTCACGAGCAGCTCGGGCGTCAGCCCTTGAAGGACCGCCTTCGGCGGGTGCGTCTGTGCTCGCGAGGGTTTGAACCACTGGAAGACGCGCTGGACCAGCGACTTCAGGAACCCCGAGCCTTCCTCCTGGAGGTGTTTGCTCAGCTCCCGTGAGATGAACCGGGCGACCTCGGCGGCCACCTTCAAGGCCACCGGGGTGATGAGCATCGCGGCGTCGGCGACGCCGAAGCCCAGGGGTTGTTCCTTGGAGGACGGCTGCGCGAGCGCGCGTTCCGGGTCGCGGAAGTAGACCTCGCTCATGGCTCCGAACATCGGGAGCTCGTCGGGGGCACTCCGGCTGACGAAGGCTTGCGCCAGCTCAGCCGTCAGGTCCCTCTCCTGCTCATTCATGGTTCCCCCTATTGTTTCGCCAGCTTCTCTCCCACCGCGGACAGCAGCTTGTCGAAGGACTCCTCGAACAGGCGGATGCCGTCAGTGGCCAGCTCGTCGGTGACGGTCTTCATGGAGATGCCGCTCGTCTCCAACTGGCGCATCGTCGCCTCGGCGCCCGGGAGGTCCTCCTCCAGGCTGGGGCGTACCTTGCCGTGATCGCGGAACGCATCAATCGTCGCGGGCGGCATGGTGTTCACCGTGTCCTTGCCGATGAGCTCCTCCACGTAGAGTACGTCCTTCAGCTTGGGGCTCTTGGTGCTGGTGCTCGCCCAGAGCACGCGCTGCACCCGGGCGCCCTTCGCCGCGAGCGCCTGCCAGCGCGCGCCGCTGAAGACCTGCTTGTAGGTGCGGTAGGCGAGCTTCGCGTTCGCGATGGCCACCCTGCCGCTCAACGCCTCCAGCGTCTTCTGCTGCTCGGCGGTGACGCCCGCCTTCACCTTCTTTTCAATCTCCTTGTCCACGAGGGCGTCGATGCGGCTGATGAAGAACGACGCCACGCTCGCGACCTTCGATACGTCTCCGCCCGACGCGGCGAGCTTCTCCAGGCCGGAGACGTAGGCCTCGGCGATGGTCCGGTAGCGCTCCTGGCTGAAGAGCAGCGTCACGTTGACGTTGATGCCCTCCGAGGTGAGCTGCTCGAAGGCCGGGACGCCCGGCTCCGTGCCCGGGACCTTGATCATCACGTTGGGCCGCGCGAGCGTCTTCCACAGCCGCCGCGCCTCCTCCAGCGTGCCCTTCGTGTCGAGCGCGAGCCTGGGCGACACCTCCAGCGATGCGTAGCCGTCCTGGCCCTTCAGCGAGTCGTAGACGGGGCGCAGGATGTCCGCGGCGCCCTGGACGTCGCGCACCGCGAGCTTCTCGTAGAGGTCATTGCCGGAGAGGCCCTTGCCCTTCGCCTCGTCGAAGAGGTCCTGGTAGTCCTCGCTGCCCGACACCGCCTTCTGGAAGATGGTGGGGTTGGAGGTGAGCCCCTTGAGCCCGTCCTCGTCGATGAACTTCTTCAGGGTGCCCTTCGTGATGTAGCTGCGCTGGAGGTTGTCCACCCAGAGGGATTGACCAAACTCGGCAAGCTGTCGAAGCGGGTTCATGGGTTCTCTCCGGCGGGGGCGCGCGGCTCCCCGGATGGCGTTTCCTGAATGTGCTCACGTCCAGCCCCCCAGGTCCGAGCGGGCGGGCGGGCACTCGCGGATTCTGCCTGGGACCGGGGCCAGCGGGGCGGAGCGCTTCTCCCGGGCCCGGGCAGTCAACACAGTACGGAAGGGCACCCAGGTGCCTCCACCCCAGGAGCGAAACGATGGCGGATACCTTGGCGGACCTCGCGGCGCAGCTGCGCATCGACAGCATCCGGTGCACCACGGCGGCGGGTTCGGGACATCCCAGCTCCTCCATGTCCGCGGCGGACATCCTGGCGGTGCTGTTCCAGAAGTACCTGCGCTTCGACTTCCAGCAGCCGCGCGCCCCCAACAACGACCGCTTCGTGCTCTCCAAGGGCCACGCCTGCCCGGTCCTCTACTCCGCTTTCAAGGCGGCGGGCGCCATCGACGACAAGGAATTGATGAGCCTGCGCAAGTTCGGCAGCCGGCTCGAGGGACACCCCAACCCGCACGTGCTGCCGCTCGTGGACGTGGCCACGGGCTCGCTGGGGCAGGGGCTGGCCATCGGCGTGGGCATGGCGCTCACCGCGCGGTTGGACCGGCTGCCGTTCCGCACCTACGTGCTCATGGGCGACAGCGAGACCGCCGAGGGCTCCGTGTGGGAGGCGTTCGACAAGGCCTCGCACTACAAGCTCGACAACCTTTGCGCCATCATCGACATGAACCGGCTGGGCCAGAGCACGCAGACGGAGCTGGGCTGGAACGGCGAGGCGTATGCCGCCCGGGTGCGGGCGTTCGGCTGGCACGCCATCACGCTCGACGGCCACGACCTGGACGCCATCGACCGCGCGCTCGCCGAAGCGCAGTCGAAGCAGGGCCAGCCCACCTGCCTCATCTGCAAGACGGAGAAGGGGCACGGCTCCTCGCTCATCGCCAACCAGGACGGCTGGCACGGCAAGCCGCTCCCCGAGGACAAGGCGCGGGACGCCATCCAGGAGCTGGGCGGCGAGCGCCACATGCGCATCGACGTGAAGAAGCCGGACGCGCTCCGGCCCTCCGGCCAGGACACCGCCGCGCCGCTGAAGCTGCCCACCTACGAGGTGGGCCAGAAGGAGGCCACCCGCAAGGCCTACGGCGACGCGCTCCTGGCCCTGGGCAACGCGCGCCCGGACGTGGTGGCGCTGGACGCGGAGGTGTCCAACTCCACGTACTCGGACGAGTTCCGCAAGGCCCACCCCGAGCGCTACTTCGAGATGTACATCGCCGAGCAGAACATGGTGTCCAGCGCGGTGGGCATGGCGGTGCTGGGCAAGCGCGCCTTCGTCAGCACCTTCGCGGCCTTCCTGTCGCGCGCCTATGATCAGATCCGCATGGCGTCCATCTCCAACGCCACGCTGCACCTGTGCGGCAGCCACGCGGGCGTGTCCATTGGCGAGGACGGCCCTTCGCAGATGGCACTGGAGGACCTGTCGATGATGCGCGCGGTGGGCGGCAGCACCGTGCTCTACCCGAGCGACGCCAACCAGACCGCGAAGCTGCTGGCCCAGGTGGTGGAGTGCCAGGGCATCACCTACCTGCGCAGCACCCGGGAGAAGACGCCGGTGCTCTACCCCGCGTCGGAGGAGTTCCCCATCGGCGGGTGCAAGGTGCTCCGCCGGTCCGACCAGGACGTGGCGACGGTGGTGGCCGCCGGCATCACGCTGCACGAAGCGCTCAAGGCCTGGGCGATGCTGAAGGAGGAGGGCGTCGCGGTGCGCGTCATCGACCTCTACTCGGTGAAGCCGGTGGACGCGAAGACGCTGCGCGAGGCCGCGCGCGAGACGCACGGAAGGCTCATCGTGGTGGAGGACCACTGGGCCGAGGGCGGGCTCGCGGACGCGGTGCTGGAGGCGTTCACCGGCGAGCGCCAGCGGCTCCCCTCGGTGGTGCGCCTCGCCGTGACGAAGCAGCCCGGCTCCGGCAAGCCCGCGGAGCTCCTGAACGCGGCCGGCATCGACGCCGAGCACATCGTGGAGAGCGTCACGTCGTTCGTGGAGGACGTCACGCGGGACACGGACGGGCAGGGGAAGCCCCAGGAAGAGGCCTGGGGCCACCCGCACGCCTGAGCGCCTGAGTCCGTGCCCCGCCTCAGGGCGTCTGGGAGACCGGGGGCTCCAACCGGAGGGCCGCGCGGGGCGCGCCCATGGCCCGGGCGTAGTCCCGCGCCGTGCGCCCATCCGCGTCCCGCTGCTCCGGGTTCGCGCCGCGCTGGAGCAGCAGCTCCAGCACCTCCAGCTTGTCGAACATGGCCGCGAACATCAGCGCCGTGCGGCCATCCGGGCCCGCGCCGTCCACCCGTGCGCCCCGGTCCAGCAGCAGCGTGGCGATGGCCACGTTGCCCTTGAAGGCCGCGCCCGCCAGCGGCGACTGTCCGCCGTCGTTGGTCCGCTCCGGATCCGCCCCGCGCTCCAGCAGCAGGCGGGTGGCGTCCACGTGGCCGTGGTAGCTGGCCAGCATCAGCAGCGAATCCCCCCGCTCGTTGCGCAGCCCCAGGGACAGGCCGGCGTCGAGCAGCGTCGCCAACTGCCCGGCATCCCCCGTGCGGGCGAGCGAGAAGGCAGTCCTCGCCAGCTCCAGCACCGCGGGGTCATCCGTGCCGGTGTCCACTGCGGGAGGCGGGGCGTCGTTCTTCGTGACGTTCGAGCTCATGGACAGCGGTCCCTTCTGGCTAGCGCGCGCGGCGCAGTTGTTGGACGGCGGAGGCGATGCGGGAACCATACTCCTCGTCGGCCGCGCGGAAGTGCGCGATGGCGCGGGCGATGATGTCCTCGCGGCTCACCTGGGCGAGGCTGCCTGAAATGTTCTCCACCAGGCGCTGCTTCGCCTCCTCGGGCATCAGGCGGTAGAGCGCGCCTGCCTGCACGAAGTCGTCGTCCTCCGCGTGCTTGCCGTGGACGTAGGTGCCCGTCAGGCCGCTGACCCCGTAGCCCACGCCGGGGGCCTCGTCCGTCTGCACGGGGCCGCCGAAGCTGTTCGGCTCGTAGTTGGGGCCGCGCCCGCCGTTGCCGTCGAAGCGCATGGCGCCGTCACGGCCGTAGTTGCGCGCGCCGCCCTTCACGCCGCGCGGCGAGTTCACCGGCAGCTGCGTGCTGTTGATGCCCAGCCGGTAGCGGTGCGCGTCGCCGTAGGCGAACAGGCGCGCCTGGAGCATCCGGTCCGGCGACGGGCCGATGCCGGGCACGAAGTTCGCGGGGTCCAGGGCGGCCTGCTCCACCTCCGCGAAGAAGTTCTCCGGGTTGCGGTCCAGGGTGAGCTTGCCCACCTCCATCAGGGGGAAGTCCTTGTAGGGCCACACCTTGGTGAGGTCGAACGGGTTGAAGCGGTAGTTCGCGGCGGCGGCCTCCGGCATCACCTGGACCTTGAGCGTCCACGAGGGGAACTCGCCGCGCTCGATGGCCTTGTACAGGTCGCGCTGGTGGTGCTGCGGATCCTTGCCGCCCAGCGCCTCCGCCTCCGGCGTGGTGAGGGTGCTGATGCCCTGGTCCGTCTTGAAGTGGAACTTCACCCAGAAGCGCCCGCCCTCCGCGTTCACCCACTGGAAGGTGTGCGAGCCGAAGCCGTCCATGTGGCGCAGCGTCGCGGGGATGCCCCGGTCACCGAACAGCCAGGTGAACTGGTGCGTGGCCTCCGGCGAGTAGGAGAAGAAGTCCCAGACGTTGTCGGGCTCCTGGCAGTTCGTATACGGGTCGTACTTCTGCGAGTGGATGAAGTCCGGGAACTTGATGCCGTCGCGCAGGAAGAACACGGGCGTGTTGTTGCCCACGAGGTCCCAGTTGCCGTCCTCCGTGTAGAAGCGCACGCCGAAGCCCCGGGGGTCGCGCGCGGTGTCGGGCGCGCCCTTGGAGCCGGCCACGGTGGAGAAGCGCAGGAACACCTCCGTCTTCTTGCCCACGGTGTTGAAGAGCTTCATGCGCGTGTAGCGGGACACGTCCTTGGACGTCACCTCGAAGGTGCCGTAGGCGCCGGAGCCCACCGCGTGCACCACGCGCTCCGGGATGCGCTCGCGGTTGAAGCGCGCCAGCTTCTCCAGCAGGTGGTGGTCCTGCAGCAGCACCGGACCGTTGGGCCCCACGGTCTGCGAGTGCTGGTTGTCGGAGACCGGGGCTCCGGCTTCGGTGGTCAGGGTGGGGCGCTGGGGCTTGGACACGGATTCTCTCCCTCGTGAAGACGTCGGGGTGCTTCGACGGGAGGAAAGGTAGAGAGTCCGCGCTGATTGGGCCAAGACATCGTTTGGATGGAAGTGATAGCCAGGGGTTATCGGTTCCAGGAGGACCATGGCCTCGCTCAACGACATCTCCCTGCGGCAACTGGAGTACGTGGTGGCGGTGGCGGACACGCTGGGCTTCCGGCGGGCGGCCGAGCAGTGCCACGTCTCCCAGCCCGCCCTGAGCGCGCAGATCCAACAGCTCGAAGCGGTGCTCGGCGTGAAGCTGTTCGAGCGGGACGCGCGCCGGGTGCTGCTCACGCCCGCGGGCACGGAGCTGGTGGCCCGGGCGCGGCGGGTGCTCACGGAAGCGGAGGACCTCCTGAAGGCGGCGGCCCGCATGGGCGATCCGTTCGCGGGCCCGCTGCACCTGGGGGCCATCCCGACGGTGGCGCCCTATGTGCTGCCGGAGGTGGTGCCCGCGCTGGTGAAGCGCTACCCGAAGCTGAAGCTGCGGCTGCGCGAGGAGAAGACGGCGCTGCTCATGCGCGACCTGGATGAGGGCCGGCTGGACGCGGCGCTCCTGGCGGTGGACGCGGAGCTGGGTCGGACGGTGGAGCACGAGGTCATCGCGGAGGACCCCTTCGTCGTCGCGGCGCCGCCCGGGCACCCGCTGGAGCGCAAGAAGCAGGTGCGGCTGCGCGACCTGGACGACGAGGACGTGCTGCTGCTGGAGGACGGGCACTGCTTCCGCAGCCAGACGCTGGCGCTGTGCACGCGCGTGGGCGCGCGCGAGGTGGACTTCCGCGCCACCAGCCTGACGACGCTGGCGCAGATGGTGATGGCGTCTGGCAGCGTCACGCTGCTGCCCCAGCTCGCGGTGTCCATGGAGAACCGGCAGGGGCAGCTGGTGGTGCGGCCCTTCGCGCCGCCGGGGCCGGGCCGGACGCTCGCGCTGGCGTGGCGTCCCGGACACCCCAGGGAGGAGGCGCTGCGAGCCATCGCCGGGACGCTGCGCTCCGTGTGGCCGGGCCTCAAGGCCGCAGCGAAGCGCTGACGCACGGCCGTTACGGGTGCGACCTGCTCTTCTCGAGCTCGGCCAGGTACAGCACCCGCTCCTCCGCGAAGGCCTTCGCGACGCTGGGGCGCTGCGACAGGCGCGCGAAGTACGCGCTGAGCGCGGGCCACTTCTTCAGCTCGATGGGGGTCGCCACGCACCAGCCCAGCACGGTGACGAGGTACGCGTCCGCCACGCTGAAGCGCTCCAGGAGGAACTCACGCCCGGTGAGGTGCTGCTCCACGTACGCGAGCCGGGCCGTGCTCTTCTCCAGGGCGTAGGCCCTGGCGCCCTCGGTGGACTTCTTGTCGAGGAGCGGGAAGAAGGTCGCCTTGTGCAGCTCCGTCCCGATGAAGGACAGCCACTGCTGGAGCCGCGCGCGGCCCCGGGGGTCGGTGGGCGCGAGCTCCGCCTGGGGCAGCGTCTGGGCCAGGTACTGGAGGATGGCGGCGTTCTCCGTGAGGACGTCGCCGTCGTCGGTGCGCAGCGCGGGGACGAGCCCCAGCGGATGTACCTCCAGATAGTTCTTCCCGTCGTGCGTGCGCTTCGTCTTCGAGTCGACCTCGATGTACGTCGCCTCGGTGCCGGCCTCGTAGAAGCACATGCGCGTCGCGGCGGAGCAGGCGAGGGGGGAGAAGTAGAGCTGCATGGGACGGTCCTCCAGGACCTGGAAGCGGGTGGTCTTCGCGACAACGGAGGGCACTCTCCATCTCTGAAGGGGATGCGTCCAACGCATCGTTGACATAGACTCGATGCATGCAAGACATCGCCTCCCCACCGGCCACCCGCCTCGACGTGCGCGACCTGCGCGTGGTGCTGGCCCTGGCCTCCGCGGGCACCACGGCGAAGGCCGCGGCCGTCCTGCACCTCACGCAGCCGGCGGTGAGCCGCGCGCTGCTCGCGGCCGAGGAGCGGCTGGGAGCACGCCTCTTCGAGCGCACGCCTCGCGGGCTGGTGCCCACCGTGGCGGGCCAAGAGCTGGTGACGGGCGCGACCCGGCTCCTGGTGGAGCTGGGCGACCTGGAGCACCGCGTGCGCGCGCCGGTGGCGCCGTCCGTCCGCCTCCGGCTCGTGTGCGAGTGCTACACCGCCTACCACTGGCTGCCGTCCGCGCTGGTGACGCTGCGCAAGAGCCTGCCGGGGCTTGGCCTGTCCCTGTCGGTGGAGCACACCCAGGCCCCGGTCCAGGCGCTCATGGCGGGGGAGCTGGACGTGGCGCTCATCACCACGGCGTCCGTCCCGCCGCGCATCGGGGTGGAAGCGCGGCCGCTCTTCTCGGATGAGATTGTCTTCGTGATGGCCGCGTCGCACCCGCTGGCATCCCGCAGGGCGCTCACCCGCGAGGACATTCGCGGCAGCACGATCCTCACGGGACAGACGCCCCCGGCGGAGACGCACTGGTTCATGACGCAGGTGTTCGGCCGCGAGCGGCCCCGCCTCAAGGTGGAGAAGTTGCCGCTCACCGAGGCCATCCTCGACGTGGCCCGCGCGGGCCTGGGCATCGCGGTCATCTCCGAGTGGATCACCACCCCGCATCTCGCGAAGGGCGACCTCGTCACGAAGCGGCTGGCGTCAGGGGCGCTGCGGCGACCGTGGCGGATGGCCTGGCGGAAGGAAGTCGGCGACGCCGCCTCCCGCCTCCACGCCGCGCTCGAAGCCACGGTGCCCCGGGCCCTCGCGGTGGGATGAGCCTCCCGGGCGGACCGCCTCAGCGCAGCGGCTGCTCCGACGTGACGATGCCATCCGCGTCCGCGTAGAGGTGGTGGCCCGGGATGAAGTTCACCCCCGCGAAGCGCACCTCCACGTCGCGCTGGCCCTCGTTGCGCTTGCCGCTCTTGAGCGGGTGGGTGCCCAGGGCCTTCACGCCCAGGGCGGTGCGGCCCACCTCCTCCGCGTCGCGGATGCAGCCGTTCACCACCACGCCCGCCCAGCCGTTCCTCTGCGCGAGCGCGGCGAGCTGATCCCCCACCAGCGCGCAGCGGCGGCTGCCACCGCCATCCACCACCAGCACGCGGCCCCGGCCGGCTTCCTCCAGGGCCTTGCGCACGAGCGAGTTGTCCTCGGGGGCCCGCACGGTGCTGATGGGACCGGAGAAGTCGCGGCGGCCGCCGTAGTCCCCGAAGCCGGGCTCGGCGATCTGGAAGTGCGCGGTGCCCGCATGGGCATCACAGAGGTCGGCGGTCTTCGGAGCAGGGTGGGGGGCGGGGGAGTCGCTCATGAACCGGGAGCCTGCGCGGGGCCTGTGTGGAGACGCAACCCCCGGAAAGACAGGTGCTTCCGACCGCCGCGCGCCGGCCTTCCGGGCCGGTGCGCGGCGGCTGAAGCGGTGTTGGAGGCACCGCTTCAGATTTCGCGGCCCAGGTTCTGGGCGTTGTTGCTGTACGTGTTGCCGCTCTCGCTGAAGGTGGCCGTCTTGAAGACGTAGACGCCATACGCGGGGCTCTGTGAGATGACGGTGTCGGTGAGCTGGAGCCGGCCCAGGCCCGAGGAGCTCACGCCGCCGCCCACGGAGATGTTGGCGATGATGTCCCCGTCGCTCGTGAAGTAGTCGCAGCAGAAGGCGTCCGAGCCGCCGTGCCGCACCTCGGCGAAGGCGATGACGCTGTTGCCGCCCGCGGAGCGGAAGGAGAGGCCCTTCCAGTAGCCCGGCGTCTCCGTCCTGCCCGTGAAGACGATGCGGTCCGCCGCCGTGCCCCGCGCCACCAGCGTGCCGTTGCCTTCGATGCGGAGGCCGGACTGCGCTTCGAACTGGAGCCGCGTACCCGGCTCGATGGTGAGCGCGCCGGTGTAGGAGACGGTGGTGTCCGGCAGGCCGGTGGAGATGCCGTAGGGCACGTCCAGCCTGCGCATCGTCTGGGTCGCTCCGGAGTCCGCGACCGGTGCGCCCAGGACGTGGACGACGTTGTCGCCGTTGGCCGCGGGGCTGGTCGCGCTGTTGCCGGAGTAGATGCTCGCCGTGTCCAGCGCGCCCACGATGGACATGCTCACGGTGACGGGCGCGCCCAGGTTGCCCCGGAACACATTCTGCGTGAAGCCCGGCAGCCGCGCCTTGTTGAAGGCGAAGAGGCCCTGCGTGCCGCTCTTCTCCACCGTCGTGTGCGCGATGCGCACCTGGCTGACGGAGTCCTGCAGGGAGCCCACCAGCACGGCGGCCCGCGCGTCCAAGCTGCCTCCGGGGCCGTAGAAGAAGTCACAGCAGAAGGGCTCCTCGTTGCCCGCGTAGGAGATGACCACGTGCTCCAGCACGTTGGCGGGGTTGTTGGACTTGAACGCGAGCCCCTTCCAGAAGCCCGGCGCGGCCGTCGTCGAGGTGAAGGTGATGGGCAGGGCCTCCGTGCCCACCGCGTTGAGCGAACCCGTCGCCGTGACGAGCAGCCCCGCGTTGGGCCCGAAGCGGACCACCGTTCCGGGGGCGAGCGTCAGCGCGCCGCTCACCTCCACGACGCCCGTCACCGCGTAGACGCAGCGCTCGTCACCGGGGGCCCAGCTCGTCGTGCTGCCCAGGTTGCCGGAGATGTTCCGCACGCAGGTGCCGTCGGGCCCGGTGCCGTCACCGGGATCGTCCTCGCCGCCGCCACAGGCCGCCAGCAGGGAGGTGGCCAGGAGCGGAAGCAGCCGCGGAAGACGAAACAAGGAACGCGCCATGGAATCACCCGGAAGCAATCGAGCGGAAAATGCCGCCATCGGAGGTGATTACGCCGGTCCCCGCGCATATTCCGGCCGGGGTGGGAAACAGGACGGCCGGAGGCGCTCCACGGTCACGGACGGATCGCGACCTTGAAGACGCCGTCCTTGCGCTGGCTGAAGAGTTCGTAGGCGTCGCGGATGTCCTGGAGCGCGAAGCGGTGCGTGAAGAGCGGCGTGAGGTCCACGCGCTTCGCGCGCACCACCTCCATGAGCCTGCGCATCCGCTCCTTGCCACCCGGGCAGAGCGTGGTGACGATGCGGTGGTCGCCCAGGCCCGCGGCGAAGGCGTCGTAGGGCAGCTGTAGCTTGCCGGAGTACACGCCCAGGCTGGAGAGCGTGCCGCCGGGGTTCAGGGTGCGCAGGGCGCTCTCGAAGGTCTGCTGCGTTCCCAGCGCCTCGATGGCCACGTCCACGCCGCCCCCGGTGAGCCGCTTCACCTCCGCCACGACATCCTGCTGGCGGAAGTCGAGCGCCACGTCCACGCCCAGCTTGCGCGCCATGGCGAGGCGCGACTCGTCTCCGTCCACGCCGATGACGAGCGAGGCGCCCATCAGCCGCGCGCCCACGGAGGCGCACAGCCCGACGGGCCCCTGGGCGAACACCACCACCGCGTCGCCAATGCGCACGCCGCCGGACTCCGCGCCGCTGAAGCCGGTGGAGGCGATGTCCGCCAGCAGCAGCACCTGCTCATCCGTCAGCCCCTCCGGGATGGGGGCCAGGTTGGCCTGCGCGAAGGGCACGCACACGTACTCGGCCTGCGCGCCGTTCATCGTGTTGCCCAGGCGCCAGCCGCCCGAGGCCTCCAGGCCGGAGCCATGGCCGCACTGGGACAGGTGGCCGGAGAGGCAGCCCCGGCACTGGCCGCACGGCGTGATGGCCCCCACCAGCACGCGCTCTCCCTCCTGGTAGCCGGTGACGCCCGGGCCCAATTCGTCGATGACGCCCACCATCTCGTGGCCCACGGTGAGGCCCGGCTTCACCGGGTACTCGCCCCGGACGATGTGCACGTCGGTGCCGCAGATGGTGGTGAGCGTGACGCGGATGACGGCCTCGCCCGCCCCTGCCTTTGGGCGTTCGACCTCCTCCACACCCACCTGGTTGATGCCTCGGAACACGGTGGCTCGCATGGACTGCTCCTCTTCTCTCTCTTTCACGCTCTTTCACGCGCGGGGCATGCGCACCGTCACGGCGGGCCGGTCGCTGCGCGCCATCACCTGCTGCGCCACCGAGCCCAGCACCACCCGGCTGACGCCGCCGCGGCCGTGCGTGCCCAGGCAGAGCAGGTCCACGCCATACCGTTCGGCGGCCTGGGTGATGACGCCCGCGACGTCATCCCCGGTGAGCACCGACAGCTCCACCTTGTGGTCCCCGTCCTGCTCCGCGCGGGGCACGCGCTGCTCCAACTGCCGCCGCGCCGCCTGGAGCTGTTCGGGCGTGGCCTTCGCGGGCTCGACGTGCAGCAGGTGCACCGTGCCCCCGGGCGGCGTCAGCGCGAAGGCATAGGCGATGGCGCGGTCCCCCGGCTCCAGGAAGTCCGTGGTCGCGAGCACCGCGCGCACCCGGGGCAGCTCCGCCTCCAGGCCCCGCTCGACCGCGAGCACCGGCACGCTCAGCACCGACATGGTGGCCAGTCGCCGGGCGTGCTGCGACACGCTCCACAGCCGGGCGAGCGCCTTGCGGTGGTGCGTGCCCACGACCAGCAGGTCCACCTGCTCCTCGGCGGCCAGCGCGACCAGGTGATCCGCGACGCGGCCCAGCCCCGGCTCCAGTCGCGTGCGGACCGTCACGCCTTCCGAGCGCAGCGGCTCCAGCATCGCGGACACCTCCCGCTCCAGCGCGTCGCGCAGCTCGGGGGACACGTCCTTGTAGCTGTGCGGATGCACCAGCCCCATGCGCTCCGCCTCCTCGGACACCCAGAAGACCCGGCCGCCCACCACGTCCAGCGGCCCGAGCTTCGCCAGCCTCTTCACCTGGTCCCGCGCGACCTCGGACGGCCGAGAGCGATCCACCCCCAGCATCACCCGCAGGGGTTGCTCGCCACGCGCCCACGCCGTCAGGGCCGAGCCTCCCCGGACCACGAGGAAGGGCATCTTCAGCTCCTGGGCCATCCGGTCGACCGTGCCTCCCAGGCCCAGGAAGGGCGTCTCCGCGGGCGGCGCGGCGGCCACCACCAGTTGGAAGTCGCGCTTCGTCACGAGCTCGGCCAGGGCCCTCTCCGGCTCCCCCGTCAGGAGGAGGCGCTCCACGGCCATGCCGCACAGCTCCTCCAGCCTCCGGCCTTCTTCCTGGAGCGCGGTCTGGACGGCCTCCAAGCCGGTCTGCCCGAAGGTGCGCATCACGGTCCCAGGCATCACGTGGATCAGACACAACGGGACCTGCATCCGCTTGGCGAGGAGGCCCGCCGCCTCACACGCACGCCCGGAGGCCTCGGAGAAATTGGTGGTGCAGGCCACGGTCATGGCGCCCTCCAGGGGTGATGCGTTGAAGGTAGTCATGCCCCCGATGC
>NZ_RAWB01000290.1 GCF_003612055.1 Corallococcus llansteffanensis
GGTGGCTACTGGAACCGCCAGGAGGAGACGGCCCACGCGTTCGACGGGCGTCTGGCCCACGGAGAGGGTCCGTTCCTGCGCACCGGGGACCTGGGCTTCCTGTCCGCGGACGGAGAGCTGTTCGTCACCGGCCGGCTCAAGGACCTGCTGATCATCCGCGGTCGCAACCTGTACCCGAACGACCTGGAGCTGACGGTGGAGCAGGCGCACCGGGCCGTGCGCCCCGGGTGCACCGCCGCCTTCTGCGTGGAGGTGGAGGGCGAGGAGCGCCTGGTCGTCGCCACCGAGGTGGACGTGCGCGAGGGCTTCGATGCGAACGCCGTCGTCACCGCCCTGCGGGGGGCGATGGCCCAGGAGCACGCAGTGCATGCGCACGCGGTCCTGCTGCTCCAGGCGCGGAGCATCCCGAAGACATCCAGCGGGAAGATCCAGCGGCGGGCCACGCGCGAGGCGTACCTCGCGGGGGAGTTGGAGGTCATCGAGGCGTCGGTCGCCCAGGAGGTGGCCGAGGCCACGCCCACCACTCCGGCCGTACCTGTCCGCGAAAGACTGAACGCCGCGCCCGGGCTGGAACGGCAGCAGGTGCTCACCGGCTACCTGCGCGAGGAGCTGGCGCGGGTGCTGCGCGTGGCCACCGCGTCCCTGGCCGACGATGCGTCGCTCGCGGGGCTGGGTCTGGACTCGCTGATGGCGTTGGAGCTGCACGCGGAGCTGGAGACGGCGCTGGGTGTCTCGCTGTCTCCCGCGTTCCTCTGGCAGCACCCTACCCTCGCGTCCGCAGCTTCGCGGTTGCTGGAGGCCTGGGGCGGGGCGAAGGACGCCGCACTGCCTCCGATGGTGCGGGGTCCGCTGGACGGTGAGCTGCCTTTGTCCTCGGGTCAGCAGCGGCTGTGGTTCCTGGACCGGCTGGTTCCCCACCGCGCGCTCTACAACGTCCACTTTCAGCTCCACCTCACGGGACGGCTGGATGAGGCCGCGCTGCGCAGCGCGCTCGATGGGCTCCTGCTCCGGCACCCCATGCTGCGCACCTCGTTCCCGGAGGTGGAGGGGCAGCCCCGACAGGTGGTGGCTCCGGCCGCGTCGCTGGATCTGCCACGGGTGAACCTGCGTGCGCTTCCTCCCGAGGAGCGCGAGGCCGCGTTGCGGCGACATGCGCTCGCGCATGGGCAGGAGCCCTTTCGCCTGGGTGAAGGGCCGCTGGTGCGCGCCGCGCTCGTGGCCCTGAACGACTCCGAGCACGTGCTGTTGATGACCCAGCATCACATCATCACGGATGGCTGGACGCTGGGGCTGCTCGCGCGTGAGCTGTCATTGCTCTACAGCGAGGCGCTGGCGGGGACGTCCAGCACCCTGCCGCTTCCCACCTTCCAGCCGGTGGACCACGCCCGGTGGCAGCGAAGCCTGGGGCCCCTGCTGGACGGCTCGCGAGCCTTCTGGGCGCGGCGCCTGGAGAATCTGCCGCGTCTGGAGCTGCCCACCGACTTCCCGCGGCCCCGCGAGCCGAAGTTCCAGGGCGCGCTGCATCGGCTGTCATTGCCGCGCCCGCTGGTGGAGGAGCTGAAGGCGCTGGGACGGCAGGAGGGCTGCACCCTCTTCGTCACCCTGGCGGCGGCGTGGACGGCGATCCTGCACCGCTACAGCGCGCAGGAGGACTTCGGCCTGGGCACCATCGTGGCCAACCGCGAGCGGCCCGGCCTGCGTGACGTGGTGGGCTTCCTCGCGAGCACGCTGGTGCTGCGCATGGACGTGTCGGGCGCGCCGGCCTTCCGCGAGCTGCTCGACCGCACGCGCCGCACCTTCCACGAGGCACTGGCCCACGCGGACCTGCCCTTCGAGGAGGTGGTGGGCGCGGCCCGCGCGAACCGTGGCGCGGAGAACCCGCTGTTCCAGGTGAACCTCCTGCTGGAGAGCCTGCCGCCCCTGTCCATGGACGTGCCCGGGATGATGTGGCGCCCGGTGCTGCCCGTCCCCGACGGCGCCGTGGAGGGCACCGCGAAGTTCGACCTGCAGCTCGCCCTGGTGGAGACGCCCGAGGGCCTGGACGGCGCGCTGGAGTACCGCACCGACCTCTTCACGCCCGACACGGTGGCGCGGCTGGCGCGTCACTTCCAGGCCCTGCTGCGCGGCGTGGTGGCCTCGCCCGGGATGTCGGTGGCGGACGTGCCGCTGCTCGACGAGGCGGAGCGGCGCACGCTGCTCCAGGACTGGAACGACCTGACGCCGCCCTCGATCCAGGACGACGCCCGCTGCCTCCCCGCGCAGTTCCGCGCGCAGGCCCTGCGCACCCCGCACGCGGTGGCGGTGGTGGCCGACGACGAGACGCTCTCGTACGCGGAGCTGGATGCGCGCAGCGACGCGCTGGCGTGGCACCTGCGCGAGCAGGGCGTGGGACCGGACGTGCGCGTGGGCTTGAGCGTGGAGCGCTCCGCCGGGATGGTGGTGGCGATGCTCGCCATCCTCAAGGCCGGTGGCGCCTACGTCCCGCTGGATCCGGAGTACCCGCGTGAGCGATTGGCTTCCATGTTGGAAGACTCCCAGGCGCGGGTGCTGGTGACACAGTCGCACCTGGTCAATGCCCTGCCGACCGAGGGCGTGCACACCGTCCTCCTGGATTCGGAGGAGGCATTCGAGCTGGAGGTGCTCGGGCCGCCGCACTCGGGCGTCACGCCAGAGGACCTCGCCTATGTCATCTACACGTCCGGCTCCACCGGGCGTCCCAAGGGCGTGATGGTGCCGCACGGGGGCGTGGCCAACTTCTTCAGCGCCATGGACGCCCGCGTGGGCAACGCGCCCGTGGGCACGTGGCTGGCCGTGACCAGCATCTCCTTCGACATCTCCGTGCTGGAGCTGCTGTGGACGCTCACGCGCGGCTTCCGCGTCGTGGTGCAGGGCGACGGCGCGATGAGGAAGGCTCCGGCGCGAGCACCGGTCGTACGCCGCAAGCCGCTGGACTTCAGCCTGTTCTACTTCGCGGACGATGCGGAGGCGGCGGGGGGCGACCGCTACCGGTTGCTGCTGGAGGGCGCGAAGTACGCGGACGCCCATGGCTTCGCCGCCGTGTGGACGCCGGAGCGGCACTTCCACGCCTTCGGCGGGCTCTATCCCAGCCCCGCCGTCGCGAGCGCCGCCATCGCCGCGGTGACGAAGCACATCGCCATCCGCGCCGGAAGCGTCGTGCTGCCCTTGCATCACCCCGTGCGGGTGGCCGAGGAGTGGGCGCTCGTGGACAACCTCTCTGGCGGACGGGTCGGCATCTCCGTCGCGTCCGGCTGGCATGCGAATGACTTCGTCTTCGCGCCGGAGCAGTACGAGCAGCGCCGGGAGCGGATGCTGGAGGGCGTGGACACCCTGCGGCGGCTGTGGGCCGGCGAGTCCGTGCGCTTCCCCGGCGGCGCGGGCGCGCAGGTGGACGTGACGCTGCGGCCCCGGCCCGTGCAGGCGACGCTGCCCCTGTGGCTCACCGCCGCGGGCAACCCGGACACGTTCATCACCGCGGGCCGCAAGGGCTGCCACGTCCTCACCCACCTGCTGGGCCAGACGTGGGAGGACCTGGAGAAGAAACTCGCGCTCTACCGCGAGGCCTGGCGCGACGCGGGCCACGCCGGAGAGGGCCACGTCACCCTCATGCTGCACACCTTCATCGGCGAGGACACGGCCCAGGTGCGCGCGGTGGTGGAGCAGCCGTTCCGCAACTACCTCAAGAGCTCCGCGGACCTGATGCGCGGCCTGGGACGCACCCTGGGCGTGGACATGGACGCGGCCACCGAGGCGGACCTGGACCGGCTCGCGGGCCACGCCTTCGAGCGCTACTTCGAGACGAGCGGTCTGTTCGGCACGCCTCGTTCGGTACGGGAGCGCGTGGAGCAACTCCAGGCGCTGGGCGTGGACGAGGTGGGCTGCCTCATCGACTTCGGAATCCCCACGCAGACGGTGCTCGAAAGCCTGCCCCGACTGCGCGAGGTGAAGGACCGTCACGCGCGAGACCACCGGTGGACGGGCAGGGTCCGGTCGATTCCGGAACACCTGCGCGAATCCGGCATCACGCACCTGCAGGGCACGCCGTCACTCGCGCGGACCCTGCTGGCGGACTCCCAGGCGGCCGAAGCGCTCACGGGGCTGCGGCGGCTGATGGTGGGCGGAGAGGCCCTGCCGGGCGCCCTGGCCACAGCGCTGCGACAGCGCCTGTCCGACGACGCCGAGCTGCTCAACATGTATGGCCCCACGGAGACCACCATCTGGTCCTCCACACACCGGGTGGACGCGGACGGAGGCGAAGGCGTGGTGTCCATCGGCACGCCGCTGCTGCGCACCCAGCTCTACGTGCTGGACGCGCGCATGGCGCCGGTGCCGGTGGGCGTGCCGGGAGAGCTGTACATCGGCGGAGCGGGCGTGGTGCGCGGCTACCTGTTCCGTCCCGCGCTCACCGCGGAGCGCTTCCTGCCGGATCCGTTCAGCCAGCTTCCAGGCGCGAGGCTGTACCGCACGGGCGACCGCGCACGGTGGCTGCCCAACGGCACGGTGGAGTTCCTGGGCCGCGTGGACCACCAGCTCAAGGTGCGGGGCTTCCGCATCGAAGCGGGTGAGATTGAAGCGGCGCTGACCGCGCAGCCTTCCGTGCGCGAAGCGGTGGTGGTGGCGCGCGAGGACGTCCCGGGCGACGTGCGCCTCGTCGCCTACGTCGTGGCCCGTACGGGCATGACGGTGGAAGGCAATGCCCTGCGTGAAGCCGTGGGGCGGCGCCTGCCCGAATACATGGTGCCGTCCGTGGTGGTGGAGTTGCAGGTGCTGCCGCTCACGCCCAACGGCAAGGTGGACCGCAAGGCCCTCCCTGCCCCCACCGCGACTCGCGCCACGCGCGCAGCCTACGTGGCGCCGGAAGGACAGCTGGAGGAACAGATCGCGGAGGTATGGCGCAAGGTCCTGCGCGTCGAACAGGTGGGCGTGCACGACAACTTCTTCGACCTGGGCGGACACTCGCTGCTGATGGTGCAGGCCCACGCGCAGCTCAAGGCCGTGCTGGGTCAGGACCTGCCGCTGCTCAAGCTGCTGGAGCACCCGACCATCAGCGCCCTGGCACGGCTTGCACGGCAGGAGCCTGCCGCGGCACAGGCGTCCGTCGACGCGGCCCAGGACCGCGCGAAGCGACAACTGGAGAGCCTCAAGCGTCAGCGGCAGCGTTCGGGCCGCAAGTAGCAGCGGCTGTTGAACCTGCCACGCCCCGGGCAGGAGGGGCCCGGGGCGTCAAAGGCAAAGCGGGTGGAACGGAAACTCACCGCAGGAGGGCCTCAGTACGGATGAAAGCGGGTCACGAAGGGCGTGGCCTGGGTCTGGCCTTCCGGGATGCGCGTGCCCGCCACGCGAAGGAACCCCTCCGCGTCCAGCAGCGCGGTGGTGGGCTTTTCGTCACCGGGCAGGTCGGTCCGGTGCGAGCGAAGGGTGCTCGCGCCATCCGCGGACACGTGGATGACGCCCAGCGCGGAAGCCCCCTTGGAATCCTGGCTCCAGGTGGCGAGCGCGATGGCTCCACCCGACAGCAGGCCCGTGCCAACGACCGCGTCCTTCACCCCGGGGAGGCCCGCCGTGAGGAAGGTGAAGCCGACGCCGTTGAAGGAGGTGTCCTCGTCTCCGCCCGCCCACACCCGCACCAGGGTGGCCCTCGTGGCTCCGTCCGCGAAGTCCGCCCGACCGCCCACCAGCAGCTTCCCGTCAGCCAGCCGATGCAGCGTGCGCGGGGTGATGTCCGGCGAAGTGAAGGAAGGCACATAGCCGAGGGTCCGGTCCCAGGTGCCGTTGGAGTTGAAGCGGATCAGGGCCAGCGTGTTGAGGCTGCCGCTGGAGGTTCCCGCCACCACGACCTTGCCGTCAGGCTCGGTGACGACACACAGGCCATCGTCCTCCCGGCCCAGGTCCACCGCGGCCACGCCATCCCCGCTGAACGTGGTGTCCAGGGCACCGGTCGAAAGGAGGCGGACCGCGAGCAGATCCAGGTCGGAGTTGCGGACCGTGCCCGCGCCGACAATGCGGCCCGTCGCGTCGAGGGTGACCGCGTGCAGGGTGGAGTTGCCCGTGGAGAGCTGGAAGGTGCGCACGCCAGTCCCCCCGAACGTGGTGTCCAGGCCCCCCGCGGAGGTGTACCGGACCAGCAGCACGCTCTGGTACTTCGTGCCCGCACATGTGTTCGTGCCGGCGATGGCGCCGCCCGCGATGACGATGCTGCCGTCCGACTGCACCGTGACGGCATCCGCGTAGTCGTCACTCCCGCAGATGTCGCTGACGACCACGCCCTGCGTCCCGAACGAAGTGTCCGGCGTTCCATTCGGGAGCAGTCGCGCCACCAACACGTCGCGCAGCCCCGTGGCCCCGGTGGAGCCCACGAGGAGCCACTTGCCGTCCGGCTGCGCGGCCATGGCGTTGATGCTCACCGCCGTCAGCCCCAACGCGGGCATCGCGACCCCTGCCGTTCCAAAGGCGCTGTCCAGCGCGGCCCGTCCGGGTTGGACCACCAGGGTGACGGGGAACTCGACGCGCTCGCCTCCGCCCACTCCCACCAGGGTGAGGGGGAACCGGCCATAGGCGGCGAACTCGTCCGGGTAGAAGCCCACCGGAGCCCCGCTTTCCGTCGCGGAGACGGTCACCGGCAGCGGCTCGGTACTCACGTGGGCAGGAAGCCCTTCCACCGTGAGCAGGACGTCCCCGGAGAACGTGGGCTGGCGGAGGACTCCGACGGCGAGCGCGGTGCGCGTCGTCGGGTCGAAGCGGACCGTCTGTTCGGAGGACGTCGCGAGGCTGAAGGCGGGAGGCAGCGGGTCCTGCCCCCCATCAGGCTGGGGATCCACGGGGCCTCCGTCCGGCTCCTGGCCGCCCGCATCCGTCCCCACGGGGCCCGCGTCCGAGCCGGCGTCGCGGGACGGCGTCGCGGGCGGACCGGCAGGCTCTTCGGAATCACAGGCACCGATGCCCAGGGCGACCCCGGTCAGTGCGAGCGCCGTCAGGAGCCGGAGACGGGGCAGCAGGGAATGGAGGCGGAACCAGGAAGGGTGAGGGACGGGGTGCATGATCAATCTCCAGGGAGAAGTCCGTCCCTTGTATAGAAAGGGAGGGCGTCGACGAAAAGAGTCCTGGATAGAGTGGCAGGATGACCGCTCGAATCCTGCTGCTCCCGTTCGTTCTGTTTCCCCTGGTTGCCTCGGCGAAGGAGCCGAAGCCCCGCACCTACGACATCATCATCCTTGGAGGCGGGAAGACGGAGGCCGAGGCGCAGGCCCCGTTGGAGGCCCTCAAGAAGCAGGTGCTCTGGGTGCGGCTGACCGAGGGGAGCTGGCACTACCCCCGGGTGGAGAAGTCCGACGACTACCCCGGCCTCAACAAGGGGTTGTACATCGCCGTGCTCGGGCTCTGTGCGCGTGACGGGGACACGAATGCCAAGGCGCTCGTGAAGGCAGTGAAGGCCCTGGCGCCGGGCACGTATTCCAAGAGCATCAAGGGCGCGTATGGAGACCCGTGCCCGCCCACCGGCGCGTTCACTCCGCCGAGCGCCGAGGAGAAGGCGCACCTGGACCGCATCGCGAAGGAGCCGAAGTCCGCGGCCGCCTACTTCACGTATGCCCAGGCCCTCAAGGATGAGGGACGTCTGGGGGAGGCGAGCATCATCGTCGACGAGGCGGTGAAGCTCGACCCGAAGTACCCGGGGGCGCTGGAGCTGTCCCAGACGCTCATGGTCCTGCTGACGGACTGAAACTCGCGCCTTTACAGCCTCGGACCGGTGGCCAAAGCTGATCCGAATGGCGAAATACACGGTCAAGGTCTCCAAGGCGCCGAAGGGTCATGAGGTTCCGCCGCTGCTAGCGGACTTCGGCGCCTGGATTGGCAAGCAGTCCCACGGAACGCTGGGCTGGTTCGATGCACTCGCGACCGAGCCCATTCCGAAGGAGTGGAGCCCTGAGAAGGCCGACCGGCTTCGCCGCGAAGCCTTCGCGTTCCTCCATCTTCCCGACGGCTCGCTGCTCGCGCTCGTGAACCCCGGAGCCGACGCTCCGCGGGCGGTGGCGTTGGTCGGTTCGGAGGGCGAGGCGCGGACGGTCGCGAACAGCCTCGAGGAGTTCCTGGCGCAGTGGTCCCGGGGTGAGACGGAGATCGACGAACTCGACGATGAAGAGGCGGCGTCCGGGCGGAAGGCGCTGGCCGCGTGGCTGAAGGAGAAAAAGGTCAAGGCGCCGAAGGCGAAGGCCTTCGACTTCGCGGCCTGGCTGGATGGCGACGCCGTGCCCCCGCCCACGGCGACCACGCAGACCGTGCCCGTCCATACGTTCACGCCGACCGCGGTGATGAAGAAGCTCGGCCCGAAGACCCAGCGGCTGGCGTCAGTGCTCGGACGGCGCGCGGACACCCCGGAGGTCATCGCCTACGTGACCGGGGAGCTTGGCAAGAAGGTGCCCGTGTCCACGAGTGAGAACACCGACGCGGTGAACGTCGAGGCAACGAAACATGGCGTCGAACTCGTCTTCTCCCACGAAATCCTGAACGACGCCTTTCCGCCGATCCCAAAGACCGCCAAGACGTTCATCCCCTACGTCTCTTCCGCGTGGGTGAGGTCGAAGATTGGAGAGGATGTCCTGGGCGTGCCGTGGAAGGTGAAGTCGGAGGCGGAGATCACGAAGCTGCTCGGCCCGCCCACCGGTCGCCACGCTGCCTTCGCGGACGAGGACGAGCTCACCGTCGCCTCCTGGGAGTTCGCGCTCGACACGTCGGAGCACGTGTGGCTCGACCTCTCGTTCGATGACTCCCTCTCCGTCACCCTTGCCGTGAAGGGCGCAGGCGCGCTCATGCGATATCCCGACGTCACGACCGGGCTCTTCGTCGGCTATGCCGCGACACGGGGCCTGCTCGATACCTCGCGCTTCCCGGCACACCGGGCGTTGCTCACGGCCATCGAGACACGCAAGGCGAAGGGTTCGGAGCTCGTGAAGCAGGCGCTTCCGCGCGGCCTCTGGGATGACCACCTCCGCGATGCGCCGGGGCTCCGTGAAATGGCGTGGCGATGGTTCCACAACATGAACGACCTGTGGATCACGGCCGACCTCAAGAAGACCTTCGGAAAGCGCGCGGGTTCGTTCGGTCACGACGAGCCGAAGCTCGATGACGACACCTGGGACGCCGTCGACAAGGCAGCGCCGCTCCTCGACAAGCGCTTCGCGGCCTGGCTTGTGAAGTAGGGCCAGCCTGTGGCCCCGCGAGGCGCTCAGCCCCGGTCCAGATGCACCGTGAGCACGGGCGCGGTGGTGACGGCGCGCACCTCCGGGATGCGCGCGACGCGCTCACGCAGCTCCGACAGCGCCCCCAGGTCCGGGGCGCGCACGCGGATGAGCATGTCCACCTCTCCGGCGAGCGACTCGATGCGCAGCACCTCCGGCAGGTCCCGCAGCTGCGGCGCGACGCGGGGGCACACGGGGCCCGAGAGCTTCACCGTGAGGTAGGCCTCCACGCCGGGCGGACGGGCGGACGCGCCGAGCCGCACCGTGTAGCCCTGGATGATGCCGTCACGCTCGAGTCGCGCCACGCGCTCCTGCACCGCGCTGCGCGACAGCCCCACCTTCGCCGCCAGCTTCGTCGCGGACTCCCGCCCATTCGCTTCCAGGAGGGCCAGGATGCGCCCGTCGAGCTCGTCCAGCGCCATGCGTCTCCCCTTCCGCCGGCACTGTGCCGGTGTTCCGTCCTTCTGCCGGGTCGCGTCCGGCAGGCCCGAACCCTAGGGTGCACCGCACCTGGCGAAAGGGGCAAGGCCATGCAGCTCGACGACACCGCGGTGCTCATCTCCATCGACGTGCAGCAGGGCTTCGACCTGCGGCCCTTTGGACCGCGCAACAACCCGGACATGGAGGCCCACGCCCTGGCGCTGCTCGCGGCCTGGCGCACGGCCCGACGCCCCGTGGTGGTGGTGCGCCATGACAGCGTCCACCCCGACTCTCCCCTCGCCCCGGGAACTCCCGGCAACGCGCTCAAGCGGGGCTTCGAGCCGCAGCCGGGCGAGCCGCTCGTCACCAAGCACGTCAACAGCGCGTTCATCGGGACCGACCTGGAGTCGCGCCTGCGCGCGGCGGGCGTCCGGCAGGTGGTGCTCTTCGGAATCTCCACGGACATGTGCGTCTCCACCACCGCGCGCATGGCGGCGAACCTCGGCTTCGACCTCGTGGTGGTGGGTGACGCCTGCTACACGTGGCGCCAGCCCACGCCAGACGGAGCGCTGCTGGACGGCGAGACGATCCACCGCGCGCACCTCACCACGCTGAACAGCGAGTTTGGCCGCGTGGTGCGCACCGCGCAGGTGATCGAGGCGCTCTCCCCTCTCGCGCACGCCGCGGTGGGCCCGGGAACCGCATGACCTACTTCGGTAGCGGGCGTTCCGAAGGGACCGGAGGTACGCGCTGGGGCCCGGCCTTGTAGGAGGACCAGGACAGGGACACATCCTTCCCCGTCGCGTCGCGCCCGTGGAGGGAGTCGATGACCTGCTTCACCTCCGGCCGCACGTCGGACGGAAGCACGGTGACGTGGCCCCGGAAGCCTCCACGTCCCAGGTCCTCGTCCACGGTGATGACCTCGCGCCACCCGCTCGTGCGGACCTCCACCTGGTCGTCCCAACCCACGGTCAGCCGCTCCACGCGCTCCCACGCGACTTCGCTGCCCTCGGGAACGTCGACCTGGAGCTGGCTCTTCCATCCCTCGCTCGCTGCTTGTCCGGTCACGCGTTCGAGCTTCAGGCTCGCTCCGGGGGGCGCATCGGAAGGCGGCTGCGCCCGGACCTGCACGAACGTCGTCGCGGTCTGCTCGCCTCCAGCACCACCGGCGGACAGCGACACCGTGAAGCTGCGCACGTCCGGCTCGCCGGGGGCCTGCGCCGCATAGACATGCGTGGCCCCAGGCTCCGTCGTCACGGCGGAGTTCCCATCACCGAAGTCCCACGCGTATGTGGTCGCGGACTTCGGTGACACCGCTCGGAAGGAGAAGTCTTCATTGCCCCGCTGAGAGACCTCGATGCGGAGTGCATCGGCCTGTCCCTCGCCCGGGCCGCACGCGCGCACATCAATGCCGACGACCTGTTCGGCCAGCACGCCGACGCGCCGGCCCCCCAGGTCCTTGCAGAGCTGGAAGCGCACGAAGTATCGACCCGCCGTGGCCGGTGCACGCCACGGGAGCCGGGCGCCGGGTTGCAGTTCCGCACCCGTCTCCGAGCCCGGCCACACCCAACGCGAGACCATGCCCGGCTCGGCCTCCCCTCCGGTGCGAGCGGACAGCGTCAGGGGCTCACCTGTGCACACCCACGGGCGGTCCGCGTCGATGCCCTCGATGCGGGCGCTCGATGACAACTCCACCCGCTCCTCGTTCAGCGCGGCGGAGAGGGCGGCTCCTGTCGCGGCGGGTGGAACCAGGTCGGGGGCCAGGGGCCGCAGCCGCGCACGCACGGCAGGGGCCGGAGTCACCTCCATCATGCGCTCGGGCGCCGGCGTGACGGTGATCTGGGGCGACGGCTCACCGTCCTTGAGCAGCAGCACCCACGTCAGACCGATGACCAGCAGGACGCCACCGGCCAACAGGAGCTTGCGTCCACGACCTCCAGGGGCCACGGAGGATCAGAACCCGAAGTCGTTGAGGTGGCGCCGGTAGCCCTGGGAGTTGGGCCGGTACCACTGGTCATCCCAACCCTTGAACTCCACATCGTCCAGCAGGCGCTCCGTCTTCCCGTTGAGGACGACCGAGTTGATGAGCTGCACCGCCGTGGAGCCCACGTTGCGCGAGGCGAGCTTGTTCGCCGTGGTGTCGAGGTACTGGGACGTGGTGCGGCTGCAGAAGTCCTGGGACAAGCACCCGCGGTCGCACGTGGACAGGTTGTTGTAGGACGCGTGCTTGTCCTCGGCCATGTAGAGGACGGGCCACCCGCGGTAGCCATTGCGCGAGTCGCTCAGGTCGTACTCGAGCTGGTCGAACGTGTACCAGGCGGACGAGTCACACGAGCTCTTGCGGTGCGCGGACAGGTAGACCGAGTCGAGGTACCAGCGCCCTCCGGAAGCATGCACCTCGAAGATCTGGAACTCGGGATCGCCGTCGTGGCCGGTGGTGACGCCGGAGTCCTCGAAGAAGGTGTCCAGGTAGAAGATGCGCACGGTGCGGGTGGCGAACGCCTCGCTCTTGACGGCGTAGTACGGCCGACGGGCAGCGCCGCTCTCACCGCTGTCGAACCAGAACAGCGGCATGAACCACTTCGCGAGCTGGTACTCGCAGTCGTCATTGAGCCCATCCCGGTCCGCGTCCGTGCCGGTGCCCCAACAGTTGTCGCCATACGGGATGACGGAGAGGCCATCCGCTCGGGCCACCGGGGCCGCCAGCGCGAGGAACAGGCCCAGGGACAGGACGACGGTGCGGATACCGCTGTTCATGGAAGCGCTCCGGGGTGGAGACGTCGATGGAGGCCGGAGGATACCGCGCTCCGCTCCCTCCCTCCGAAATCCCCGGAAAATCATTTCTGGGACGGCGCGGCACGAGCACGGCTCTCCCTTCTGGAACCCCCTCGACCCCCAACGTCGAAGCCAGGAGCAGGGACATGAGAGCCATTGATGCCTTCCGGAGCGCCGCCACCCTCATCAAGCCGCAGCCCCCCGCCGCGCCGCCC
>NZ_RAWB01000291.1 GCF_003612055.1 Corallococcus llansteffanensis
GACGCGAGGCGCGCGTGCGCCTTCTTCCTCCCGCGTGAGCCCCTGCCGACATGACTTCACGTCCTCCCATCAAGGTCGCGCTCGCCGGCCTCCTCGTCCTGCTCGTCGCCGTGGGCGTCGTGCTGTGGCGTGGCGCGGCCCGCTCCGATGACGCCGCCCGCCCACCGCCCGGGACCCCGGGCCCTTCCGCGACGACCGTGGGCGCCTCGGGCAGTGCCCCCGTGGCCGCCGCGCCCGGCGCGCGTCCACCGCCGCGCGAACAGATTCCCATGCCCGGGTGCTGGGACGGGCTGGCCGCGCTCGACCAGGCCGCGACGCTGGACTCGCTGCACGCGGCCGTGGCCGCCGCCATCCAGGCGCACGACACGGCGCTGGTGGCGTACCTCCAGGAGCGCCTCACGGAGGTCGTGGGGAATGATCCGGACCGCGCGCTGCAGCTGGTGACGTGGGCGATGAAGGCCGCGCCGCCGGAGCCGGCCATCTACCTGGAGGCGCTGAAGGCCGCCCCCGCCGTGCGCCACCCGCGCGTCAGCGAGAAGCTGGTGGCGGTGGCCGAGGACAAGTCGCTGGCGGCGCCGGACCGCGCCTCCGCGCTCGACGCGCTAGAGACCCAGCACCGCTTCACGCCCGAGATGCGCGGCCGCCTGAAGGCCATCGCGCTGGACGACTCCGCGGACGCCGCCGCCTGGATGGCCGCGCGCACGCTGGGCCGGGTGATGAAGGAGGACTACACGCGCACGGGCACCTATGCGCCGTACTGGAAGGACCTGCTCGACATCGGCACCACGTCCGAGGACATGGCCGTGCGGCTGCTCGCGCTGGAGATGCCGTCGTACTCCGACCCGCTGCTCGACTCGGACTCCATCGACGTGCTGGCGAAGGTGATGCGCACCGACAAGGAGCGCGACGTGCGGGAGATGGCCGCCTTCCGGCTCGCCGTCACCGAGGATCCACAGAAGGCCCTGGCCGCGTTCCGCACCGCCTTCGACGGGGAGCATGACCTGTGCGTGCGCTGGGCCTTCCTGCGCTTCGCGGTGCGCGCGGCCGGCGCGGACGCCCTGCCCCTGGTGGAGGAGTTCGCGCGGAAGGATCCGCGGCTGCGGCAGGACTATCTGGACTTCAAGGCGCTGTACGCCACCGGCACGACGGACTTCGCGCGCATCTGGCTGGGCAAGAAGGAACACCACGACTGCGTGGTCGAGGAAGGAGCGCCGCACTGATGGGCTCGCGAACGAAGAAGGCGTGCGTCCTGTGGCTGGGGCTCTTCCCGGGACTGGCCCTGGCGCAACCCGCTCCCACCGCCGTCCCCACCCCCACGGCCTGCACCGTGGAGGGCATGCTGGACGAGGTGCGCGTGGCGATGAAGACGGGCTCGCCCGCCTACCAGCGCTACGCGCGGCTTCGCCTGAAGGAGGCCGCCATCGCCCTGCCACCGCAGGCCCTGGGCCGCGCGGTGAGCGAGGAGCGGGACCCGGGCGTGCTGGAGGCGATTGGCGCCGCGCTGGCCACCAAGGCGAGCAACGCGCAGCAGCCGGAGCTGCTCCAGCCGCTGCTGTCCCGCGCGAAGCAGGACGCGGACCCTGGCCTGCGAGCGGCGGCGGTGCGCGCGCTCAAGGGCGCGCCGTCGGTGGAGTTCATGGCGAAGAATGGCGACGTCGTCACCTATGAGCAGCTCGTGCGCGACAGCGCGCCGGAGGTGCGGCAGGCGGTGGTGGAGAACCTGGTGACGGAGAGCGCCGGCATCTACTTCGGCCACAACCCGGAGCTGGCGGAGAAGGCCATCCAGGTCGCCGCCGCGTCCCAGGACCCCGCCGTGACGACGCGCCTCCTGGGCGAGGTCTCCATGGAGGCCGCGAGCCCGGAGGCGGTGCGCCAGCTCACCGGCCACCTGCGCTCGGAGGATCCCGCCCTGCGCGCGGCGGCGGCGAAGGCCCTGGGCGGCGTGCCGGGCACGGAGTCCGCGGGCGCGCGCCGCTCGCTCACCGCGCTGTACAAGGGCGACAGCGACCCTGCGGTGCGCAAGTCCGCGCTGGAGGGGCTGGCGCGCCTGGGCCAGTCCAACGCACGGCCCCTGCTGGAGTCGCTGCGCGGCGTGGATCCGCGCATGGACCCGGAGATTGACGCGTGGCTGGGCGCCCTGCGGACGAACCTCCAGGAGTGGCACCTGCTCCTGCGCGAGAAGCAGCGCCTGCGCCCGTGACACCTGTTGCCCCTTCGCACCCGAGAGCCTCCATGATCCGCCGCACCTGCCTGCTTCCCCTCGCCTCCCTGCTGCTCCTCGCCGGCTGCGCTCCCGAGGACGCTCCCGAGCCCGCGCTTCCCACGACGCAGGCCCAGGCCGTGGCGGTCCCCGTGCCGGCGCGCCTCCAGGCGGAGGACTACAAGACGGGCGGCGAGGGCGTGGGCTACCACGACACCACGGCCGGCAACTCCGGCGGCGTGTACCGCGCGGACGACGTGGACCTCCAGGCAACCACCGACGTGGGCGGCGGCTACAACGTGACGTCCATCGCCGCGGGCGAGTGGCTGGGCTACACGATTCAAGTCACCCAGGCGGGCACCTACAGCTTCAAGGCCCGCGTCGCGTCCGGCGTCACGGGCACGAAGACGCTGCACTTGGTCATCGACGGCTTCGTGCGTCCCTCCGTGAGCTTCACGCAGGCCACCGGCGCGCAGTCGTGGTCCACGGTGTCGCTGGGCAGCTTCACGCTGGGCGCCAACGTCCACTCCGTGCAGGTGGTGGCGGACACGGGCGGCTTCAACTTCAATCACCTGGACGTCGCCGTGGACGGTGGCGGCGGGACGGGCATGAGCGTGGACGGCTACCAGCTCCTCCGCGACGGGAAGCCCTTCCTGCCCCGGGGCTTCAACATGGTGGGCGTGCTCGCGCCCGACGGCTGCGCGAATCCCGCCAGCGTGCCCCGCAACGCGCGCAACGCCTTCGGCCAGGCGGAGCTGCTGGCCGCGCGCGACGCGTGGTCCGCCAACACCGTGCGCTTCCAGGTGAGCCAGGGCGGCCTGGATCCACAGGACCCCATGTTCCGCCAGTCCTACGTGGACCGGGTGAAGGCGGACGTGCAGTTGGCGCGCTCGCTGGGGCTGGTGGTCATCGTCTCCATGCAGGACCAGTTCTATTCGTGCGGGGACGTGCACCCGCTGCCGTCGGCCGCCACGCTGCGCTCCTGGTCCACCCTGGTGCCGGTGCTGAAGGCGGATCCGGACGTGATGTTCGAGCTCTTCAACGAGCCCCAGAACGACACCACCAGCGCGGCCTGGGCGCAGTGGAAGAACGGCGGCACGTCCCCCCTGTCCAACCTGGGCGCGCCCGCCGTGGGCTACCAGCAGCTGGTCAACCACGTGCGCTCGCTGGGCGCCACGCAGGTGCTCATCGCGGACGGCGCCAACTACGCGGGCAAGCTCCAGGGCGTGCCCCTCCTGACGGACACGCTCAGCCCACCGCGCCTGATGTACGCGGTGCATCCGTACTACTTCCACATCGCCGACAACGCGACGCTGGCGTCGGACCAGTCCAACTGGAACACCCGCTTCGGCTACCTGACGGCCACGCACCCCGTCATCGCCACCGAGTGGAACGCCTACAGCGACACCTGCAAGGTGGGCACGGAGGCGCGCATCCCGGACTTCTTCACCTGGCTCCAGGGCCACCGCATCGGCCTGCTGGGCCACGCCTTCGACGTGCCTGGCACCCTGGTGAAGGACCTGACGACCTGGCAGCCCACCACGTTCGACGGGGGCGGCTGCTCGGTGCCCGGCCATGACGCGGGCGCGCTGCTCCAGGCCCACTTCCGTCAGCAGGAGGCAGCCGAGTCCCCCTGAGGACCTGGGAAGGGGCCACGGGAAAAGGTGGCCGCGCAGGACGGAGTGGGACAGGTTGGGGGAGCCATGTCCGACAGCGGTTCCGGCACCTCCACCCTCGTGCTCGCGCTCGCTGGCAGCGCGGTCACCATCCTGTCCACCAGCCTGGGCGCGCTGCCGGCCCTGGCGGCGCGCGGCATCTCCCGGCGCTCCAAGGACGTGCTGATGGGCTTCAGCGCGGGCGTCATGCTCGCGGCCACGGCCTTCTCGCTGGTGGTGCCCGCCATCGACCTGGGGGAGGCGCGCTACCTGTCGCGCTTCACCGCCGCGCTGGTGGTGGGCGGCAGCATGCTGGTGGGCGGCCTGTTCCTGCACCTGTGCAACCGCTTCATCCCGCACGAGCACTTCATCAAGGGCCAGGAGGGCAACGCCGAGGCCGCGAACTTGAAGCGCATCTGGCTGTTCGTGCTGGCCATCGCGCTGCACAACTTCCCGGAGGGGCTGGCGGTGGGCACCGGCGTGGGCAGCCGCTCCATGGAGATCGCCGCGCCCATCCTCGTGGGCATCGGGTTGCAGGACATCCCGGAGGGCTTCGTCGTCGCGCTGGCGCTGATGGGCGTGGCGTACGGCCGCAAGCAGGCGGTGCTGGTGGCGCTCTACACGGGGCTGGTGGAGGGGGCCGCCGCCCTGGTGGGCTTCTTCGCCACGTCGTTCGCGTCCGGCATCCTGCCGTGGGCGCTCGCGTTCGCGGGCGGCTCCATGCTGTACGTCGTCAGCGACGAGATGATCCCGGAGAGCCACCGCCAGGAGTACGCCCGCGAGGCGACCGCCGGCCTGATGCTGGGCTTCGTGCTGATGATGTTCCTGGACGTCACGCTGAGCTGACGCGGCCAGACGCGCGGACGCCCCCTGTGTTCACCCGGCCCCGAGCGGCCCCGCCCGGGGGGGCCCGGACGTGGTAGCTTGAATTCCATGTCTGTGTCGGATCGAACCCGCGTCGATGGAGCCCCGGGGGAGCACAAGGACAAGGCCGCCCGCCCGGAAGAAGAGGAGACGGAGGCCGCGCTCCACGTGACGCTGCCCTACGAGCAGGCCCGCCGCCCCGGCGACCTGCCCGTGGTGCGTCGCTTCCGCCTGTCCGTGGTGGAGGGCCCCGGTGCGGGCACGGTGTGGGAGTCCACGTCGGACACCTGCTCGGTGGGCTCGCATCCGCTCAACGACTGCGCGGTGGAGGACTCCACCGTGTCGCGCTTCCACTGCGAGGTGAAGATCGGCCCCAAGGGCCCGCAGGTGAAGGACCTGGACAGCCTCAACGGCGTCATCGTGGACGGCGTGCAGGTGGTGGAGGGCATCCTGCGCAGCGGCAGCCTGCTGCGGCTGGGCCGGGTGGTGCTCCGCTTCGACTTCAGCGCGGAGAGCAACCGGCTGCCGCTGTCGGACCTGACGCGCTTCGGCTCGCTGGTGGGCACGTCGGTGGCCATGCGCGGCTGCTTCGCGATGATGGAGCGCGCCGCCGCGCGCGACGTCACCGTGCTGCTGGAGGGGGAGACGGGCACGGGCAAGAGCCAGGCGGCGCTCGCCATCCACCAGGCCAGCCGGCGCAAGGACGCGGCGTTCCTGGTGGTGGACTGCGGCGCCATCCCCGCCCACATCCTGGAGAGCGAGCTGTTCGGCCACGAGAAGGGCTCCTTCACCGGCGCGGTGAACCGGCGCGCGGGCGTCTTCGAGGAGGCCGACGGCGGCACCGTCTTCCTGGACGAGATTGGAGAGCTGCCCCCGGAGCTGCAGCCCAAGCTGCTGCGCGTGCTGGAGAACCGGGAGATCCGCCGGGTGGGCAGCAACACGTACCTGCCGGTGGATGTGCGGCTGATGGCGGCCACGCACCGCGACCTGCGCGCGGAGGTGAACGCGGGGCGGTTCCGCTCCGACCTGTTCTTCCGGCTCGCGGTGCTGCGCATCGGGATGCCGTCCCTGCGCCAGCGGCCGGAGGACCTGTCCATGCTGGTGTCGGGCATCCTCCAGTCGCTGGGCGCGGATCCGGAGCGCACGGGCGCGCTGCGCACGCCGGAGTTCCTGTCGCGGCTCCGGCACGCGGCGTGGCCGGGCAACGTGCGCGAGCTGCGCAACCACCTGGAGCGCTGCCTGGTGTTCGAGGACGCGCTGCCGCTGGCGGAAGAGGACTCGCGGCCGGAGGGCAGCCCGCTGGAGGTGGACCTGTCGCGCCCCTACGCGGAGCAGCGGCGCCGCGTGGTGGACGACTTCGAGCGGCGCTACCTGCGCGCCCTGCTGGAGAAGCACCAGGGCAAGGTGGCCCAGGCCGCCGTCACCGCCGGCATGGACCGGGTGCACTTCTACCGGCTCCTGCGCAGGCACGGCATCAAGCCCTGAGCGCGTACTCGGGGGCCTGAGCGTCGCGGGCCCTTCAGCGTCTCGCTGAGAGCCGCCAGCGGTCGGTGGCCCCCGGCACCGGACTGGAGACGAAGTCCGCCTCCAGTCCGCGCAGCGCCGCGCCGGTGACGACGAGCGAGCCGTCCTCCCCGTCCTGGACCCAGGCGGGCAGGTGGAGCAGTCCGCCTTCATTGCCGGCGTCATCCCACGCGGAGGCCGCGGCGTCGGACGGGCCGTGGAGCCCGTCGCCGCCGGACGCGAGCCGGTCCACGTGCACGGTGACGGCGAGGCTCGCGGCGGCCTGTCCCCGCGTCAGCGCGAGCCCCACGTCCAGCACCCGCGCGCGCAGCTCCCGCTCGCGGCGCACGTCGTCCGGGAGGCTGGCCACGGCCAGCAGGCACGCGCTGCCCACCATCCGCACCTCCAGCCCCGCTTCCAGGGCCAGGGCGCTCGCGCGCTCCAGGCCCGCGTCCAGGTCCTCCATCGCCGCGGGGTCCGGGGCCCCGGACGTCCGGCCCTGCACGTACAGGCCCAGCGCGCGCGGCACCTCCACCGGCGCCGCGCCCCCGAGCACCGCGCCGCGCAGGTCTTCCAGCAGCGCGTCCACGTCCGGGTAGCGGTCCTCGCGATCCTTGCGCAGGCAGCGCAGCACCACCGCGTCCAGCGCCGCGGACACGGGCGCGTATTCGCCCGGGCGCGGCGGCGGCGCGTGCAGGTGCTGCTGCTCCACCTCGTGGCGCGTGGTGCCCTGGAAGGGCGGCATGCCGGTGAGCAACTGGAACAGCAGCACGCCCAGCGCGTACAGGTCCGTGCGCGCGTCCGGCACCTGTCCGCGGATCTGCTCCGGCGCCATGGACAGCGGCGTGCCCAGCACCATGCCGGTGTGGGTGAGCGACGAGCTGCCCGGCGCGCCCGGCACCAGCCCCTTCGCCACGCCGAAGTCCACCAGCTTCACCGCGGGCCCGCCCTGTCCCGGCGCGAGCCGCACCACGTTCTGCGCCTTCAGGTCGCGGTGCACCACGCCCGCCGCATGCGCCACCCGCAGCGCGGCGCCCACCTGCTCCACCACGGCCAGCACCTCGCGCGGGGACAGCGGCCCGCGCGTGGCCAGCTCCGCCGCCAGGTCCTGGCCCTCCAGCCACTCCATCGCGATGAAGGGCCGGCCGTCGGACAGCTCGCCGTACCCCAGCACCGTGACGATGTGCGGGTGATGCAGCCGCTGCAGCGTGGCCGCCTCGCGCCGGAAGCGCCGCAGCGCCACCGCCGCCGTGGCCACCTGCGGGTGCAGCACCTTCAGCGCCGCGGGCACGCCGGTCCGCGCGTGCCGCGCCCGGTACAGCGCGGACACCGGGCCCTGGACCTGGACGCGCTCCACCACCCACTCGCCCACGAGCGCGCCCGGCCGCAGCTCTTCCCCGTAGAGGGCCTCCTCGCCGTTCCCCGCCATGGGCTCAGCGCTTCCGCGGCTCCACGGGCGTCTTGCCGTCGACGCCGCCCTGGCCCTCGCGCGGAGGCGGGGGCTCCGACCGGCGCAAGCACAGCTCGCGGTGCTCGTCGTCCACCAGGTCGCAGGCGCCATTCAGGAAGACGGTGACGGGCTCCATCCAGTGGTTGCTGAGCGGGTCCTTGCAGTCCTCGAAGTCACCGTCGCCCGTCAGCAGCGGGCCGTCCTCCACCTTGCACTGACGCGGGGCACTGGGGTTCGCGTCCCAGCAGGGCCCCGTCACGGTGGCCGCGCAGTCCTCGTTCGTGCCGGGCAGCGCGCACACGCGGTAGGTCGCGTAGGCGAGGCCGTACACCCAACCCGGGTCGTAGCAGGAATAGAGGTTGTTGAAGATGGGCTTCGACTGGCGCGCCGTCGGCCGCGTGATGACGTAGCGGTCGCGCTTGTCCAGCGTCACCAGCACGTCGATGTCGTCGCGCAGCGCATCGGTGCCGAACAGGTTGCCGTAGAAGGCCCCCTCGCGCACCCGGTACACCCCGCGCTCGGAGAGCGGCGCCTGCGCCCCTCCGCTCACCGCCACGTTCGCGGTGCCGGTCGCCCCGCTGTTCCAGGGCGCCGTCATCACCGTGAAGTACCCGCCCTGTGCCGGACAGGTGACGCTCACCGACGGATCCGTCGCGGGCGAAGGCAGCGGGAACGTGGAGCCCGCCGCGCAGCCCTGGCTGTTCGCCACGAGCCGTCCGTCCGTGCTGTCACACCCGGCGATGCCCCGGCACACGCGCAGCATCATGCGCGCCCCCGAGCTGGAGCCCAGCGGCGTTCCCGACGGACAGGCCGCCGGCCCCCCCATGGGGCCTCCCGCGCCCACCGACACCGTCTGGCCCGCGGGGCACCAGCCCACCGAGTGCATCGTCCAGCCACAGTCGCGCCCGGAGCCCACCGCCGCGCTGGAGCACGGCGACCCGCTGTTGATCGACACCGGCGAACCCGGGATGTGGTCCAGCGGTGCCGTCCACTGATCCAGCGCGAAGGGCTGGTCGATGGAGAGGAGCGGCTCGTGGATCTCCCCGCGCATCGACAGCTCCACGCGGTGGCCCAGGCCGTTGTTGCGCGCCAGGAGGCAGGCCGTCACGCGCTTGAGGCACGCGGAGTCCGGCAGGGGCGCGCTCGTGCGCCACTCGGGGCACAGGCCCGCGGAGCCCGCCCACTGGCTGCGCTGCGAGCCCGGAGGCTGGAAGGGGTTGAGCCACTCCAGGGTCTCATTGGGCCCCAGCGCGCAGCCCACGAGGTACGCCATGAAGCGCTGCGCATGAGGGTCGTGAAGCTGGTTGGCGATGAGCGCGATGTCCGGGCCGGCCACCATGACGTCCGGGTCGAAGAGCGACTCCAGGGAGTTCGTCGACAGCGCCTCATTGGCGTCGTGGTTCGCGGCGATGGCGTTGAGCACCAGCTCCTGCGTCGTGAGGGAGTTGGCGATGCGGATGTCCGCTTCGCTCGTGCCGAGCGCTTCGGCTTCGGGGTCCTGCGGGAGCGCGGGCTCACAACCCGTCAGCGCCAGCAGCAGGAAACACCAGGGGACTCGGAGGAATGGGGAGGCCATCGCGCGAACGCTCCTAGGCAGGATTCGGGGGACGAGGCGGGCCGGATCAAGCACTCGGCGGGCCAGTGCTTCCGGCAAAGCCCCCGCCGTCCGAAGGAAACCCCAGACGTGGCCTCCTTGTCTCGCTGTAGCGCGAAACGTTACGGAGCGCGGCCCGTGTAGCGTTTCGCGCTACAGCGCTTCAGCGGCGAGCGCGGCCTGCAATGCGTGGAAACGCGTAGACCACAGTGGCGCCTCGGACACCGCGTGCGCGGCCCGCGCCAGCCACGCCCGCGCCTCGCCCGTGGCGCCGGTGCGCCGGGCGATGCCGGTGGCCTGGAGGAGGATCTCCGCCTTCTCGTCCGGGGAGGCCAGGGCTTCCGCCTCGGTGTGGAGCGCGTCCCAGTCCGGCGCGCGGAAGGCGCCCGCCGCCTGTTGATGGACCTGGAGCTCCACCAGCCGCCGCATGATGGCCGTGGGCGGCAGTGACTCTGGCGGACAGCGCTGTGAAATCCAGGCGAGCTGCCGGGCCGCCGCCCCTTCGTCTCCCGCCGCGGCGAGGATGCGGGCGATGAGCAGCGCATCCACCGGCACCGGGTGCTCGCGGAAGAAGCGCACGCCCAGCTCGTGGGCGCGCCAGGCCAGGGGCAGCGCTTCGTCCAGGCGGCCCTGCATGTAGAGGACTTCGGCCAGGTTGAAGGTGGACCAGCGCTCCATCTGCGCGTGGGCCAGCTCGCGCCCCAGCGCCATCGCGCGGCGGAGGTCCTCTTCCATCCGCGCCACGTCGCCCTGCCGCAGCCACAAGAGGACGCGGTTGCTCAGGACCGCGGCCTTGTGCAGCCCGTCGCCCGTGGCCTCGCAGCGCTCCAGCGCCTCGTCGAAGCGCGCGGCGGCCTCCGGGGTTCGGTCCAGGAAGGTGAGCGAGGCCCCCAGCAGGGCCAGTGACACGACGAGCGTCTCGTGGTCCCTCGCGCCCTCGGCGCCCTCGGCGGTGGAGGCGAGCACGCGCGCCGCGGCGGCCCACTCGCCCTGGCGCACGTGCAGCCGGCCCCGGGCAAGGCCACAGCGCAGGGACAGGCGCGGCGCGTCCAGCGGCTCGATGGCATCCAGCGCCTCGCGCGTGCACGCGGCGGATCCCTCCGAGTCCTCCATCCAGTCGCGCGCGGTGGCCTCTTCCAGGAGCAGGTCCACCTCCAGCGCCGCGTCGCTCCGCGCCTTCGCGAGCGCCCGCGCCGCGCCCAGGTCCGCGAGGCTCTCGCGGAAGCGCTGGAGCCGGTGGCGCACGCGGCCGCGTCCCGCCAGGGCCTGCGCCCTCCTCGCGGTGTCGGACTCCGGCAGGAGCGCCAGCGCGCGCGTGTAGTGCTGCTCCGCCTCCACCGACAGGTGCCCGGCGCGCGCCTCCTCCGCCAGCGCCAGGTAGTCCCGCGCCGCTTCCTGGTGGGCTCCGCAAGCCGCGGCGTGGTGGGCGCGGCGGCGGCGCTCCACCACGTCGTCGCCCACGCTGGCCTTCAGCGCGGCGGCGTGCAGCGCGCGGCGCGGCGCGGGTGGCAGCAGGGCCTCCAGGGCCTCTCGCAGCAGCGGATGACGGAAGGCGAAGCGGCCCGGCCCCGCGGGGCGCAGGAGGCCCGCGCGCGCCAGTCGCTGCAACCCCGCGCCGGCATCCAGCGCCGCGGCCCGCGACAGCTCCGGCCCCACGGCCAGGTGGCGCAGGGCCGCGTCCACGCGCGCCACGTCCACCTCCGTGCCCAGCACCGCGCACAGCCGCGCCAACACGCGGTGCACCTCCGGCAGGCCCGCCAGGACACGCGGGGCCAGCCGTTCGAACAGCGGCGTCACCGACACGTCCAGCAGCGCGTCCGGGGCGACGTACCACCCGCCGCCCGGCGCCGAGCGCAGCGCTCCCGCGGCCCTGAGGGCCCGCGCCAGCTCCACCAGCGACAGGGGCACGCCCTGCGCCAGCTGCTCCAGGCGCGCGAGCACCGGCTCCGGGATGTGCTCCGCGGGGCGCAGCAGGTGGACGAGCACCGCGCGGCTCGCCTCGGGCGGCAGCGGCGGCAGGGGGTGCCGCGAGGCGTGGGCGCTTCGCTCGCCCAGGTGCGGACGCAGCCCCAGCAGCGAGGGCCGTCCGGCGACGCACACCCACAAGGGCGCGCGCGGCCCCGCGAGCGTGGCGCGCTCCAGCGCATCCAGGCTCAGCGGATCCGCCAGGTGCGCGTCGTCCAGGAGCAGCACCAGCGGCGCCTCCCGGGCCCGCGCGAGCAGCGCCTCCGCCAGCACGCGAGGCTCCGCGGACGGGCGGCCCACGACGGCGCGGAGCGCGTCCAGCAGCGAGTCCGACACCGACGCATCCGGAGGCGGCGCGCGCAGCCGCACCACGCGCACGCGGCCCTCGCCCTCCACGCGCGTGGCGAGCGCCTTGAGCAGCCGCGACTTGCCGTGCCCCACCTCGCCCGTGAGCACGCACAGGCCCGGCACTTCGTCCGTGAGGCTCCGGCCCGCGTCCACCGCCAGCGCGTCCAGCACCGCGTCGCGGCCCACGAACGGAGGCGTCTCCCCTTCGACGCGCGCGCCCTCCTCGTCGTGCAGGCGCAGGCGCAGGTCCGCGCCGGTCGCGGGCTCGGTCCACCCGGGCTCCAGCCGCGCGGCGGCCTCCGGCGTCACCCACACCTCTCCCGGGGGGACGGCCGCGCGCCACCAGGAGTCCGGCCGCTCCAGCGCGGCCCCGGCGACGCGGGGCACGGTGGTGCCCGGGTGCACGTACAGCTCCGCGACATGGAGGACGGCCACCGCCTCCGCGGACTCCACCAGTCTCCGGGCCGCGAGCGCCCCCGCGCGCAGGTTCGCCTCCGCGGACAGCGACTCGCAGAAGACGAGCAGGTAGCCCCCCGCCGCGACCCGCGCCAGCGCGCCGCCGAACGGCTCCAGCGTGGCCGCCAGCCCCTCCACCGACGCGGGCGTGCGCAGCCCCAGCACCGCCACCGGCCGCGTGCCCGCGAACGTCGCCAGCGCCGGGCCTGTCGCAGGCCGCGCGTCCGGCATCCCGATGACGTCCGGCAGCGCGGGCTCGTCACACGCGGCCTCGAACGCCGCGAGCACGTCCAGTGCGCTCGCGAAGCGCCCGGCGGGGTCCTTCGCCAGACACCGCGCCACCACCGCGTCGAGCGCGGCGGGCACCCGCGCCCGTTCGGAGACGCGCGGCGGACGCCGGCTCACGTGGCCTTCGCGCACCTCGTCCGGGCTGCCGTGGAAGGGCGGCGCGCCGGTGAGCAGTTCGAAGAGCAGGACGCCCAGCGCATAGACATCCGCGGCGGCACCCGCACCGCGTGCGTCCAGGCACTGCTCCGGCGCCATGTAGAGGGGCGTCCCCGCCCGTCCCCCCACC
>NZ_RAWB01000292.1 GCF_003612055.1 Corallococcus llansteffanensis
GCCAATGGGGGGCGGGCCCGAAGCGTCCTCCGCGCAGGGGTGGAGAGAAGCGATGACGGTGGCCTCGGTGGGGCCGTAGGCATTGAAGAAGCGGCGGCCCGGGGCCCAGCGGGAGACGACTTCGGCGGTGCAGGCCTCGCCGCCGGAGATGAGGGTGCCCAGGCCTTCGAGGCCCTCGGTGGGCAGCAGGGCGAGGACGGAAGGCGGCAGCAGCACCGAGTCGATGGCGTGCTTTCGCAGCACCTCCACCAGGGAGGGTCCGGGCAGCAACTCGTCGCGCGAGGCGAGGCAGAGGGTGGCGCCGGAGAGCAGCGCGAGCGTCACCTCATAGACGGCGGCGTCGAAGCTGAAGGAGGCGAATTGGAGGACGCGCTGGCCGGGGCGCAAGGCGGTGGCGCGAGCCAGGGCGAGGGTGAGGTTGGGCACGCCACGGTGGGCCACCATGACGCCCTTGGGGCGGCCGGTGCTGCCGGAGGTGTAGATGACGTACGCCAGGTTCTCCGCCGTCACGCGCGAGGTGGGCGCGGTGAGAGGCCGTGCACGCAGCGAGGCCTCTGCCTCATCCAGGCAGAGGAGGTGGCCTGCGTAGGGCAGCAGCTCGTGGCGAAGCGAGGAGTGGGAGAGGAGGACGGGAGCGGCGCAGTCCTCCAGCATGAAGGCCAGTCGCTCACGGGGGTAGGCCGGATCCAGGGGCACGTAGGCCCCGCCGGCCTTGAGGACGCCAAAGAGGGCGACGAGCAACTCGAAGGAGCGCTCCAGGCAGAGGGCGACGGGCGTGTCGGGCCCGACGCCCAGGGCGACGAGGGCATGGGCGAGCTGGTTGGAGCGCTCGTCCAACTGGCGGTAGGTGAGGTGCGCGTCGCCGAAGCGGAGGGCGACGGCGTCGGGAGTCTTGCGCGCCTGGGCGGCGAAGAGCTCATGGACGCAGGCACCGTCGGGGAAGTCGGCGCGGGTGTCATTCCAGTCGACGAGCAGCTGGCGGCGCTCGTCCTCGGAGAGGAAGGAGACGGAGGCCAGGGGTGCTTCGGGCTGGGCCACCAGGGCTTCGGCGAAGGCGCGGAAGTGGGAGGCCAGGCGCTGGGCGGTGGAGGCGGAGAAGAGGTCCCGGTTGTAGCGAAGGCCGCCTGAGAAGCCCTGGGGTGACTCGGAGAGCGTCAGCTCCAAATCGAAGCGGGTGGAGGGGCTCTCATTCTCCACGGGACGCAGCGCCAGCTCGCGAAGCTGGAGGCCCGCGGCCGGAGCATTCTGCAAGGCGAAGAGGGCCTGGAAGAGAGGACTGCGACTCATATCGCGCTCGGGGCGCAACTCCTCCACCAGCCGCTCGAAGGGCACGTCCTGGTGGGCGAAGGCGCCCAGGGCCACCTCGCGCACGCCTCGCAGCAATTGCAGGAAGTCGCGTGAGGCATCCACCTGCGAGCGCAGCACGAGGGTGTTGACGAAGAAGCCGATGAGGCCTTCGGTTTCGGAGCGCTGACGGCCGGCGATGGGAGAGCCGACGCTGACGTCCGCCTGGCCCGAGTAGCGCGAGAGCAGCGCCTGCCAGACGGCCAGCAGCAGCATGAAAGGCGTCACGGAGTGCTGGTGGCCCAGGGCGCGCAGCCGCTCGGCCAGGGCCGTGGGCAGCAGGACGGGGACGGAAGCGCCGCGGAAGGACTGCACGGCAGGCCGAGGCTTGTCCGTGGGCAGCTCCAGCGAAGCGGCTCCGGTGAGCTGCTGGCGCCAGTAGGCCAGCTGGGCGTGCAGCACGTCGCCATGCAGCCAGCCGCGCTGCCAGAGGGCGTAGTCGGCGTACTGCACCGGCAGGGCGGGCAGGGGCGAAGGCAGGCCTTGGCGGAAGGCCTCGTAGAGGGCGGCCACCTCGCGCACCAGCACGCCCATGGACCAGCCGTCGGAGACGATGTGGTGCAGCGTCAGCACCAGCACGTGCTCCTCTTGCGCCAGCCTCAGCAGCAGCGCGCGCACCAGGGGGCCCTGGGCCAGGTCGAAGCCCAGGGTGCTCTCATGGGAGACGAGGCGGCGGGCTTCCGCCGCGGTCGCGTCGCCCAGGCCCTCCAAATCCACCTCGCGCAGGGGCAGGGAGGAGGGAGGAGCGATGAGCTGGAAGGGCTGGCCGTGGCGCTGGGGGAAGCAGGTGCGGAGCGCCTCGTGGCGCTGGACCAGGGCGGAGAGGGCCTGGCGCAGGGCTTCACGGTGCAGGGGCCCTTCGAGGCGGACGACGGCGGGGATGTTGTAGGTGGAGGAGCCGGGCTGCAGCTGGTCGATGAGCCACAGGCGCTGCTGGGCGAAGGAGAGGGGAAGCTCCTCGGGACGGGGCATCGGCACGAGGGGCGGCGCCTCGGAGCGAAGGCCCGACTGGAGGGCGGCATCGACGCGGGAGGCGAGGGCCTGGACGGAGGAGGCCTCGAAGAGGGCGCGCAGGGGCAGCTCCACGCCGAAGGTGGAGCGCAGGCGGGAAACCAACTGTGTGGCCAGCAGTGAGTGGCCGCCGAGGAGGAAGAAGTCCTCCTGCACGCTGACGCGCTCGACGCGCAGCACCTGGGCGAAGAGGCTCGCCACCAGCTCTTCAGTCGGCGTGCGCGGCGCCACGTGGTCGACGTGACGAGCCGCCAACGCCGACTCCGGAACGGGCAGGGCCTTCCTGTCCACCTTGGCATTCGCCGTGAGGGGCAGTGCCTCCAGGCGCACCAGCGACGACGGCACCATGTACTCGGGCAGCCGCTGCTGGAGATGGGTGCGCAGCTCGGAGAGGGACAGGGATTCGGGCGCGGCGAAGTAGCCCACCAGCCGCTTGTCTCCGGGCTGATCTTCCCGGGCCATCGCCACGGCTTCGCGCACGCCGGGGAAGGACGACAGGGCGCCTTCGACCTCGGACAGCTCGATGCGGTAGCCGCGCACCTTCACCTGCGCGTCCGCGCGGCCGAGGAACTCCAGGACGCCTTCCTTCCCCCAGCGCACGAGGTCTCCCGTGCGGTAGAGGCGGGCCCCTGGCGTGGCGGAGAACGGATTGGGGATGAAGCGATCCGCGGTGAGCGACGGCTGACCGATGTAGCCGCGCGCCAGGCCATCTCCTCCGACGAACAGCTCGCCCGTGACTCCCACGGGCACCAGCTGGCCCGCCGCGTCCAGCACGTACACCCGCGTGTTCCCCAGCGGGCGGCCCAGCGGGATGGTAGTGCCCACCTGCTCGGCGGACGTGAAGCGATGGCTCGTGGCGAAGACGGTCGTCTCCGTCGGTCCGTAGCCGGCCGTGACGGGGATGCGCAGCTCCTCCAGGACCCGGCGCACGGGGCCGGGAGGAATCACGTCGCCGCCCGTGAGCACCTGACGCACGGAGCGCAACGCGGGCAGGTGGGTGTCCACCACCTGGGTGAAGAGGCCCGCGGTCAGCCACAGCGTCGTCACCCCGTGGCGTATCAGCACGGTCTCCAGCGTGTGCGCGTCGGAGACCGCGTGGGGCGGGTAGACGGCCAGCTTCGAGCCGTGCAGCAGCGCGCCCCAGAGTTCAAGCGTGGATGCGTCGAAGGCGATGGGCGCCATGAGCAGCAGCGTCTCGTCAGGCCCGAAGTGGGCGTAGTCCACGCCGAACACCGTGCGCAGCACCCCGGCGTGCGTCGTGCCCACGCCCTTGGGACGGCCCGTCGAGCCGGAGGTGAAGTCCACATAGGCGAGGCTGTCGGACAGCGCGGCCGGCGGCGGAGCCTGGAGGGCCTCGGCGTCCAGGGCGACGTCTTCCAGCACCACGGCGGTGAGGCCCGCGTGGGGGAGTTTCGGCAGCAGTTCCCGTGAGGTCAGCAGGACACGGGGGCCGGTGTCCTCCAGCATGGCGACCAGTCGCTCGCGCGGGTAGGCCGGATCCAGGGACACATAGGCGCCGCCGGCCTTGAGGATGGCAACCAGCGCGACCACGAGCTCCACCGAGCGCTCCAGCGCCAGGGCGACCCGCGAGTCGGTGGAGACGCCCAGCCGACGCAGGTGCCAGGCGAGCTGGTTCGCGCGCTCGTCAAGCTGACGGTAGGTGAGGTGGAGGGACTCGGATTCGACGGCGCACTTCTCCGGGAAGTGGGCCACCACCTGGGCGAAGACCTCCGGCAAGGTGGTGCCTCGCGGGTACTCCGTTGCGGTGTCATTCCAGTCGACGAGCAGCTGGCGGCGCTCGTCCTCGGAGAGGAAGGAGACGGAGGCCAGGGGTGCTTCGGGCTGGGCCACCAGGGCTTCGGCGAAGGCGCGGAAGTGGGAGGCCAGGCGCTGGGCGGTGGAGGCGGAGAAGAGGTCCCGGTTGTAGCGAAGGCCGCCTGAGAAGCCCTGGGGTGACTCGGAGAGCGTCAGCTCCAAATCGAAGCGGGTGGAGGGGCTCTCATTCTCCACGGGACGCAGCGCCAGCTCGCGAAGCTGGAGGCCCGCGGCCGGAGCATTCTGCAAGGCGAAGAGGGCCTGGAAGAGAGGACTGCGACTCATATCGCGCTCGGGGCGCAACTCCTCCACCAGCCGCTCGAAGGGCACGTCCTGGTGGGCGAAGGCGCCCAGGGCCACCTCGCGCACGCCTCGCAGCAATTGCAGGAAGTCGCGTGAGGCATCCACCTGCGAGCGCAGCACGAGGGTGTTGACGAAGAAGCCGATGAGGCCTTCGGTTTCGGAGCGCTGACGGCCGGCGATGGGAGAGCCGACGCTGACGTCCGCCTGGCCCGAGTAGCGCGAGAGCAGCGCCTGCCAGACGGCCAGCAGCAGCATGAAAGGCGTCACGGAGTGCTGGTGGCCCAGGGCGCGCAGCCGCTCGGCCAGGGCCGTGGGCAGCAGGACGGGGACGGAAGCGCCGCGGAAGGACTGCACGGCAGGCCGAGGCTTGTCCGTGGGCAGCTCCAGCGAAGCGGCTCCGGTGAGCTGCTGGCGCCAGTAGGCCAGCTGGGCGTGCAGCACGTCGCCATGCAGCCAGCCGCGCTGCCAGAGGGCGTAGTCGGCGTACTGCACCGGCAGGGCGGGCAGGGGCGAAGGCAGGCCTTGGCGGAAGGCCTCGTAGAGGGCGGCCACCTCGCGCACCAGCACGCCCATGGACCAGCCGTCGGAGACGATGTGGTGCAGCGTCAGCACCAGCACGTGCTCCTCTTGCGCCAGCCTCAGCAGCAGCGCGCGCACCAGGGGGCCCTGGGCCAGGTCGAAGCCCAGGGTGCTTTCATGGGAGACGAGGCGGCGGGCTTCCGCCGCGGTCGCGTCGCCCAGGCCCTCCAAATCCACCTCGCGCAGGGGCAGGGAGGAGGGAGGAGCGATGAGCTGGAAGGGCTGGCCGTGGCGCTGGGGGAAGCAGGTGCGGAGCGCCTCGTGGCGCTGGACCAGGGCGGAGAGGGCCTGGCGCAGGGCTTCACGGTGCAGGGGCCCTTCGAGGCGGACGACGGCGGGGATGTTGTAGGTGGAGGAGCCGGGCTGCAGCTGGTCGATGAGCCACAGGCGCTGCTGGGCGAAGGAGAGGGGAAGCTCCTCGGGACGGGGCATCGGCACGAGGGGCGGCGCCTCGGAGCGAAGGCCCGACTGGAGGGCGGCATCGACGCGGGAGGCGAGGGCCTGGACGGAGGAGGCCTCGAAGAGGGCGCGCAGGGGCAGCTCCACGCCGAAGGTGGAGCGCAGGCGGGAGACCAACTGCGTGGCCAGCAGCGAGTGACCACCCAGTTCAAAGAAGTTGTCGTGGGCTCCAACCCGCGGGACGCGCAACAACGCGCTGAAGAGATCCGCGACCTGCTGCTCCAGCGGCGTGCCGGGCGGGACGTACTGCGCGCGCTCCAGCACCACAGCGTCCGGCGCGGGCAGGGCCTTGCGGTCCACCTTCCCGTTCGGCGTGAGCGGGAAGGCGTCCAGCGCCATGATCCGCGAGGGCACCATGTACTCGGGCAGTCGCTCTCGAGCGAAGGTCCGCAGCAGGCTTGCGTCCACGGCGTGGCCCGGCTTCGGCGCCACCCAGGCCACCAACTGTCCGTTGTCCGCGCCGTCGCGGCGCGCGCCGGCCACCACCTGCCCGACGTCCGGGTGTCGGGAGAGGACGGCCTCCACCTCGCCCAGCTCGATGCGGAAGCCTCGCACCTTCACCTGGAAGTCGGTGCGGCCCAGGAACTCCAGCGTGCCGTCGTGGTGCCAGCGCGCCAGGTCGCCGGTGCGGTACATGCGCGCGCCCGGCATGGAGGAGAAGCCGTCCGGGACGAAGCGCTCCGCCGTCAGCTCCGGACGGCGGTGGTAGCCGCGCACGACGCCGGCGCCCGCGATGAAGAGCTCGCCCGAGACGCCCACGGGCGCCGGTTCCCCCTGGCCATCCAGCACGTAGACGCGGGTGTTCGCGACGGGCCCACCAATGGAGATGACCGCGGCGGGATCCTTCGGATCCACCGCGTGGGAGGTGGAGTAGACGGTGGTCTCCGTGGGCCCGTAGCCGTTGATCAACGTGGCGGTGGGGAGCGCCGCGCAAAGCTGCCGCGCCAGCGTGCCCGCGAGCGCCTCGCCGCCCACGATGAGGTGGCGCAGCGCCCCCAGCGAGACAACGGACTCGGGGGCCAGCACGAGGGTGCGCGCGAAGGACGGCGTGCACTGCAGGTGCGTGATGGTGTGGCGGCGCAGGACCTGGGACAGGGAGGGCGCGTCGCCCCGCGCGGCGGCCTGCTCATCATGGAGGACGACCTGGAAGCCCCGGGTGAGCGTCCAGAGGATCTCCAGGACGTGGATGTCGAAGGAGATGCTGGTGACGGCCAGCCAGGTCCCCGGTTCAGAGGGGTTGACCCACGCGTCCACCGCGTCCAGGAGGTTGGCGGCGGTGCGGCGGGTCACCATGACGCCCTTGGGCCGTCCCGTGCTGCCCGACGTGTAGATGACGTAGGCCAGCGCGTCGGCGTCCGCGGCGACCGGCGTGGAGGCCCGTTCGCCCTCCGCGACCTCGTCGAGCAGGAGCACGTCCAGGCCGTCCGCGGGGACGGTGCCCAGCAACGAGCGCTCGGTGATCAGCACGCGGGCTCCGGAGTCCTGGAGCATCCAGGCCAGCCGGTCCGCCGGGTAGCCCGGATCCAGGGGCACGTAGGCCCCGCCCGCGTGGAGGATGGCGAACATCGCCGCGACCATGTCCGGCGAGCGCCGGAGGCACAGGGCCACGGGCACGTCCGCGCCGACGCCCCGCGCCCGCAGACTCCGGGAGAGCCGCGCGACGCGCTCATGGAGCTGCCCGTACGTGAGCCGCTCGTCCCCGTGGATCACCGCTGGGGCGTCCGGGGTGCGGCGGGCCTGGAGCTCGAACCGCGTGGGAACGCTGGTGAGATCGAACGGCCGGGCTGTGTCGTTCCAGCTCCGGAGCACCTGGTGGCGCTCGTCCTCGGAGAGGAGGGAGAGCCCGGCGAGGGGCTGGTCGGGCGAGGTGGTGGCGGCGACGAGCAGTGCGCGCAGGTGCCGCAGCAGCCGCTGCATCGACGCGGCGTCGTAGAGCTCGGCGTTGTAGTCCACCGAGGCCTGGAGGCCGGAGGACTCCTCGTTGAACCCCAGGGTGAAGTCGAACTTGGCGGTGCGGCTGTCGAGGCCCTGGACGCGGAAGTCGAGGCCGGGCAGGGCCAGCTGGGTGCGCGGCTGGTTCTGCAGCACCAGCATCACCTGGAAGAGGGGGGTGTGGCTGAGGCTGCGCTGGGGGTTGAGCTCCTCGACGAGCCGCTCGAAGGGCAGCTCCTGGTGGGAGTAGGCCGCCAGGGCCGTGTCGCGCGTCTGGCGCAGCAGCTCGCGGAAGGAGGCGCGCGGGGAGAGGTGACCGCGAAGCACGAGGGTGTTGACGAAGAAGCCCACCAGCCCTTCCAGCTCCGGGTGGGTGCGACCGGAGATGGGCGAGCCGACGCTGATGTCGTCCTGGCCGGAGTAGCGGGCCAGCAGCACCTGGAAGGCCGCCAGCAGGGCCATGAAGGGCGTGGCCCTCTCCTGGAGGGCCAGGGCGTTGAGGGGCTCAACCACCTCGCGGGGCAGGTGGTCCTGGAGCCGGGCGCCCCGGAAGCTGAGCACGGCGGGGCGGGGCCTGTCGGTGGGCAGCTCCAGCAGGGCGGGGGCGCCCTGAAGCTGCTGGCGCCAGTAGTCCAGTTGCTCTTGCAACACGTCACCCTGGAGGCGGTCGCGCTGCCAGAGGGTGTAGTCGGCGTACTGCAGGGGCAGCGGCGAGAGGGCCGGAGGCTGGCCGGTGGAGTGCGCCTGATAGAGGGCCACCAGCTCACGCACCATGACGGCGGCGGACCAGCCGTCGGAGATGATGTGGTGCATGGAGACGAGCAGCACGTGCTCGCGCTCGCCCAGGGCCACCAGTGTCATGCGCAGCAGCGGTCCGCGCTCCAGGGCGAAGGGGTGCCGCGCATCCTCGGAGGTGAGCCGCTGGAGCTCCGCCGTGCGCTCGGCGTCAGGAAGCGCGCGCAGGTCGACGTGAGCAAGGGTGGGGGGCGTCTGGGAGATGACCTGGACGGGCCCGGCCTCGGTGGAGGCGAAGTGGGTGCGCAGCACCTCGTGGCGAAGGACGAGGCCGGTGAGGGCGTGCTCGAGCGCGCCGATGTCGAGCTCGCCCTCCATGCGGATGGAGGCGGAGATGTTGTAGGCGGTGTCGCCGGGCTTGAACTGGTGGAGGAACCACAGTCGCTGCTGGGCGAAGGAGAGCGGCAGCGCGTCCGGACGCGGCTGGATCGTCAGCGGCGGCGCGCGGACCTCCGGCTCGGGCGCGTCCTGCAGAGCGCTGGCGAGCTCCGCGATGGTGGGCGCCGCGAAGAAGCGCTCCAGGGGGACCTCCACGCCCAGCGAGTCCTGCACGCGCGCGAGCATGAGGACGGAGGAGAGCGAGGAGCCGCCACGCTCGAAGAAGTTGTCGTGCACGCCGGGCGCGGGCCCGTCGAGGACCTCGGCCCAGATGGCGGCGAGGGTCTCCTCCAGGGGCGTGTGGGGCGAGACGAAGGGCGCGGGCCCGGTGGAGGCATTGGGCGCCGGGGTTTGGGGGCGCAAGGGTGGCAGTTGCAGCGGCCCTTCCGGCGGCAGCTGGCTCAGGAGCCGGCGCGGGTTTTCGACGATGCCCTCCAGCAGTGCCTGGAAGTGGCCCGCCAGCCGCTCCATGGAGGCGGGCTCGAAGAGGTCCGCGCAGTACTCCAGCTGGGCCTCCAGCGGCCCCGCGCGCTCGGTCATCGTCAGCGCGAGGTCGAACTTGGAGGTGTCGTTGCGCGCCAGCAATCGCTCGGTGCGCACACCGGCCAGGGCCGGGGGCTGCGTGGGGGCACTCTGCAGGGAGAAGACCACCTGGAAGAGCGGGGTGCGGCCGAGGTCGCGCACCACGCCCAGCGTCTCCACCAACTGCTCGAAGGGGACGTCCTGGTGGGCGAAGGCGCCCAGCGAGGCCTCCTTCACGCGTGCCAGCACCTCCGTGAAGCGCGGGTCCCCGTCCAGGCGGGAGCGGAGGACGAGGGTATTGACGAAGAAGCCGATGAGCGGCTCCAACTCGCGGTCGGTGCGGTTGGCGATGGGAGAGCCGACGCTGATGTCGTCCTGGCCGGAGTAGCGGGCCAGCAGCACCTGGAAGGCGGACAGCAGCACCATGAAGAGGGTGGTGTCGGAGTCCTGGGCCAGCTGCCGCAGGGAGGCGGAGAGGGAGGCGGGCAGCCGGAAGGCGTGGGAAGCGCCGCGGTTGCTGTGCAGCGCGGGGCGCGGCTTGTCGGTGGGCAGCTCCAGGGTGGGGACACCCGCAAGCTGCTGACTCCAGTAATCCAGTTGCGCCTGCAACGCGCTGCCCTGGAGCCACTCGCGCTGCCAGGCGGCGAAGTCCGCGTACTGCACGCGCAGCTCCGGCAGCGGCGAGGGCAGCCCCTGGGTGAAGGCCTCGTAGAGCGTCGCCATCTCCCGCACCAGCACGCCCATGGACCAGCCGTCGGAGACGATGTGGTGCATGCAGACGAGCAGCACGTGCTCGGTGTCGGAGAGCTTCAGCAGCTCCGTGCGCAGCAGCGGACCGGTGCCCAGGTGGAAGGGCCGTTGGGCGCCGGCCAGGGCGAGCTCCAGGGCGCGCGCCTCGCGCTCGGCGGTGGGCAGGGCGCTCAGGTCCTGCACGGGCAGCACCCAGGCGGAGGGCGGGTGGATGAGCTGCCGGGGTGAGCCCAGGTGGCGGGTGAAGGTGGTGCGCAGCGACTCATGGCGGCGCACCAGCTCGGTGAAGGCACCTTGCAGCGCGGGGACGTCCAGCGCCCCTGCCAGGCGCAGGGCGTACGGCATGTTGTAGGTGGCCTTGCCCGGCTGGAGCTGGTCGAGGAACCACAGCCGCTGCTGCGCGAAGGAAAGCTCCAGCGGCTCCGTGCGCGGCTCCCGCGTCCGCGTGAGGGCCGGCAGGACGTCCTTCTTCCCCGCGGCGTCGATGCGGCGCGCGAGGTCCGCGAGGACGGGCGCCTCGAAGATGGCGCGCAGGGGCAATTCCACGCTGAACGTCGCGCGCACGCGGGCCACCAGCTGCGTGGCCCGCAGGGAGTGGCCGCCCGCATCGAAGAAGTGATCGCGCGCGCCCACGCGCGGCAGGCGCAGCACCTCCGCCCAGAGGTCCGCGAGCTGCTCCTCCGTGGGGGTGCTTGGGGCGACGTACTCGGCGGTGGCGGCGGAGGCGTCCGGCGCGGGCAGGGCCTTGCGGTCCACCTTGCCGTTGGGGGTGAGCGGCAGCGCCTCCAGCAGCACGAAGGCGGTGGGCACCATGTGTTCGGGCAGGCGCTGGCGCAGGAAGTCGCGCAGGGACTCCCCGCTCCGAGCTTCGGGCGTGGAGGACTCATGCGCGACGGCGTAGGCCACGAGCCGCGCGTCGCCGGGGGCGTCCTGGCGCGCGACCACCACCGCCTCCTTCAGCGCGGGGTGCTCCAGGAGCGCCGCCTCGATCTCGCCCGGCTCGATGCGGAAGCCGCGCACCTTCACCTGGTGGTCGATGCGGTGGAAGTACTCGAGCTGGCCGTCCTCCCGCCAGCGCACGAGGTCTCCCGTGCGGTACATGCGCGCGCCGGGCGTGGCGCTGAACGGATCCGGCACGAAGCGCTCCGCGGAGAGCGCGGGGCGCTGGAGGTAGCCGCGCGCCACCTGGAGGCCGCCGATGAAGAGCTCGCCGGGGATGCCCACGGGCACCGGGCGCAGCGAGGCATCCAGGACGTAGCCGGGGACGCCGGGCAGCGGCCGCCCGATGCGCGGCGCGTCCGGGAACTCGGAGACGGCGCAGGCGGTGGCGTCGACGGTGCACTCGGTGGGGCCGTAGACGTTGAAGAAGCGGGTGTTGGTGGCGCGCGCAAGCTGCGCCCAGGTGGCGACGTCCACGGCCTCGCCGCCCACGAGCACGCGCTGGAGAAGGATGCCCGGACGGCGCAGCAGCCCCTCCTCCAGCAGCAGGCGCAGGTGGGCCGGGGAGCAGTCGAGGACGTCCAGGCGGTCCTTCTCGATGCGGCGCAACATGCGCGCCATGTCGCCGCGATCCTCCTCGGGCACGAAGCAGAGCGTGTGCCCGTCGAGCACCTGGATGAGCTGCTTCACCGAGGCGTCGAAGGAGAGCGGCGCGTTGACGCTGACGCGCAGCGGGCCCCGGGTGCCGGCGTAGACCGTGGAGGCGAGCGCCTGGCGCAGGTGCAGCGCGTTGCGGTGCGGGACCATCACCCCCTTGGGACGTCCCGTGGAGCCGGAGGTGTAGATGACGTAGGCCAGGTTCTCGGGCCGCGTCGCCACGATCGGAGCGGTGTCCGGTCCGGTGAGCGCGTCGCCGTCGGAGCCCAGGCACACGACCCGGGCCTCCGTGGCGGGCAGGGCGCTCGCCAGGTGCCGCTGCGTGAGGACCACCCGCGCCCGCGTGTCCTTGAGGACGAAGTCCTTCCACTCCTGGGGGTAGGACGGATCCACGGGCACGTAGGCGCCGCCGGCCTTGAGCGTGCCGAGGATGGCGACGAGCGCCTCCACGGAGCGCTCCAGGCAGAGGACGACCGGCGCGTCCGGCCCGATGCCCAGCGCGACGAGGTGGTGGGCGAGCTGGTTGGAGCGCGCCTCCAGCGCTCCGAACGTCAGCTGCGTGTCGTCGCGGACCACCGCGAGGGCGTCGGGGGTGCGCCGGGCCTGCTCGGAGAAGCACTCGTGCAGCGTGGACTCCGGGGCGGCCCCGGCGCGGGGGGGATTCCACTCCAACAGCACCTGGCGGCGCTCGTCCTCGGAGAGGAGGGAGAACCCGGCGAGGGGCTGGTCGGGCGAGGTGGTGGCGGCGACGAGCAGGGCGCGCAGGTGCCGCAGCAGCCGCTGCATCGACGCGGCGTCGTAGAGCTCGGCGTTGTATTCCACCGAGGCCTGGAGGCCGGCGGACTCCTCGTGGAGCATCAGGGTGAAGTCGAACTTGGTGGTGCGGCTGTCGAGGCCCTGGACGCGGAAGTCGAGGCCGGGCAGGGCCAGCTGGGTGCGCGGCTGGTTCTGCAGCACCAGCATCACCTGGAAGAGGGGGGTGTGGCTGAGGCTGCGCTGGGGGTTGAGCTCCTCGACGAGCCGCTCGAAGGGCAGCTCCTGGTGGGAGTAGGCCGCCAGGGCCGTGTCGCGCGTCTGGCGCAGCAGCTCGCGGAAGGAGGCGCGCGGGGAGA
>NZ_RAWB01000293.1 GCF_003612055.1 Corallococcus llansteffanensis
CCCCAGGATGAGCTGCCCGCCCGCCTTCCCTCCAGGCGGGCTGGCGGGCCGGAAGAGCCGGCGTCAGCGCGCCGTTTCGGGCCGCAGTGTGTACCTGTAGGCAAAGGGGCTGCGCACGAGGCGACTGGATTCGCGCCCGTCAACGCCGGGGGACCCCCATGTCCCGGCAGGACCGGCTTCCGCGGCGCGTGGAACCGGCGCCCAGGAGCGAGGCATGGACGGAGGAGCCGCACGGGAGCTGGAAGCCGTCCTGGACGCCGCGGTCGATCCAGTCATCGCGTGTGGAGCGGACGAGCGCATCCTCCACGTCAACGCGGCGACGGAGCGGCTGCTGGGCTGGGACCGCGAGCAGCTGCTCGGCAGGCCCGTCACCGACCTCTTCCCTCCCCGCCTGCACCACTTCCACGGGCTGAGCCTGATGCGCTACCTGCTGTCGCGCCGGAAGGTGCTCGGCGGGCGCCCCACCCGGGTCTTCTCGCGGCGACGCGACGGCGTGGAGCTGCTGGTGGAGCTGACGGTGGGCACCACCGGCATCGGTGACATGGAGCGCATCGTGCTCATGATGCGCCGGCTGCACGAAGTCATCGACACGCTGGAGGAGCCCGTCGAACACATCCCCGGCGCCCCCGAGGTGTTCCCGCACCACGACGAGTCGGCGGACCGCCTCTACCGGCTGCTCGTGGAGAACGCCCCCCTGGGCGTCTTCCACTTCGACCGCGTGCCCATCATCACCGCCTGCAACCTGCAGTTCGCGAGCATCATCGGGACGTCGAAGCGCAACCTCGTGGGCATGCACCTGCTCACGCTGCGCGACGAGCGCCTGATGACCTGCGTGCGGGAGGCCCTGAACGGCCACCCGTGCGACTACGAGGGCGACTACGGGGCGCTCACCACCGGCAAGGTGACTCCCGTGCGGATCCGCTTCGCCCCGTGCTACGGCGACAACGGCGAGGTGGAGGGCGGCGTGGGCATGGTGGAGGACATCACCGACCGCCGCCGCGTGGAGGCCGAGCGCGAGGCCCACCTCGCCCAGCTGGACCTGCTGTTCCGCAGCGCGCCCGTGGGCATCGGCTTCGTGGGCACGGACATGCGGTACGTGCGTGTCAACGAGACGCTCGCGCAGATCAACGGCGTCCCCGCCGAGGCGCATCCGGGCCACACGCCCCGGGAGCTGTTCGGGGCCGGCCCGGGCGAGGTCGCCGCGTCCCTGCTGCGGCAGGTGCTGAGCACCGGGGAGCCCGTAGTGCAGATCGAGACCACCACCGACGAGGACCTGGGCGTCCCCGGCCCCCGGCGCTACCTGAGCGGCAGCTGCTACCCGGTGCGCACCCCGGACGGCCGGCTGCTGGGCGTGGGCATCATCATCGAGGACGTCACCGACCGGAAGAAGGCGGAGGAGGAGCGCGCGCACCTGTACCGCGAGGCCCAGGACGCCATCCGCGTGCGCGACGACTTCCTCTCCATCGCGAGCCACGAGTTGAAGACGCCGCTCACGCCGCTGAGCCTGCGCCTGGCCACGCTGGAGCGCCGCCTGGAGCGCGGCGAGCACGTGGACCCCGGCCTGCTGCGCCACGCGCGCCAGCAGCTCACGCGCCTCACCGGCCTCATCAACGACCTGCTGGACGCCTCGCGCATCGAGGCAGGCCGGCTGTCGCTGCACCCGGAGGCCACCCGCTTCGACACGTTGGTGGAGCACACGCTGGCGGCAATGGAGAACCAGCGCGGCAACCACGTCTTCGACTTCGAGCGTCCCCCGGAGGAGGTGTCCGTCCACGGCGACGCGTACCGGCTGGAGCAGGTCGTCTTCAACCTGCTGGAGAACGCGCTCAAGTACAGCCCGGACGGGGGCACCATCCGCGTGCGGCTGTCGGTGAGCAAGGACCTGATGGTGCTGTCCGTGCAGGACCCGGGCATCGGCATCCCGGAGGACCAGCAGCAGCAGCTCTTCGACCGCTACTTCCGCGCGCGCAACGCCTCCACCCGCTCCTACGGCGGGCTGGGCCTGGGCCTCTACATCAGCCGCGACATCGTGGAGCGACACGGCGGCCGCATCTGGGTGGAGAGCGAGTCGGGCCAGGGCTCCACGTTCTATGTCGCGCTGCCAACCGTCTCCGCCTCGCGGCCCGCCCTCCCGCTCGCCCAGCCGGAGCGCCACCTGCACTGAACCCCGCATGGGGCGCGCGCTGAAAGAACTTCAGCCGCGCGCCCGCGACAGGGCCCCGGGCCCGGTGCAAAGGGCTGGAATCCCACGCTTCCATCCCCTGGCACGGCGGGTGCTCTAGGGGAGTGCACCGGAGGGAGCAACACACATGGAAAACATGACGATGACGAGCGAGACCCCTGTCAGCCGCGACAATGACGGGTGGATCGTCCGGGTGAAGGTCGGGGGCCGCATCCAGGAGGTGCGCTGCGCCTCGGAGAACCAGGCGCGCTACTTCGCCGCGGTGCTCGCCTTCAACGCAGGCCGGCCCTCGCGCCTGCGCAACTAGCAGCCTCAGGCGGCGTCAGGCGTTGCGCCGCGCGATGTCGGTGGACAACACGTTGGCGAAGGACACCCAGCCCAGGTAGGGAGCCATCAGCCACGGGGCCTTGCGGTCCACGCGGCTCGCGGCGGCGGTGTACGCCACGATGCTGCCCAGCAGTGCCCAGTTCTCCACCGCGGCGGCGCGCACGTTGCGCCTGCGGAAGAACAGGTGCGACCAGGCGGAGTTGAGGCCCAGCTGGACGAACCACAGCCCCAGGGCCCGTGAGCGCTGCGCGCCCGCGGGGGAGCCCCAGATGCGCCAGCCGGAGACGGCGATGAGCGCGTAGAGCGTGGACCAGACCGGGCCGAAGAGGGCCGCGGGGGGCTGGAAGGACGGCTTCTTCAGCCGCTTGTACCAACCCTGGGACACGGCCTCGCGGGTGCCACGCGCGCCCAGGTAGACGGCCCCGGCGGTGATGGCACCGAACGCGCCCAGCGCCACCGCCGACTCGCGGTTGAGCGTGGCGTTGTGTTCCAGACCTTCGGAGCCTCCCAGCGCGCTCAGCTGCATGGCATTGCCTCCCTGCTTCCGGAAAGAAGTCGTGTGCGAAGCCACAAGCTGTGTCCTCCCGCCACCGCGGGCCAGGGCGTGCCTGCCTGCCCGCACTCCGGGAGGACGCACACGCCGGGCCCGTCGTACGGACCGGGCCCGAGTGGCCTGCACACCCCGTCCTCAAGGGGCGGGCGCGGGCGCGGACTCCATGGGGGCGCGCGCCTCGGTGGCGACACCCGCCGCGAGCCAGCCCTTCACCAGCAGCAGGTGTTCAGCTTCCGCGTCCAGCGCCTGCTGGAAGCGGTCCGCCAGGGCGTCGTGGCCCAGGCCGCGCGCCAGGTCGATGAGCAGCTCCCAGCTGGCGTTGTCCGTCAGCTCCGCGACCAGCAGCGCCTGCGTGCACTGGCGCAGGTTCGTGCGCGCGTCGGCGATGGCGGCCGGCACGCCCATGGAGATGACCGACGTGAGGTCCGCCGAGGGCGTCACTGCCGTAGGGTCCGCGCCCAGCTTCTCCATGGCCTCGACGAGCAGCGCGAAGTGGCCCATTTCGTCATCGAGGATCTTCGTGAGCAGCTCGCGCGACGGGCCTCCCTCCCAGCTTCCGAACACGTCCAGCTTGGACAGGGCGCCCTCGTAGAGCCGGACACCGGTGCGCTCGAAGGCGAGCCGCTCCCCCAGCTTGTCGATGAACACGGTGGGCTTGCCGCCCTTGAGCATGTCCACCGCGGTCTTCGCCATGCCCTTGAGGCTGGACGGCGGCGGCACGGAGCCCAGACCGTCCCCGGCCTCGCGCGCGTACTGCTTGCGCACCTCCATGATGCCCTGGCCGTCACCCGGGCTGCTCGGCGTCGCGCGCTGCGCCTCCTGGATGATGTCCTTGCTGTCGATGGGGGACGTCTTGATGCCGGTGCGGTTCATGCCCACGTCGGCGATGGTGCCCTTGCTCATTGCAGCCTCCTGCCTTCCAGCACCGAACCCATGCGCTCCGCCTTGGCGGCGAGCTCCGTGCCCGGCCTCCAGTGGTAACCGGCCGCCACCGTCTCCGTGGGCGACCCCTCCGAGTTGAGCTGATCCCGGTAGACGAGCGAGCGGTGCCCCGGGGGCAGCCGCGACGCGTCCACATAGTCCGGACCGTTGGAGCGCAGGTCCACCTCCTGCGACAGCACCTTGCGCACGAACTCGCGGTGCTCCTTGAAGGCGATGGGCTCCGGGAGCGTGCGCGGCAGCACCTCCGCGGGGTCTCGGCGCTCCAGGTTCTTGAACAGCTCCATCACGTAGTGCAGGTGGCCCAGCTCGTAGTCCAGGAAGCGCTGCCACACCGCCTTCACGTAGGGGTTCGTCTCGTACGCGAGGCACGAGGAGTAGTTGTAGACCTCCGTGGCCTCGTGCAGCAGCCACTTCTCCAGCAGGGACTCGTCCGGGTCGCAGAGCGAGCCGTACTGGGTGACGTGCTGCTCCTCGATGGAGGCGATCTCCGCGTAGAGCTGGCGCGCGACGGGGTCCGCGAACTGCGGCCCCACGACCATGTAGTAGTCGTGGGTCATGAACTCGGCCGCGGTGATGGTGACGGCGTGCAGCTTGGACAGCGGATCCGCGGTCTTGTGGTCATACGGCCGGCGCAGGTCGTCCAGCGGATGGCGGTGCTCCACCGCCGTGGGCCGGCCGGGACGGATGTCGGAGTAGGACTGGATGAGGTTGTTGGGGTCCTTGCCCTCCACGCGGTCATAGAGCGCCGAGTAGCGGTACAGGTGGTCGAAGTCCTCCAGCATCCCGAAGCGGTACGTCTGCGCGAGGTACGGGTCGGGCTCATGGATGGCCACGCTGGCCGTCACCTCGATGGCGAGCTGCTCGAAGCCGAGCGTCGTCTCGAGGGCGCTCTGATCCGGCGGGTTGAGCCAGTTGACCATCGTCTGCTGGTGGTGCTCCGCGCGGCGCACCAGCGCCAGGTGCGGACGCAGCTCGCGGCTGAGCCGGGCGAAGATGTGCTTCATGCGCAGCGCATCCGCTTCGATGCCGTTCATCAGGATGACGCGCGTGCGGGTGAAGGCGTCGTCGTCCAGCTTGCTGTAGGGACGGCGGACGAGGTCCTTCCAGGTGAAGAGCTGCTTCTCCAGGGGGATGCCTTTTTCTTGGAAGAGATCCAGGGCCACGGGTGACTCCTTGTCAGCGGGGGCGGGAGGGCGCTGCGACCCGGACGGCGGAGAACGCCGCGTCCGCCCCGTGACAGAAGGTCCGGCGGCACTCCGCGGACGGCAACACGCGCCCCCGCGCTGGCCGGACAAGGCGAGGGGCTGCAACGGCTTGCCCGGACTCCTGCTCTACCGGCTCTTACCGGGCCTCTTGAACCAAGGTCCGATTCACGATGGGCACGGGAGTGCCGTGGCGCACCGGGCCTGGAGTAGCGTGCGGGCACCGACGTGAGGGGGAGTGGCCGTGGCGGGTGAGCCGTGGAAGACCATCCAGCAGCGCTGGCGCAACCACGGGCTGCAGATGCTCGGGGTCGCGCTCGTGGCCACGTTGATCGCGGCGGCGTGTGAGTACGCGGACCTGTTGAAGCCCGCGGAGCGCATGGCCTACGACCAGGCCCTGAGCGCGTTCGCGGGTGACCGGGGCAAGTCGTCGCACGTGGTGGTGGTGGCCATCGACCAGCCGACCCTGGATGCCATCAGCCAGGACGAGGGATGGCGCACCAACTTCGGCAACTGGCCGTACACCCGCACGCTGTGGGCGCGCATCGCGGAGGAGCTGCAGGCGGCGGGCGCGAAGGCGGTCCTATTCGACGCGGTGATGGACGAGCGCGCGTCGGACGAGTCCGCCGACCTGGGGTTCGCCCAGGTGCTTCGCGAGCTGCACCTGCCCTTCTACGTGGGCATGGTGGCCAACGGCACCGCGGCCCCGCTGCTCCGCGCGGACTTCCAGGCCCCGGTGCCCGTCGCCGCGCCGGAAGCCGCGCCTGCCGCGCCTGCCGCGCCTGCCGCGCCTGCCGCTGACGCGTTTCCGGAGGAGTTCGAGGACGGTCCTGCGACGGCCACGCCCACGCTGACGCCCGAGGCGCTGGCGCGGGCGCTCGCGTTCCCGGCGGGCCGGACGGACGGCCAGCCGCTGCCCCCGCTCCAGTACGAGTCGAGCGACGGGATGCGGCCCCGCTACCCGGTGCCGCCCACGCCCGCGCTGGTGGGCGCCGTGGACGGGTTCGGCCTGGTGGACACGGAGGCGGATCCGGACGGCTTCATGCGGCGCACGCACTTCGCGTACACGGACGGCATCAACACCTACGTGACGTTGCCGGTGCGGCTGGTGGCGGACCTGCTGGGCGCGAAGGAGGTCACCCTCTCCGGCCGCGCGCTGCACCTGGGCGAGCGCTCCTGGCGCGTGGACGCGGATGGCAGCGCGGCGCTGGACTACGGCGGCATGCTGCACAAGCGCTACCCGCTGGTGAGCCTGAAGTACGTGCTCAACGACTGGATCCTCCGCAAGAACGGCAAGGCGCCCGAACTGCCCGCGGACACCTTCCGGGGCAAGGTGGTGGTCATTGGCGGCACCACGCCGGGCATCAACGACATCAAGGCGACGCCCTTCTCCTCCACGGAGCCGGGGCTGGTGAAGCAGGCAGCGGTGGTGGACACGCTCCTCGCGGGCGCGTTCATCACCCGCCTGCCGCAGGGCATGGACCTGGGCCTCACGTTCCTGGTCGCGCTGGTGTCGGCGGTGCTGCTGATGACGGCGCGCTGGACGCCGCTGGAGGTGGGGTGGCCGGTGGCGCTCGTCGGCGGACTGCTCGTCGTGGCGGGCCTGTTCCTGAAGACGGCGCACACGCATGTGCTGACCGCGATGCCGGCGCTCGCGGGCATTGGCGCGAGCGTGGCGGCGCTGGCGTTCAACCACCTGGTGGCCAACCGCGAGACGGAGTTCATCCGGCAGGCCTTCACGCGCTTCATGGAGCCGAAGCTGGTGGAGCAGATGATCCGCTCGCGGCAGCTCCCGCGCCTGGATGGGGAGAACAAGGAGATCACCGCCTTCTTCAGCGACATCCGCGGCTTCTCCACCTTCAGCGAGCACTTCAAGGAGGACCCGCGCCAGCTGGTGCGCATCCTCAACACGTACCTGACGACGGTGAGCGGGGCGCTCTTGCGCGAGGGCGGGTGCCTGGACAAGTACATCGGCGACGCGGTGGTGTGCCTGTTCGGCGCGCCCATGGACCAGGAGGACCACGCCATCCGCGCCTGCCGGGGTGCGCTGGCGGCGAAGGCGGCGGTGGAGACGCTGCGCGTGGAGTTCCGCCAGAAGGGGTTCCCGGACGTGTACACGCGCATCGGCGTGAACAGCGCGGTGAACTTCGTGGGCAACTTCGGCAGTGACCAGCTCTTCAGCTACACGGCCATTGGAGACGGGATGAACCTGGCCGCGCGGCTGGAGGGCGCGAACAAGGCGTATGGCTCCGGCATCATGATTGGCCCGCGCACGTACGAACTGGCGAAGGACCACATCGAGGTGCGCGAGCTGGACCGGGTGCGGGTGGCGGGCAAGACGGAGGCCGTCACGGTGTACGAATTGCTCGCGCTCAAGGGCCGGCTGGACGCTGACCTGCAACACACGGTGGCGCGCTACCACGAGGCGCTGGCGCTGTACCGGCAGGCGCGCTTCGCGGACGCGGTGGCGGTGCTGGAGGCGGAAGCCGCACGGGCGCCCGGGGATGGCCCCACGGGCGCGCTGCTGGAGCGGTGCCGCGAGTACCTGGAGACTCCGCCGGAGCGGTTCGACGGCGTGGTGAACCTGGAGAAATGAAGAAGCGAGGGCCTGGGCCGTTGGAGAGCGTGATGACCAAGCGACGGATGATGGGTGTGCTGCTGCTGGCGCTGGGGCTGCCGGTGACGGGCGCGGGGGCGGTGCAGAAGGACGGCAAGCTCTACGTGAAGGCGCGCAACACGCGCGTGCTCAAGAGCCCGCTGCCCACAGCGGACGTGGTGGCGGTGCTGCAGCCTGGACAGCAGGTGACGTGGAAGGGCGCCGACCCGAAGAACAAGCAGTGGCACCAGGTGACGGAGCCCGGCGGCAAGCCCGGCTACGTGTTCCAGACGAACCTGTCCACGAAGCCGCCCAACATGGAGCTGGTGGCCAAGGACGGCGGGACGCGCGCCATCGACCCGGCGGCCTTCGTGTCCAGCGGCGCGGCGGTGAAGGCGCTGAGCCCGGGCGCGGAGAAGTACGGCAACGAGAAGGGCGGCACCTCCGCGCAGGCGGTGAAGCAGATCAAGGCGCTGGAGGACCTGGCCAACAAGGTGACGCCGGAGCAGATCGCCGAGCACGTGAGGCAGGCCGGGCTGTTCCCGGTGGTGGCGCCCAACACGACCCTGGGCCCGCAGAAGGTGACCACCGGCAAGTCGAGCAAGTCGACGAAGGGGACGAAGTGATGCGCTCGCTGATGAAGGTCCTGGCGTCGGTGGGCGTGGGGCTGTGCCTGACGTCCTGTGCCCAGGTGACGAAGGGGTTGAAGGCCGCGAAGCTGGGCGGCGCCGCGGACGACTTCGTGGCCGCGTCCGAGAAGGCCCAGAAGTGCGACAAGCTGGGGACCCCGCCCGCCATCGCGGAGGAGTACGCGCTGGGCAGCGCGCTGGCCATCCGCTGGGTCCAGCAGGGAGGTGGGCTGATGCTCTCCGGAGCGTCGGAGCAGCAGCTGAACACCTACGTCAACACCGTGGGCCGCAACCTGGCCATGCAGTCTCCACGGCCGACGCTGCGCTGGACGTTCGGCGTGCTCGAGGACCCGCGCAACTTCAACGCGGTGTCCGCGCCGGGTGGCTACGTCTTCGTCACGCGCAAGCTGCTCCAGGGGGTGGAGAACGAGGGCCAGCTCGCGGGCGTGCTGGCGCATGAGATTGCCCACATCGCGCTGAAGCACGCGCTCAGCCAGTACGCCACGGTGAAGGTGAGCGCGTGCAAGGGCGCTGTGGTGGGGGATGTTGTCTTCGGCGCTATCGCCGAGAGGTTGCTGTCGGCGAGCAACTCGGACGGCAAGCTGGACCTGGACGCGGACACGGGCCTGATGGGGAAGATGGCGGACGACACCGCGGAGGCGCTCAGCAAGGGCAACAGCAAGGACCAGGAGCTGGCGGCGGACCGGCTCGCGGTGGAGCTGATGCTGTCCGCGGGCTACGACCCGGACGCGTACCGGCAGCTCATCGCGAAGACGGCGGAGGGCGGCGGCGTGTTCGCCAACCACCCGAAGAAGGAGGAGCGCGTGAAGCAGATCGCGGACATCCTCAACAAGCTGAAGGACTCCGGGGAAGCGTTCGTGGAGCTGTCCCCGGGCTCCCTCCACAACCCCGCGCTGCCGGCCAGCTTCTCCGTGGTGAAGGCCACGGGCGTGGCCAGGGACACGAAGTAGGCGGAGCGTCAGCGCATCGTCGCCTGGCTGAGGGCGCGGTGCACGGACTCCAGGGCCTTGCGGGCCTCCAGGAGCTCGGCGCGCTCGGCGGTGAGGGACGCGACCTGCTGGGCGAGCACGTCGCGCTCGCCCTGGAGCGTCTCCACCGCGCGGCGCAGCGACGAGGACTCATCCTTGGCGCCTTCCAGCTCCACGGCGAGGCGCTCCTCCTCCGCGAGGCTGTCCGCGAGGGCCAGCTTGCCGCGCGTGACGACCTGCTCCAGGGACTCATGCTCCTTCGCGGCGGCCTGGAGGGCCTGGCGGGACTCCTGGAGGGACAGCAGCGCTTCGTCGCGTTCGCCTTCGAGCGCGGCCAGTTCGCGCTCCAGGTCGGCCAGCAGCTTCACGCGGCCTTCCATCTCCGCGGACAGGCGGCGGGCCTCGTCCATGCGCAGCCGGGCCTCCTCGGTGGCCTTCTCCGCCTGACGGCGCGCCACCTCGAGGTCCTGGGTGAGCGTGAGGTTGAGCGCCTTGACGCGGGTGAGCTCCGCCTGGAGGTGGGTGATGCGCTCCACGGCGCGCTGGCCAGCTTCAGCGACGGTGGCGGGCAGCGGCTCCGGACGCGGGTTCTCGCGCACGGCCTTGAGGCGGGCCTTGAGGCGCTCGCGGCGCGACTCGGAGTCCATCTCCTCGCGCGGGGGCGCGGGCGTCTGCACTTCGACCTGGGCGGGCGGAGCCTCCTGTCGGGCCACCGTCTCGGCGGTGGTGACGGTGGAGGCCTGGACGGCAGCGTACGTCGTCATGGGCTCGGCCTCGGGCATGCGGAGGGCCTGAACGCCCATCCGTCCATCGAACTGTACCCCTGGAGGGGGCCCGGCGAAGGTGGCAGGCGCGCCCCGGGGCGCTTCCGCCTGCGCCATCACCGGAGGCGGCGAGGCGAAGGTGACGGGCGGGCCCCGGAGGGCTTCCGTCGGAGCGGAGACGGCGGCGCGCGGTGCTTCAGGCGTCGGGGCCGAGACACCGGCGGGCGGACCCGCGAACGTGGCGCGCGGCGCTTCCGCGTGCGTCGGGGCGTTGAAGACCGTGTGCTGCGCTTCAGCGTGCACCGAAGCGTTGAAGGCCGCGCGAGGCGCTTCAGCGTGCGTCGCCGTCGGCGCGGCGTAGCGCGGCTCCGCCTGCACGGCTTCCTGCGGCGCCGTGAGCGCATCCCAGCGCGCGGCGGCGGGAGCCTGTGCATCCTGCGCCGTCGCGGCCTCCGCGAACCGCGCGTGCGGCGCTTCGGTGCCCACCTGCTCCGTGAAGAAGGGCTCCGTCACGGGCTCGCGCTGATGCGCGACCTGCGCCGCGGAGACATTCCATGCGGACGCGGCGACCGCTTCCGCGACCTCGCGATGGGAGACCGGCGGGACGGCCTCCGCATCCCAGACGGACTCCTCCGCGGGCGGTGTCGCCGCCACGTTCCACGTGGGCGCGGCCTCGGGCGCCTCCTGCTCCAGCCACGGCGCCGGGGACTCCTCTTCCTCCTCGCGCCGCGCCTCCGGGGACATCAGGGCGGACAGCGCGTGGGAGGCCGGCGAGAACGTCGGCGCGGTCACCGCCGGCAACCCGTGGGCCGGCTGCGGGGACGCTGCGCGCGCGGGCGTGTTCAGCGCGGCTTCAATCGCCTCGGCGGCGGTGGGACGCGGGGCGCGACCGCGCTCGATGCGGGCACGCACCTCGGCGGACAGGTCCGGGGACTCGGCGGCGGGCGGCGCTTCCGGCGTGGACGCGGCGGCCGTCCCCGTGGGGTCGGACGGGTCGAGGGCGCCGGTCAGCGCCCCCAGGCGGAGGCGCGGCTTCGCGCGGGACACGTTCTGTTCAAAGGCTTTCTTCATGGCGGAATCTCAGCCGGCTTTCGTCGCGCCACCGCTCTTGGGCGGAGCGTGCGCGGCCACCAGCCGTGGCAGCACGTTGTCGAGCATGGCCTGGATGTCGGTGGCCCCCTTGGACGTCGGATCCGCCACGAACACCGGGCGGCCCTCGCTGGAGGCCTGCGCGAACTTGGTGCACTGCCGGATGATGGTGGGCAGCAGGTACTCCGGGTAGTGCGTCTGGAGCGCCTCCAGCGCTTCCTTCGCCAGCTTGAAGGTGGCGTTGAAGGAGTTCACCACGATGAACACGTGGTCCAGCACGTGGTTCAGGTCCTCCTCCAGGCTCTGCACGGTTTCAAAGAGCAGCTTCAGGCCGTGGAAGGAGAGGAAGTCCGCGAGCACCGGCACGAACAAGTCATTCGCGGCCATCAGCGCGTTCAGGTTGAGCAGGCCGAAGGACGGCGGCGCGTCGAAGACGATGAAGTCGTACTGCGCCTCCACGTCCTTGAGCGCGTTGCGCAGCTTGAACTCGCGGCCGGCCATGGGCATCAGCGCCAGGTCCACCGTGGACATGCTCAGGTTGGACGGGATGAAGTCCAGGTTGGGCAGGGTGGACTTCTGCACCACCTGGATGAGCGGCGTCTTGCGCACCAGCACGTCCAGGAGCGTCTTCTCGAAGTCCTCGCCCTCGTAGCCCAGGCACTTGGTGGCGTGGCCCTGGCTGTCCAGGTCGATGAGGAGCACCGCGTAGCCCAGCTCCGCCAGGCGCCACGCGTAGGACGTGGACAGCGACGTCTTGCCGGTGCCGCCCTTGAAGTTGAGGAAGAGCTGGCGGCGGTGGCCCGCGCTGGGCGGGAAGCGGTTGAGCGTCGTCCTCAGCTCCCACACGTCTTCCGGGCCGTAGGCGTCCTTGCGCAACTCCGCGGGGATCGCCTTCGGAGTCACGCCGAGCATCTCGGCCACCTGCTTCGAGCTGTACGTCGGCGCTTCCATGAACGACCCTTCGGATGACGTGTGAGGCCCGGCCAAGGCACCTTGCCTCAAGCGGCGAAGTATTTGTGCCCCCTTCGCACGATGGCCCCTCGGGCCACCAGCAGGGCAACAGCCTCCTGGGCGAGCTCCGCCGGCGCGGACAGCCCGGTCGTCAGCTCAGGGAGCGAGCGTCCCCGGACGGCGACCCGCACCTCCTGCAACATCGCCCCACACAGCGCCTCCACGGGCGAAGGGCCGCGGCGGGGGGGGACAGGAGGCGGCGTGACGGGAGCCGCCGGAGCGCGCGTGGGCGGAGGCGCGCCCATGGCCACCAGCGCGGCCTGAACGGGCGTGCGTCGCACGGCGGGAGCCGGGGCGGGAT
>NZ_RAWB01000294.1 GCF_003612055.1 Corallococcus llansteffanensis
CCCCAGTTCCACAACAAAACGGCGGTGGTGCTCGCCTTTCCTGCGTGAGGGGCCGGGTGGGGGGCATGGAGGAGCACTGCGCGGACGAGGACCACAAGCTCACCGAGGAGCGGCTCGCCCTGCTGAGCGTGCTCCAGGAGCTCACCATCGCCGCGCTCGACCTCTTCGATCCGAACAAACCCGCGGACTCCTTCCTGGACCGCGTCGCGGAGCGCTTGGGGTGCATGGTCGCCCTCTGGCTCCAGACGGACTCACAGGGACGGATCCAGCTTCAAGGCGCGAGCGGACTCTCCACGGCATCCCGCCGACTCCCGATTCCGGGGCCCACCGGGGCAGGCCTGCCCTATCCGGAGCTCGCATCGCCGGGACTCGTGCGTTGGTCCGTGCCCATCGCTGACTCCGCGCCGGGCGCGGGGCACATCTCCAGCTCGCTGCTGCTGTACTTCGACCGCGAGCCGCATCTGCCGCGGCAGTACCGGGGCATGGTGGAGCGACTGGGCAGCGTCCTGCGCACCGCGCTCGTCCACCGGCAGCTCTTCGCGTGGACCCTGGACAGCGAGCGCGATCTCCACCAGCAGAAGACGCTGTTGGAGTCCATGAGCGAAGCCTCCGTCGAAGGCATCCTGATCGCCTCCCCGGACGGGAGGATTCTCATCCACAACCGCCGCCTCGTGGAGATGTGGGGACTGGAGCAGGAGATCCAATCCGCATCGAACGAGGTCCTGCTCCACGCGATCGCGAAGCTCGTGGAGGAGCCCGCCACGTTCCTGGCACGCGCGTCTTCCTTCTTCGAACACGTCGACGCGTCGGGACACGACGAGCTTCGGCTCAAGGATGGTCGGGTGTTCGACCAGTACAACGCCCCGGTGGTGAGCGAGGACGGTGTCTACTATGGGCGGGCCGTCTACTTCCGGGACATCACCGCGAGACAGCGCACGGAGCGGGAGCTCCAGCGCGAGCGTGACTTCAGCTCGGCGGTCCTGGATACGGCCCGCGCACTGGTGATCGTCCTGGATCCGGAAGGCCGGATCGTCCGCTTCAACCGGGCGTGTCAGGAGGTGACGGGCTACACGTTCGAGGAGCTCCGGGGTGCGCAGTTCTGGAAGCGGCTCCAGCCACCGGAAGACACGGAGCGGGTCGTGAAGAACTTCGCCGTGCTCGCGGCGGGCCAGGGGCACGAACAGTACGAGAGTCACTGGCTGACACGGCAGGGGGAGCGACGGCTCATCTCCTGGTCCAGCAACGTCCTTCGCGGCGAGACGGGAGCCATTGAGTATGTCATCGGCACCGGTATCGACATCACGGAGCAACGTCAGGCCGAGCGGGAGCGCGACCAGACCTTTCAGCGCGAGCAGCAGGCGCGTGCCCGGGCCGAGGAGCAGGAAGGGAGATCCGCGTTCCTGGCGGAAGCCTCCGGGCTGCTCGCCGGCTCGCTCGCCCCCGAGGACTCGCTGCGGAGCGTGGCCGCGCTGACCGTCCAGCGGTTCGCCGACTGGTGCACGGTCGACCTCCTGGACCACGACCATTCCTTCCTGCGGCTCACCGAGGCCCGCTCCGAAGCGCTCCGCGCCATGTCACCGGAGAGGGTCCACTGCGCGCCGCCTGACCTCGACGCGGAACAGGGCCCTGGAAGGGTGCTCCGCCTCGGAGAGCCGGAGTTCTTCCCAGAGGGTTGCCCCTCCGCGGGGGTCGTCGGGTTCGGGTCCTGGATGTCGGTGCCGCTGCTCGCACGGGGCCATACGCTCGGCGCCATCACCCTCGCCCGGTCGTCTGATGGCGCTCCGTATGGACAGGCCGAGTTCTCCCTCGCCCAGGAACTGGCCCGCCGCGCGGCGATGGCCGTGGACAACGCCCGACTCCTTCAGCAGGCCCAGATGGCGATCGGGCTTCGCGATGAGTTCCTCTCCATTGCCTCGCACGAGCTGAAGACCCCGGTCACGTCCCTCCAGTTGTCCGTGCAGGGCTTGATGCGCCTCACCCGGACGGGAGCGCTTCGCACCGCACCGGTGGAAACCGTGACCCACTCGCTCGAAGTCATCGAACGCCAGGCGAAGCGGATGGCGAAGCTCGTCAACACGCTGCTGGATGTCTCGCGCATCCATGCCGGGCGGCTCGACCTCGAGCTCGAAGAGGTGGATCTCGCCGCGCTGGTCCGGGACATCGCGGCACGCTTCGCCCCCGAACTGGCCACCTCGGGGACCCGGCTCCTGGTTCACGCCGACACTCCAATGCCGGGCGTGTGGGACCGGTCGCGGCTCGATCAGATCATCACCAACCTGCTCTCCAATGCGATCAAGTACGGCGAAGGCAGGCCCATTGAAATCCGGGTCGAGGGCGACGCCGTGACGGCCCGCCTGGAGGTGAGGGATCAGGGCATTGGAATCCCGGCGGAACGGCACGTGCGGATCTTCCGGGCCTTCGAGCGCGCGGTGTCGTCGCGCCACTACGGAGGGCTGGGATTGGGCCTCCACATCGTGAGCCAGCTCGTCGAAAGGCTGGGAGGCTTGGTTCGGGTCGAAAGCGAGGCGGGGCGTGGGGCCACCTTCACGGTGGAGCTTCCGCGCCGCGGGCCCTCCGTGTCTCCACAGAGCCCGGCAGTGCAGACGGTGTCCTGACGGTCCAAGCACTGCGCCGCGTGCGGAAGTCCGCGACCGGTGCAAAGGCCCCCGGGCGGCACGGCTTCCGCCAGGGGGCCCTTCTTTTCGCTTCAGGAGCCGCGACTCATGACATGGCGCCGGGGCTCACCTGCACTCGCGGGGTGCTCAGGGGGGGCGGCTGTACTTGCAGACGCCTTCGACGCACGCGATCCCATAGCTCTGGCATCTATACCCACAGGATCCGCAGTTGAAGAGGTCGTTGGAGGTGTTGACGCACGTCCCGTTGCACAGCGTCAAGCCACTGGGGCAGGTGGGGGCGCAGACGCCTCCTTCATCCACGGAGCCGTTGCAGTTGTTGTCCACGCTGTCGCAGACCTCCGTGGCGCCGGGGCGAATGCCACCGTTGGAGTCGTTGCAGTCGCTGGCGTTGGAGACATAGCCGGAAGGCTGCGAGCAGGCGACGGTCGACTGGCTCGAGTTGCCATAGCCGTCCCCGTCCGCGTCACGGTACCAGGTCGAACCCGCGCCTTCGTCCACGGAGCCGTTGCAGTTGTTGTCCACGCTGTCGCAGACCTCCGCCGCGCCGGGCCGGATGCTCGAGCTGGAGTCGTTGCAGTCGCTGGCGTTGGAGACGTAGCCGGAGGGCTTCGAGCACGCGAGCGTCGACTGGCTCGGATTGCCGTAGCCGTCGCCGTCCGCGTCGCGGTACCAGGTCGAGCCCGCGCCTTCGTCCACGGAGCCGTTGCAGTTGTTGTCCACGCTGTCGCAGACCTCCGTGGCGCCGGGTCGGATGGACGCATTGGAGTCGTTGCAGTCGCTGGAGTTGGAGACGTAGCCGGAAGGCCGCGAACACGACCTCGCCGTCTGGCTGGGGTTGCCGTAGCCGTCCCCGTCCGCGTCGCGGTAGTAGGTCGAGCCCGCGCCCTCATCCACGGAGCCGTTGCAGTTGTTGTCCACGCCGTCGCAGACCTCCGCCGCGCCCGGGCGGATGCTTGAGCTGGAGTCGTTGCAGTCGCTGGCGTTGGAGACATAGCCGGAAGGCTGCGAGCAGGCGACGGTCGACTGGCTCGAGTTGCCGTAGCCGTCCCCGTCCGCGTCGCGGTACCAGGTCGAACCCGCGCCTTCGTCCACGGAGCCGTTGCAGTTGTTGTCCACGCTGTCGCAGACCTCCGCCGCGCCGGGCCGGATGCTCGAGCTGGAGTCGTTGCAGTCGCCAGCGTTGGAGACGTAGCCGGAAGGCTGTGAGCATGCGAGCGTCGGCTGGCTGGGGTTGCCGTAGCCGTCCCCGTCCGCGTCGCGGTACCAGGTAGAGCCCACGCCTTCGTCCACGGAGCCGTTGCAGTTGTTGTCCACGCTGTCGCAGACCTCCGTGGCGCCGGGTCGGATGGACGCATTGGAATCGTTGCAATCGCTGGCGTTGGAGGCGTAGCCCGCGGGTTGGCTACATGCTTGCGTCGACAGGCTCGACGTGCCGAACCCGTCGCCGTCCGCGTCGCGGTAGTAGATCGAGCCTACGCCCTCGTCCACGGAGCCGTTGCAGTTGTTGTCCACGCCGTCGCAGACCTCCGTGGCGCCGGGGCGGATGCCACCGTTGGAGTCGTTGCAGTCGCTGGCGTTGGAGACGTAGCCGGAAGGCTGCGAGCAGGCGACGGTCGACTGACTGGCGTTTCCATGGCCGTCCCCGTCCGCGTCGCGGTACCAGGTCGAGCCCACGCCCTCGTCCACCGCACCGTTGCAGTTGTTGTCCACGCTGTCGCAGACCTCCGCCACGCCGGGCCGGATGCTCGAGCTGGAGTCGTTGCAGTCGCCAGCGTTGGAGACGTAGCCGGAGGGCTGCGAGCATGCGAGCGTCGACTGACTGGCGTTGCCGTAGCCGTCCCCGTCCGCGTCGCGATACCAGGTTGTGCCCACACCCTCGTCCACGGAGCCATTGCAGTTGTTGTCCACGCTGTCGCAGACCTCCGCCGCGCCGGGCCGGATGCTCGAGCTGGAGTCGTTGCAGTCGCTGGCGTTGGAGGCGTAGCCCGCGGGTTGGCTACATGCTTGCGTCGACAGGCTCGACGTGCCGAACCCGTCGCCGTCCGCGTCACGGTAGAAGGTGGACTTCACGCCTTCGTCCACCGCGCCGTTGCAGTTGTTGTCCACGCTGTCGCAGACTTCCGTGGCGCCCGGCCGGATGGCCGCATTGGTGTCGTTGCAGTCGCCCGCGTTCGACACGAACCCCGCGGGCTGGCCGCAGGCCGCGGCGGAGGTGCCCAGGTCGCCGTGGCCGTCTCCGTCCGCATCCCGGTACCAGAGCGCGCCCACGCCCTCGTCGACCGAACCCTCGCAGTTGTTGTCCAGGCCGTCGCAGACCTCGGACGCCTGCGGAGAGACGTTCGACCGGGTGTCATCGCAGTCCGTGGCGTCCGCCACGTAACCCGCGGGCCGGGTCGCATCCCGGCGCGAGTCGTTCGCGTTGCCGAAGCTGTCGCCGTCCGCGTCCCGGTACCACACGGTGCACACGCCCTCGTCCACCTGCCCGTCGCAGTCGTTGTCCAGACCGTCGCAGAGCTCCTCGGCGCCCGGCGTGCGCTCCGGACTCGAATCGTCGCAGTCCTCGGCGACGGCGACGAAGCCCGGAGGCGCCGCGCACGCATTCACGAAGTCGGCCGGAGCGCCGTGGCCGTCTCCGTCCAGGTCCCGGTAGAAGAGCCGAAGCGGCAGGCCCGGCTGGACGAACCGGCTCACCCCTGGCGACAGACCGCCCAGGCCCAGCTGGCCCTGGCTGTTGTCACCCCATGCCCAGACCACGGGGCAGCCCGAGTACTCCCACCGCTCGTAGTGGACCGACAGACCGTGCCGGGCGCCGCCCGCGACGCGCGCCACGGAGTCCACCTTCGTATAGGTCTGGAAGTAGCTGTCCCAGCGCCGGGCATAGGCCGCTGAAGGCCGGGAGACCAGCGTGGTGTCCCCCAGCTGACCGGCTTCGTTGGCGCCCCAGGTCACCAGGTCGCCATAGGGGTAGCCCTGGACGAAGAGGCTGAAGTCGTCGCCCGCCGCGAGGTCGCCTCCCGCGGTCGTATCCGGGACGGCTCCCGACGGACTGGGGAGGAACTGCCACGGCGACGGCGGCTCGCTGACGAAGCTCCGTCCGCCTTGCCCCGAACCATTCAACCCCCAGCTCACCGCGTGCCGGGGGACCTCGTTGTCATAGAGGAGGGAGTGGAACTCGCCCGCCGCGACGGCCGCCGTCTTCCAGGTGCGCAGCAGCGTGGGCGTCAAGATCGGTGCGGAGCTCGCGCCGGTTCCCACCTGCGCGAAGTCATTGCGTCCCCAGCCCCAGACCCGGCCCGTGCGTCCCAGCGCCAGCACGTGGTGCCCGCCCGCCGCGATCGAGACGATCTTCGTGACGTCTTCCGGGGGCGTCAGGTCCGATGGCCCCTGCGGAAGGTACGGGTCCCCCGGCGCGAGCGCGGGAATCACGACCGGGACCGGCAGCGGATGGGCCTGATCATCCGGGCCCATCTGCGGCTGGCCCAGCTCGCCGTCCGCGTTCTGCCCCCACGCCCACACGGTGCCGTTCCCGTCCACGGCGAGCGACAGGTCCGCGCGAGCGGCGATCCTCGTGATGCCGCTCAGCAGGGGCACCTGCGTCGGGACCAGGACCCGGACGCCCGGGTCCGCGCCGCCGGCCTGCCCCCGGTGGTTGCGTCCCCAGGCCCAGACATGGCCGGTCTCATCGAGCGCCAGGGAGTGGCCGCTTCCCGCCGCAACGGCGATCATCGGCCGGGGCAGGGAGAGGGGCAGGGGCGTCGCCTGGGGCACCGCGCTGGCGACCCCCCGGCCCAGCTGCCCGTCCGTGTTTTGCCCCCAGCTCCAGACCACGCCATCGGTTCGGACGGCCAGCGAGTGATACGCGCCCGCGGCCACGTCCCGCACCTCCAGCCCGTCCACCCGCTGGCGCTGGTCGGTCTTCGTCGAGGGCTCGGGCCCTGGCTCCGGGGCGGGAAGCGACTCACCGCATGCCGCGCTCAGCGTGAGCAAAGCCGTCACACACCACCCCAGCGGGGCGCGCCCCCACTTCATCGTCTGCCTTTTCAATGGAACAACTCCTGATACACCCCGGCCTATCCTCGGGGCCGAGGTGCGGGTTCTGAATCAATGCCTCTCCTGGCGCACGCGTGCGCCAGCCACCCGACCACGGGCGGCGCGACGCCCCCGCGCATGCGGGGGCGTGAACCAGGGACAAGGGCGGGATCTCGCGTCCGGAAGCTTCCCGGCTTCAGGGCGCGACGGGTGTATTCACCTTCCGTGAGCTCTCAATCGAGATCAATCTTCAACCCGACCTCCCAGGTGGGTATGAAAAGACGTCCTGGGAGGTCAGCCGTGACAATCCATCCGGAAGACCCTGCGCCCTGGGCGGGAGAAAGGGTTCCCATCCCAGGAGTCTTCACGCCCCGGAACGATGCACGGGGACACAGGATGTTCGTCGGCGGTGGGTGAGCTCTTGCCGCCCAGCGCCAATAGGCCCCACAGCCCAGACTCCTGACGCACACCTGAAGAGGGGGCGGCCTGGGCAAGCGTGTGCCTCGAGGGACTGCTCGGCCTCTGCTCTGACTCGGCGCGCCATCCTTGGGGCAGGCTGGAGGTGCGGCATGACCAGCTCAAGGAGCTGGTGAAGGGCAGGTGGTGGATGCGTACGAGGTGCTCGGGCGCGACGTCGTCCTGTCCTGGTCGCGCTGTCCCCATGGTTCATGATGCACCCGAAGCTCAGCCGGCTCGCGAGCAACGGTACCTGATCGAGATCGTTCCACAGCGCCTTGGAGATGGCCTTGTCGGCGGGAAGCCCGGAGCGCATCTCCTGGACGAGCGGGATCAGATTGGGATGGGTGGTGGGATATTCGTTGTCGATCCCGTCCAGGCCGTAGCCGCCCGGTCCGGGAGACCCTCCGGTTGAGGCAGCGGCGAAGGCGGGCGCGAAGAAGGCGCGGATGCTGCGACTGGAGGGGACTGGGCTGCTCCGCACTCCGGCCAGCGCGTGCTTCAGGTCGTGCTCCGGTTGCGCGCGCTGCTGGAGGCCCTGGAGGAGATGGCTCCCTCCGACGTTGCGCGGCTGGCGTCCTTGCGTCAGCTCGCGCTTCCCACCACCTGGTCCTTGGCCATGCTCTTGACGATGGCCTCCGCGAGGCCCGGGACCTCTTTCTGCACGTCCGAGGGCTCGTAGGTCTTGGTGTTCGTGCTCCAGAGCAGCTGTCCGTTCTCGCCTCGGGCGTCGAAGAGGCTGACCTGCATCCGCGCCTCCTCCGTCACGGAGTAGTCCGTTGGACCGTAGGCCCCGAAGTAGTCGTAGTAGGACATGGCGGGAGCGACGTTGACCTCCTCATGGATCCCCGCGAAGCGCGCCACCAGGATGCCGTCGTACCCCTGGCCTTCGATGGCGCTCCGGAGCGTGTCCTTATCGGGCTTTGCTCCCGCAGGGAGGACGTCGGAGCTCTTGACAGCCTGGACGCCCTCCTCCGACAGCTTCGCCACCAGCTCCTGCTCGAGCTGCTGCCGGGTGGCGTCGCTCGGCACCATCGCCACGACGACGACCTTCTTGACGGGGGGGAGCTGGGCGAGTGCCGGGCTCTTCCAGGTCTTGCCGACGCTCGTCGAGGCGCAGCCCGCGGCGAGCAGCATCGCTCCGACGAGCACGGTGAATCCGAAGTGGGTACCGCGTCCTGTTCTCATGGCGTTGTCTCCTACGGGGGGTGAGTGCCCGCCTTGGAAGACGCTGAGGACGCGGCCGCCCGGGGACAAGGCCTCGCCCTCCACACTCGCCCGGCCGCCCTCAATGAACCCTGGGCTGAACTTCATTTCCTGCTCAGAGTGCCTTGACGTAGCCCGAGACCTTCGGATTGCAGGCGCCCGCCTTCTTCAGCGCGGCCTCGGCTGCCTTCTTCTCCGGGTGGATGTTCGTCACGATGAACAGCCCCGGCGTCAGGCGCTTGAACGGCTTGCTCTGGAGGACCAGGAACCCCGTGCCGGAGGTTGACGCGGGAGCCTTTCGTCCTGGCGCGGTGGGGCCTCCAGACCTTTTGCCGACCCCGTTCGTTCCAAGGGGACCTGACGGTGCAGCCCGTCCACCCCGCTGGAGAACCCCCATGTTCAAGTCCCTGGCCCTCGGTCTTGGCCTGCTCGCGCTTCCTCAAGTCTCGTTCGCCGGCGCCCCCAACGCGGCCGCGAAGCAGATGGCGCCTGCCGCGAGTCAGGCGCCTGAAGGCCCCGCGCCCGTGATGGTGGACGCGGCCGTGTCCGCGCCCCGGGTGCAGATCGCCTTGCTGCTCGACACCAGCAGCAGCATGGATGGCCTCATCGATCAGGCCCGGCGCCAGCTCTGGACGGTGGTGAACACGTTCCAGAAGGCCCGTCGCGACGGCCAGATGGCCCGGTTGGAGATCGCGCTCTACGAATACGGCAAGGAGAGCCTCCCGAAGGAGTCCGGCTACATCCGCCAGATCCTGCCCTTCACCACGGACCTGGACCGCGTCTCCGAGCAGCTCTTCGCTCTGAGCACCAACGGCGGGGATGAGTACTGCGGGCAGGTCATCCAGAAGGCCACCACCCAGCTGGCCTGGAGCAAGTCGAAGGAGGACTTGAAGCTCATCTACATCGCGGGCAATGAGTCCTTCACCCAGGGCCCCGTTGCCTATTCGAAGGCCGTCGCCAGCGCGAAGGAGCACGGCATCGTCGTGAACACCGTCCACTGTGGCCCTTCGCAGGTGGGGGCCCAGGACGGTTGGACGGCCGCGGCGACGCTCGCCCAGGGGCAGTCGCTGAACATCGATCAGAATCGCGCGGTGGCCCAGGTCTCCGCCCCGCAGGACGCGGAGCTCGCCCGGCTGAGTGGGGACCTGAGCAAGACCTACCTGGGCTACGGGGCCCAGGGCTCGGCGGGCAAGCAGCGGCAGGCGGCGCAGGACTCCAACGCCTCGGTCAGCGCCAGCACCACAGCCTCCCGCGCGGCGTCCAAGGCGAGCCGCCTCTATGACAACTCGAGTTGGGACCTGGTGGATGGCGCCAAGAAGGGGACGGTGAAGGTCGAGGCACTCCGGGAAGAAGAGCTGCCGCCGGAGCTGAAGGGCAAGTCGGTGGAGGAGCGCAAGGCCGTCGTGGAGGCGAAATCGAAGGAGCGCTCGGACATCCAGGACCGCATCCAGAAGCTCCAGGGGGAGCGCGTGAAGTACCTGGCGGAGCAGGAGAAGGACGCCGCGAACAAGGGCGCGGAGACGCTCGACACGGCCATCATCCAGTCCGTGCACAAGCAGGCCGCGGCCCGGAAGCTGATGCTGGAGTAGGCCTCGCGGTGGAGTTTCGGGGCCGGCTGTCTTTGCCCTTCCGTCACGCGCGGACTCCCAGACTGGGTCCATTTCGACGAAGTCTGGGCGGAGGCGGTGTCCCTTCCAGTCAGCCCATTCACGTTAGAATCACGCCCCATGATGCCGGGGACCGACGGAGCGCAGGGGGAGTTGACGGGCACGGAACCTCTGGCGGAGGTCGCGAGACAGGCCACCGCGCACGCGGGGCTGTCCATCGTTGTCTATCACCAGGGCGGCGCGGAGACAGCGCTCCTCACTCCCGGCCAGCCCGTGGTTGTCGGGCGCGCCGAACCCGCGGACCTGCGCGTCCCCGACCGCAAGCTGTCGCGAGAGCATGCACGCTTCACCCTGCTGGAGAACCGCGTCCTCGTGGAGGACCTCGGCTCCCGCAATGGCACCTGGCTTTCCGGCCGGCGCGTGGAGCGCGTGGAGCTGGACATTGGCGGAGAGGTCCTGCTGGGCGAGGTGCTGGCGCGTGTCCACGGGCTGGGGGCTGGCGGCTCGAGGACGGCGGGAGAGGAGAGCTTCCGCCGCCAGCTTGATGACGAGGAGGCCCGGGCCCGGCACCTGCGGCGCGGCTTCGCCCTCCTCGCGGTCCGAGCTCCCGAGGGCGACGCGCCTGGCGACTGGATCGGGTGCGTGCGGGAGCGGCTCCGTCCCGTCGACCAGCTGAGCGCCTTCGGACCGGACCGGCTGCTCGTGCTGCTGCCGGAAGTGGACGCGGCCTCGGCGCTCGGGCTGGCGCGCGCCGTGGCCTCGCCCCCGGGTGTCGCGGGGGGCACCCCTCGCGTGGGCATCGCCGTCTATCCGGGGGCGGCCAGCACGGTGGAGGCGCTGATCGACCGGGCCTTGCGCTCCCTGGAGCGCACCTCCGCGCGGGAGCCGGTGGTCCAGGCTTCCGAAGCCTGGTCCGACAGCAGCGCGCCGGAGGCCAGCCCCGCCATCGTCGCGGGCGCGGCGATGCGGGGGCTGCTGGCCACGGCGGCCCGGGTGGCCGGCGCGCGCATCCCGGTCATCCTCCTGGGCGAGACGGGGACCGGCAAGGAGGTGCTGGCCCGCTACATCCACGAGCAGGGCCCCCGGCGGGAGCGGCGCATGGTGCGTGTCAATTGCGGCGCCATTCCCTCCCAGCTCGTCGAAAGCACGCTCTTCGGTCACGAAAAGGGCGCCTTCACCGGGGCGCAGCAACAGCACCGGGGCGTCTTCGAGGAAGCGGACAAGGGAAGCGTGTTCCTCGATGAGATTGGGGAGCTGCCGCTCGCGGCGCAGGTGGCCCTGCTGCGAGTGCTGGAGACGGGGAGCTTCTGCCGCGTGGGAGGCACGCGGGAGATCGCCGTCGACGTGCGTGTGATTGCGGCCACCCACCGCGATCTGGAGGCCATGGTGGCGCAGGGCCAGTTCCGTGACGACCTGTACTACCGGCTGAGCACGATGGTGCTGGAGCTGCCCCCGCTGCGCGAGCGGATGGAAGAGGTGGAGCCGCTCGCGCGCCGGTTCCTCTCGCTGGCCAACGAGGCCAATGGCCGGCAGGTGAGGGGACTGAGCCCCGAGGCGCTGGCCCTGTTCAAGGCGCACTCCTGGCCGGGGAATGTGCGTGAGCTGAAGAACGCCCTCGAGCGCGCGGTGGTGGTGGCGACGGGCGAGCTCATCACGGCCGAGGACCTTCCGGCGCGGGTGCGGGCGACGCGTGCGCTGGACGTCTTCCCACCGCAATCGCAGCGGCCTCCGGAAGACGTCGCACGGCGGGAGGACTCCCCGGGGGCCGAAGCCGAGCTGAAGGCCCAGGTGAAGGACTACGAATCCCAGCTCCTGGAGAAGACGCTGCGCTCGGCCAACTGGAACCGGACGGAGGCGGCCCGCCAGTTGGGGATTCCGGTGAGGACCCTGTCGTACCGGATGAAGGTGCTGGGCCTCAAGAAGCGGGAGGCCTGACGGCATGCGCGCTCCACCCGCACGCGCGCCCGAGGCACCGGAGTACCTGGGGCCCTACCGGGTCCTCGGAGTGCTGGGCCGGGGAGGCATGGGCATCGTCTACCGGGGTGAGCACGTCGACACCGGGGAGGCCGCCGCGGTCAAGACGGTGCGGGCCACCTCCCGGGCGATGCTCGCCACCATCCGCCGGGAGATCCATGCGCTCAGCCGGGTGCGGCACCCCGGAATCATCCGCGTCGTGGCCCAGGGGGTCGCGGACGGACTTCCCTGGTACGCCATGCCCCTGCTGCCGGGCCCCACCCTGCGCGACTCCGTCTGCCCGCAGGGGTTCGAACCCGCCGCCGGGCTGGGGCTGGGGCCGCTGGAGCGCACGGAGACGATGCCCGCCCTCGCCCCACCGGGCCCGGAGCGCTCCCGAGGGCCTTCGCCGCGCCCTCCCAGCACCGCCGCGTCCTTGGGCTCCGCGCTCCTGTTGTTGCGCCGACTGTGCGCGCCGCTCGCCTTCCTCCACGGCTGCGGGCTTGTCCACCGCGGCCTCAAGCCCGAGAACGTCGTCATCCACGAGGACGGGCGGCCCATCCTGGTGGACCTCGGCATCGCCGCGCTCTCCGGGGGGGCCGAGGGGCGCGAGGAGCTG
>NZ_RAWB01000295.1 GCF_003612055.1 Corallococcus llansteffanensis
GTGTCTGCCCAACCCTCCGCCCGGAGCCACGCGAGGTCGGCCAGCGTCGACTTGCTCCCGGGAAGAACCACCAGCTCCACGTCTCCCAGGTCCGCCGGATGCTCCACGTACCTCAACTCCACGCCGGGCTCACCGAGCAGGGGCACGAAATCCGAGAAGTTCGACAGGTGCGGCAGCTTCACCACGGCGACGCGCACCCCGGGCACCTGCCCGCTGGCGGCGCCTTCGTCTGGATGGGGGAGTGCGAGGAGGTCCTCGTCCTTGAGGCGCAGCCCGGGAAGGACCGGGATGACGCCCAGGCAGGGCAGGCCACTGCGCTCCTCCAGCAGACGGACCCCCTCCGTGAAGTACGCCGGGTCGCCCGCGAACTTGTTGATGACGAACCCCACGAAGCGCGCCTTGTCGGCCTGGGAAAGGAGCGCGAACGTCCCGAGCAGCGAGGCGAAGACGCCTCCCCGCTCGATGTCGGCCACGAGGATGCACGAGGCCCCCGACATGCGGGCCACGGAGAGGTTCGACAGATCCTCCTCCGCCAGGTTCAGCTCCGCCGTGCTCCCGCTTCCCTCCAGGACGAGCGTGTCGTATCGCGCCGCCAGCTGCTCGTAGCCCTCCCGGATGACCTCCCGGAGCCGCGCTCGCCTTTCGTCGGGTGACAGCGGGTCGAGCTCCGGAGCCATCCTCCCACGCACCACGAGCTGCGCACGCCCACCGGCCCCCGGCTTGATCAGCACCGGGTTCATGCTGGACTCGGGCTCGGCCCCCGCTGCGAGCGCTTGCTGGGCCTGGGCCATGCCCATCTCTTCTCCCGCCGCGGTCACCCACGAGTTCAGGGCGATGTTGACCGCCTTGAAGGGCGCCACCGCCCGTCCCTGGCTGCGCAGGTGGCGGCACAGTGCGACAGCGAGCAGGGACTTGCCGACGTTCGACGCGGTGCCGAGCACCATCCAGCGAGAGGTGGCCCTCATGGCGCGGACTGCACGGTGGAACCCTCGGTGCCGAGCAGCGCCTTCAGGTCGAACGGACGGTAGACATTCAGCTTGCGGGTGCGGACCGGCTGGCTGTCCAGCGGGAGTGGCTTCAGGGGTTCATTGCCCTGCAGCTCCAGGGCCTGCACGGTGTACATCCCACCGCTCTCGACCAGCAGGCCATGGCCCGCCGAGTCCGCTGCCGCGAGGTGGAAGCCGGAGTTGGTATCCACCTCCCAGGCCGCGCGCAGCATCCCGACATCCCAGCGGGACCGCTCCGGAGTGCGCTCGGAGGCAAGGCTCGAGCTGACCAGCACCGCGTCGACTCCCGACTTCGCCAGCGCCGTCGAGATCTCGGGGAACATGAAGTCCCACCCCGAGACGGCGGCGACGCGCGCATGGGGCAGGTCGATGAGCTCCGGCGACCTGCCCGTGCCGGGCGTCGTCCCATTGCCGTGGATGGGTTGAATCAGCCGTGGCGGGAGCTTCGGCCGCAGCAGCAGCAGCGACTCCCGGGGCGCGGCCCCCTTCGGCGCTTCATTCACGGTGGTCACGAGGAGCTGGAGCCCCCGCTCCTCCACCAGCTGCTGCCAGCGGAGCCACGGCCCCTGGCACCACCAGCACGGAGCCTCGGGCGAAACGGGCTCGGCGGCGATGCCCAGCGCCGGGAGCACGAGGACGTCCACCGCTTGCGTGCCCCAGCGCGCCTGCACCTGGTCCAGGTTCTCCCCGGCGTTCGGCGAGGGCACATAGGCCAGGCTTCCCACCACGGTCTTTCCCGCGGGCGGCAGGTCCGCGGTACAGGAGGCAGGCGCCCCCGGCTGCCAGCAATCATTGGCAATCGCCTGATAGGCCTCCGGCCGCCGGTACACCACGGAGTCCGTCGTGTTGCCCGCCCTGCCAATCCGCTCCGCGGGGATCTTCACCGTGGCGTAGAGGATCTTGCCCCCGGGCGGGGACGTGTCCTTGGCCTCATAGGTGAGGAGCACCTGTCCACGGGGGTCGGTCACCATGGAGGGCCCGTCATTCATGTCGTAGTGATACGGGGGCGTGTAACGCGTGTCTTCTTCCTGCCCCCACCGGTTCGTGACCACCATCCAGACGCCGTTCTCGCGGCTGCGCGTCCGCCAGATACGGCCCTGCCCGGAGTCGCCCCACCAGTTCGCGGGTGCGACCATCACATCCACGCCATGCAGGGTCGCGATGCGAATCCAGTCTGGCAGGTACGTGTCCGAGCAGATCACCATCGCGATATCGCCAAACTCGGTGGGAATGATGTCGAACGGCAGGTCTCCGCTGCTGTTCCAGTCCGCCATCCCGCGCTTGCGCTGGACGCGCAGGAACTCCTTCGGGCCAAAAGTGACCGCGGCGTTGTACAGCGCACCGTCCTCGGCGGTCTCCGCCAGTCCGACGACGACGTAGCCGGAATGGCGGGCCGCCAGCTCGCGCAGGGGCTGCAGCTTCGCATAGGGCATTCCCAGCCCGAGCGAGCTCCGGACCTGCTCCGCGGTGATGGAATAGCCTGTCGTCGCGAGCTCCGGCGCGATGACGATGTTCGCTCCTTTCGAGAACGCCTCTTCCGCCAGCCGCGAAATGCTGGCGATGTTCTCGTCGAGCGCGGCGAGCTGGGGGTCCATGTGGAGGAGCGCGATCCGGGCCGTCACGTCCGGTGGGCCGGCGGGCGGGCCTCTCTGCTTCGATGAGCACCCCGGCACCACGGTCACCCAGACGCACAGCGCCGCGACGACTGCGAGCTGTCTCATGGCTCCCCCTGCTGAGCGTGCCTGCCTTCGTCATGAAGGCCGCGGGGAGTGATTCTATCGCAGGGTGCGAGGGACGAACACGACCTGGCCGGCGTTCGTCACGCCGCGATCCATGTCCACGTCGAAGAGGGCTCTCAGCAGGTCCTCACGGAGGATCTCGCCGGCGGCGCCCTGGGCCAGGACAGCGCCCTGCTTGAGCAGCAGCACGCGATCCGCGCAGGCCAGCGCGAGGTTGACGTCATGGAGCACCACGACCGCGGCCATGCCGCCGCGGACGCGCTCCCGCAGGTGCGCGAGCAGCTCCACCTGGTGCTTCAGGTCCAGGAACGCAGTGGGCTCGTCGAGGAGCATCAACCTCGGAGCCTGGACGAGGGCCCGGGCGAGCAGCAGCAGACGCCGCTCACCGCCCGAGGTCGCCATCACGCTGCGCGAGGCCAGGTACTCGATCCCCAGCTCCCGCATGACTTCCCGCGCCTTCTGGAGGTCACCACTGGAAGGAAGTCCCCACAGGCCGAGGTAGGGGCTTCGGCCCATGAGCACCAGCTCCAGCCCCGTGAAGCCCATGGAGGTGTCCACGTACTGGGGCACCCACGCGAGCACCCGGGCGAGCTCGGCGCGGGGGATGGCGGCGAGGTCCCTGCCGTCAATCCGTACCGTGCCCGCGCTCGGGCGTGCCATGCCCATGCACGCCCTGAGCAACGTGCTCTTCCCTGCCCCGTTCGGGCCAAGAATGCACCACAGCTCGCCCGGCCTGACCTCGAGGCCCACTTCGTGAAGCACCCTCTGCTGCCCCTGGTGAACGTGGAGGTGCTCGACCTGCAGCAGAGGGCTCGTCATCGTGGGAAGGCCGGGATCCCTCACCTCCGCTCAGTTCCCGAGCAGGGAGGCCAGGTCGAACGCGTAGTAGGAGTTCAGGAACTTGAGCCGCACGAACGACGAGTCAAGGTCCAGGGAGCCCGCGGGCACGGACGCGTCCAGCTCCTCCATGCGGCTGATGTAGCCACCGCCGTTCTCGATGAGGACGCCATTGCCCGTCCAGTCCGACGCGGCCACATGGAACACCTCGTTGTTCCGCGTCGTCCACAGGTTGCGCAGCGCGGCCACGTCCCAGAGATAGCTGGCGGCGAAGCTTCCTTCCAGGACGGTGTTGACGCCCACGGACGAGGAGATGAGCAGCAGGTCGATGCCAGACTTCGCCAGGTGCGTGCCCGTCTCGGGGAACAGCGCGTCACGGCCGGTGAGGATGCCCACGCGGCTGTGGGGCAGATCCAGCACGACGGGTTCGGCCCCGCTGCCGAGCGCGGTCAGGGAGTTGTGGATCTGCGGCTTCACCTGGGCCTGCGCGCCACTGCGCACGAGCAGCAGCGACTCACGGAGCTGCGGCGAACCGGGCACCCGCTCGTGGATCGTCGTCACGAGCAACGAGATGCTCTTCTCGTTCACGAACTGCTGGAGCGACAGCCACGGCTCGGCGGCGCGCCAGCCCGAGGTGTGGGTGTTGACCGGGGCCAGCGATACTCCCAGACCGGGGAGCACGACCACCTCCGCCCCGGGGGCCTGGGTGGCGTACAGCTGGCGGATCTTCTGCACGTTCGTCTGGGCGTTCAGCACCGGGCGGAAGGCCAGGGTCGCGACCCGGGTCGTCCCCGTGGGTGGCAGGCCCGGCGCCTCCACGTACTCGATATCCCGCCGGTAGTAGTTGTTCGCGATCTCCCCGTAGGCCTCGGGGCGGCGCTGCGACACGCTGTAGGCGGGGTTGAAGGCCGTCCCGATGCGGCTCGGTTCCACATTCACCGTGGAGTACAGGATCCGGGTCTGCGGCACCGCGTCGTCCTCGGCACGGTGGATCAGGGTGATCTGCCCATTCGGCTTGATGACGGCCGACGGCGCATCGTTCATGTAATACGTGTAGGGGAAGCCGTAGCGGGTATCCACCTCCGTGCCCCAGCGATTGGCGGCCAGGAACCAGACGCCGTTCTCCCGCGCGCGGGTCTGCCAGATGGTCTCCATCCCCGAACCCCACCAGTTGGAGGGGAGCAGCACGATGTCAGCGCCCTTCAGGGTGGCGATCCGGATCCAGTCCGGCAGGTACGAGTCCGAGCAGATCATCGTCGCGAGCTCGCCATAGGGCGTGGTGATGACATCGAAGGGCAGCACCCCGCGGTCATGCCAGCCGGAGAGCCCTCGCTTCTGCTGCGTCTGGACGACGCCCGTGGGCCCGAAGATGACGGCGGTGTTGTAGATCTTCCCGTCGAGCGTCTTCTCCGCGATGGCCACGGCGACGTAGCCCTGGTGCTGGATCGCCAGGTCCCGGATCTGGCTCAGCTCCGGATACGGCGCGGTGAACCCGAGCCCGTCGATCACCTGCTGCTGGGTGATTGAAAAGCCGGTCGTCGCGAGCTCCGGCGTGACGATGATCTTGGCGCCATTCGCGAAGGCCTCGGCGACCAGCGTGTTCAGCGTCGCGACGTTGGCCGGGGCGTTGCCCAGCTCCGGGTTCGAATGGACGAGCGCGACCTTGACGGCAACGGCGCTCGCGCTCGTGGGCCAGACGCCGAGGAAGGCCGCTACAAGACAAGCAACCGCGACAACTCTGTTTCTTTTCATAGGCGTTCGCTGGAGGGTCCTGCGGGTGGAAGAATCCCGTGCACGACTCGGACTTCTCTGAAGAATCGGACAGCGGAGATTAGGGCGGCTACTGCGGCCAAAGTCAACGCTGGGTGCTTGCTGCTCTGGCTTGCCAAGCATCCTGAATGGGTTCTAAGCCAGCGCGCTGACTTCGCCGCGCCGCGAGCGGCCCGAGTTCCAGAAAGGCATGCGCATGATGACACCGCTCCTCGACATGACAAGCCTTGAGTGGAACGGATGACGAAGGCTCGCCAGCTCATGCGCGGTGGGGCGCTCGTGCTCACGTGGGCATGCGCCACGGCGCTCGCCCAGGAGACGCCTCCCGCGGAGCAGGCCGCGCCGCCGGTCCGCGAGACGGTGGTCCAGGGCGTCACCCGGGCGCCAGACCGGCCTCGCGAGGACGAGGCGGCCTCCGCCTCCACCATCACGGAGAACCGCACGCCGCGAAGTGGCGAGTCCGTGCCGCAGCTCCTCTCCGAGCTGCCGGGGGTGTCAGTCACCCAACTGGGAGGGCTGGGTTCCCAGGCGAGCATCTCGATCCGGGGTTCGACCCCGAGCCAGGTGTCTGTCTATGTGGATGGGGTGCCCCTCAATTCGATGACCGGTGGAGGGGTCGACCTGGGCGCGCTTCCCCTGGGGGACGTCGAGCGCATCGAGGTCTACCGTGGGATGAGCCCGATCGGGTTCGGCGAGTCGGGCCTGGGTGGCGTCGTCTCCATCACGACCCGCGTGCCGACCGAGGACACGCTCTCCCTGGACGTGGGAGGCGGCTCCTTCGGCACCTGGTCCGCCGGCGCGGCGGGCTCGGCCGTGATGAAGCCCGTGCGGTTGTATGGCGGTGTCCACGTGATGGGCGCGCGCGGTGACTTCGGCTACTTCTCCGACAACGGGACCGCGTTCGATCCAAGCGATGACCGGAACGTCCAACGCCAGAACAACGACTTCCGCCAGGTGGACGGTCTGGTGCGCGGCGTGCTCACGCTGTCCAGGCGCCGCGAGGTGAGAGCCTCGCTGTCCCTCTTCGCACGCAACCAGGGCGTCCCCGGGCTGGGCATCTATGACACCCGGGAGTCGGACCTGTCGACGCTACGGTTGCTGGGGAGCGCGAGCTACGAGTCGCGGGAGGACCTGGGGCCGGGAGGACGCCTGCGCGCGCAGTTCTATACCCTGCTCACGGAGCAGCGCTTCCGGGATCCGCTGGGAGAGGTCGCCCCCATCCCGACGTCCTCGCGTGACACGACGACCACCCTGGGCTCCACCCTGCGGGCGTCCCAGCCTTTCGGGCCCCGGCTGCGGTTCACGGGCCTGCTCGACGGGCGGTACGAGTCCTCCAAGCCCCGGGACCTGCTGGAGGGGCGCGCGAGCGGAACCCCGTCGTCGCGGCTCTTCGGCGCGGCAGGCATTGAAGCCAATGTCTGGTTCCCCTCGCTGAAGCTGGATGTCATGCCCTCCGCGCGGCTGGAGGTGGCCAGGGACGTCGTCTCGGGACGGGACCCCTTCGGGCAGCCGGTGCCTGAGCAGCCGCCCATCACCCGCACCTTCCCGGTGCTGCGGCTCGCCCTCATCGCGCGGCCGTCCGAGCAGCTGGCCATGCGGGCGAACCTCGGCCGATATGCGCGGCTGCCGTCCTCGACGGAGCTGTATGGCAATACGGGCTTCCTCCTCGGCAACCCGAAGCTCCAGCCCGAGTCGGGCTTCAACGCGGACCTCGGCACGACGCTGGCTCGGCCCCTGGGGCCCTTGCATGTGAATCTCGACGCGGCCGTGTTCGGCGCCCTCGTCGACGACCTCATCCAGTTCCAGCAGAACGCGCAGGGTCAGGCCCGTGCCATCAATATCGGGCAGGCGCGCATCCTGGGCACGGAGCTTTCGGTGAGCGTGAGTGCGTACCGCCACCTGAGCTTGCGCGCGCAGGGCACCTTCACGGATGCCCTGGATACCTCGAACGTGGCCGCGAGCCGGGACCGGCAGTTGCCCCTCCGGCCCCGCTTCCAGACCTACAGCCGGCTCGAGCTGGAGAAGCTACCGCTCGGCCGGTTCAGGGTCGGCGCCTACGTGGACGGGCACTTCACGGGCGGCAACTACCTCGATCCGGCCAACCTGGTGCGGGTCTCTTCGCGCCTGCTCTTCGGCGCGGGCGGCTCCATCTCGTTCGAGCCGCAGCGCCTGCGGCTCGTGCTCAGCGCCCAGAACCTCGGCAACTCCCGCGTGAATGATCTGGTGGGCTTCCCGCTGCCCGGCCGTGCTTTCTTCGCGACCCTGAGCTGGTCCCCTCCCCTCCACTCCCAGAGCAAGGCAGAGCGTGATGCGTCATCGAATGAGGAAGCGTTGGTTCCGAGCGTGTCGTAGCTGGGCCCTCGCGGCGCTCGTGGGAGCCGGCTGTGGCGACACAGAGGAACCAGGAGGAGGCGGCGCGGAGGAAGGCCTCATGGTCCTCGCGAGTGACTACCGGTCCGTCTCCCTCTCCCTCCTCGACTCGGAAGGGATGCTGAGCAGGGACGACTGCATCAACTCGGGGACCCGAGCGCCCGCGCTGTCACAGGCTCTGTCGGGAGACGTGGCGCTGCCCTCCAACCCCCAGGCAGGGCACGAGGTGCTGCTCATCGACCGGGGCAACGCCGCGCTGACGTGGGTGGACCCCCGGACCTGCCAGCCGCTCCGGCAGCTCGCGGTAGGCACCGGGTTCGCCGCGAACCCGCATGACGTGGTGTCACTCGGCGCGAACAAGGCCTACGTGACACGGTACGAGCGGAACAACGCTCCCACACCGGCCCTGGAGGACTTCGATGAGGGGAATGATCTGCTCATCATCGACCCGTCGGTGCCGAAGATCCTGGGGCGCATCGACCTGCTGGGCACGTCACCTGATCCGAGCGTGCTGCCCCGGGCCGACCAGGCCCTCCTCGCCGAGGGAAGGGTCTACGTCTCGCTGAATGCCCTGAGCCCGAGCTTCCAGTCAGGCTCCATGGGAAGGGTGGTCATCATCGATCCGGGCTCGGACACCGTCGTGGGGTATGTCGACATTCCTGGCAAGAAGAACTGCTCGACGATGACGTACCTGGCTTCGACGAAGACGCTGTGGGTCTCATGCGCTGGCGTCTTCAGCGACGGCGCGCAGCAAGCCAATTACTCCGGGCTCGTGGCCATCGACCTGGGAGCCTCGCCTCCGGCGATCAAGGGCGTGGTGGACGCCTCCGCGTTCGGGGGCCGCATCTTGCTGGGGAAGAGTGCCATCTTCAGCGAGCAGGAGATCTTCGCCATCACCGCGGGCGATTTCTCCGGCTCACCGCCGGATCAGTTCTGGACCCTCGGGCTCTCCAGCTCGCAGGCGACCCGGTTGTTCGAAGCCTCCGAGTCCTTCGTCCTGGGAGCAAGCCTCGCGGACCTCCAACGCAAGCGCATCTTCCTGACGGACGGCACCGCGTCAGCGCCGCGCATCCACATCTACGATGCGAGCACGCCGGGCACCGTGCGGGAGGTCTCGTCCTTCAACCCGGGCCCGTCGCTCGGCCTGCCTGCGCGGGACATCAGCCGGTACTGAGGGGGTTGCGGAGTCACCAGGCGTAGGCCTGCGGCGCCTCGCCGCCGGGCCCGGGCCAGATTTCGTCGAGCTTCGCCACCAGGCTCTCGCTGAGCTCCAGCGTGAGCGCCCCCAGGTTCTGCGCCAGCTGCTCGACCGTCCGAGGGCCGATGATGGCCGCAGTGACATTGGCGTTGCGCAGGACCCAGGCAAGCGCGACGTCCGCGGCGCTGTGCCCGGCCTCGCGGCACAGCTCGTGGAACGCGGTGAGCTGTCCTCGATGCTGCTCGGCGATGCGCTGCACCCAGCTGTCCGCGCGGCGCCCGGGGGAGGCGCCGGTCGGCGCTCCGGCCAGGAGGCCCCCTCCTAGCGGGCTGTACGCCAGCAGCGCCATCCCGAAGCTGCGACAGCACGGCATGACCTCGAGCTCGAGCAGGCGCCTGCGCAGGTTGTAGACGCTCTGCTCCGAGACGAACCCGGGCAGCTCGCGCTGCTGGCTGAAGCTGCCGGCGCAGGCGATGTCCCACGCGGCGAAGTTGCTGCTTCCCGCGTGCTGGATCTTGCCGTCCCGCATCAGGCGCGCCAGGGCCTCCATCAGCTCGTCCCAGGGACAGGCGCGATCGACGTGATGGACCTGGAACAGCTCGATGCGGTCGGTCTTCAGGCGCCGCAAGCTGGCGTCGCACGCCTGGGCGATGTGCCGCGCGGTCAGCCGTGGCTCGTCCGGCGCACGAAACACCTTGGTCGCCAGCACGATCTGGCTGCGCCGGTGCGGCGCGAGCGCCAGCCAGTTCCCGAGGATGCTCTCCGAACGCCCCTCGCTGTAGGCCTCGGCTGTATCGATGAAGTTGATGCCGTGGTCGAAGGCCTGGTCGAGGATCAGGAAGGCCTCTTCCTGGGACGTGTGCAGTCCGAAGTTCACCGTCCCCAGGCAGAGCCGGCTGACGGAGAGCGCAGTGGAGCCGAGCGTGCGATGGTCCATGGCCTAGAACGGCGGCGGCGCCGCCATGAAGTCGTTGTGGTGATAGCGGTCGGTCCCTCGGACGAGGATCGACCGCAGGTAGTTGAAGCCCGACTTGACCTGGACCTCGTCGAACCGGACTGCCGGCGTGCTGAACCGCAGGGCGTAGCCGATGCGCGGGCTGGCGCTCATGTTCCCCTCCGAGCCGTGAAACAGGTATCCAGAGAAGAACGTCACCTGGCCAGGGGCCATCTCCAGATCGGCGATCGGCAGCGACAGTGCGGTGGGGTCCTGAAGCTGGGTGTCATGCGGCACGGTCCGGTGCGAGCCCGGAATCATCCGAAGGCAACCGTTACCGCGATCACTCGCGCTGAGCGCGATCCACGCCGTCAGGTGGATGTCGCGATTGAGGACAGGCCAGTACACCGCGTCGCAATGCCAGGGGACGCGATCCTCCGAGAACGGCGGCTTGTACCAGAAGTGGCTCGCCCACAGCACCAGATCGGGTCCCAGCACGGAGGAGATGCGGTCGAGCAGCGCGGGCGTGGTGGCCAGCTCGTACGCCCAGCGGTGCTTGAGGTGGTAGCCGGACAGGTCGTGGGGCTCGGGCTTGCCGCCGCTCGCGGCCAATGACTCGTCAAAGCTCGCCCGGTAGCGGTCGATCGCGGCGCGCTCGAGGAGTGAGATGGGCTCGGCATACCCCATGCGCGCCAGCTGTGCAGGCAACATGTCGTCCATCCTCCGCTACGCGTCATTTCCTGCCAGGACGGCGGGGCGTGCGCAAGCCGTGTCACTGGCGTCGGGGACCAACGTCTCGATGTTTCGGATTGAAGGAATCCGGTACGCGAACACGACCAGCGCGATGGCTGCCAGACCCACGAAAAGGAAGATCGCGCTCATCCCGGAGCCGGGGCCCGTTCCGACGAGCCGGGACAGGATGGGCACTCCGCCCGGAGCGAGCGCCGGCTCCAGCACGTAGTCCGCGAGCGGGCCCGCGATCAGCATGGCGACGGGAACCATCGCGTCGACCACGATGCGCCGGGCGGCGAAGATCCGACCCTGGGCATCAGCGGGGATCTTCGATTGCCAGATCGCCTGATTGCACCCGTGCAGGATGGGAAACAGGAAGGAGGAGAGAAAAGACGCAACCCGCCAGATCATGGGCGTCTGGCCCAGGCCGAGGAGGAGCTGGCCGAACACGCCATTGAGCAGGATGGCCCACAGGATTCCGTGGATGCGCCTTCGCGGCCCGCCCCAGATGCCGGTCACGATTCCGCCGGCGATTCCCCCCATGGCACCGGCGACCATGACCGATGCCAGGACCGGCTCCTGTCCACCCGTCCGGGCCAGGACCAGGGCAGGCAGGAGGATCCCGAACATGCCCAGGAAGTTATTGCCCGCGAGGACGAACAGCAGGCCGATGAGGCTCTTGCTGGCGAAGATGGTCCGGAAGCCGTAGGTCGCCTCGTCCAGGAGACGTGGACGCGCTCCGCCGACGGCCGCCAGCGCGCGCCCGGGAATCCGGACGAAGAGCAGGAGCGCGACGGCGAACGCAAAGCTCGCGACGTCGAGCGCGAGGATGCCGTGCAGGCCGATGGCCGAGTACAGCGTCGCCGCGATCACCGGAGCGAGCAGGCCCGAGAGCGAAAACGACAGCGACATCAAGCCACTGGCGCGCGCGTAGGCCTCTTTCGGCAGGAGCACCGTCACCACGCCCAGATACGCGGGCGTCTGGAATGCCACGAAGGCGCCGGTCAGCAGCTTGGCGACGTAGAGGTGCCAGGGCTCCAGCCCGACGCTCCTGTCGACGTACAGCACGCCGAGAATCACCGCACCGACCCCCAGATCGGCCACGGCCATCGCCCACCGCCGGTCCAGGCGATCCACCAGGGCGCCGGCCAGCGGGCTGACCAGGACGACGACGCCGAACGAGCACATCTCGAGCGTGGTGATGGACACGGCGTGCTGCGTCTTGCTCCACAGCCATACGGTGATCGCGAAGCTGCCAACCCCGGTGCCGAGCGTCGACACGAGCTGTCCAAGCCAGATTGCGAGGAAGGACGTCGGCAGTCGAAGCACGACAATGGAGGTTAATCGGTTATTTCAGGCGGGAGAAACGACATCCGAGCGAGCAGTGGCGGACCCTGCGAGTCATCGGACCAGGCTGGCTGGCCTGCGGGCAGGATGACGGGGCGTCCCCTGCGGCCCAGGGCGGGTCCTGCGCTTCCAGAAGGCCCCTTTTCGAAGTTCTTGCGACGACGCGGCCGGCTCGATATAGGGGCGGGGCTTCACGGCCAGGTAGCTCACCTGGTTAGAGCGGCGGTCTCATAATCCGCAGGTAGTCGGTTCAAGTCCGACCCTGGCCACTGCCCCGTCCCCGGGTTCTCCTGGGGACGGGGCATCGTTTTTTCCGGCCAGAGCGTCCCCGGCACGTCCACGTCCGAAAACGGCCAGACAGCCCCGTTGCCCTGTGGGAGCTTGGCCCCATGAACGGCCTGGACCCCGCCGCCTGCTACCGCGCGCTGACGACGCGGGATACCCGCTTCGACGGGCGCTTCTTCACGGCCGTGAAGACGACGCGCATCTACTGCCGCCCCGTCTGCCCGGCCCGCGCCCCCCGCTTCGAGAACTGCAC
>NZ_RAWB01000296.1 GCF_003612055.1 Corallococcus llansteffanensis
GTCCGCCTCCTTCTCCGCCCTCGCCCTCGTCCTGGTCCTCGCGGTGGATGAACATCACCACGTCGGCGTCCTGTTCGATGGAGCCGGACTCACGCAGGTCCGACAGCATGGGCTTGCCGCCCTTGCGCTCCTCCACCTTCCGGTTGAGCTGGCTGAGCGCGATGATGGGCACCGCCAGCTCCTTGGCCAGCTGCTTGAGCGCGCGGGAGATTTCGGCCACTTCCAGCTGGCGGCTCTCCACCTTGCCCTTCTGGTGCATGAGCTGGAGGTAGTCGATGACGAGCAGCGACAGGCGCGGGTCCTTCTGCTTCACGCGCCGCGCCTTGGCGCGCAGGTCGAACGGGGACAGGCCACCGGAGTCGTCGATGTAGATGGGCGCGTTGTAGAGCGCGCCCGCCATCTCCTGGAACTTCTCCTCGTCGTGCGGCGACAGCCGGCCGCCTCGCAGCTTCTTCATGTCCACGCGCGCGGTGGACGCGAGCAGACGCATGAGGAGCTGATCCGCGGGCATTTCCAGGCTGAAGATGCCGACCGCCTTGTTCTCCTTGAGGGCCGCGTGCACCGCGATGTTCATCGCGAGCGACGTCTTGCCGATGCCGGGACGCGCCGCGAGGATGATGAGCTCGCCGGCGTGCAGGCCGGTCAGCTGCATGTCCAGGTCGATGAAGCCCGTGGACAGGCCCGTCACGCCCGTGGACGCGGCCTTCATCTTGTCGAGCAGGTCGAGCGTCTGCTCCATCAGCTCGCTGACCGGACGCAGGTCGCCTTCGCGCTTCTTCTCCGCGAGGAGGAAGACCTTGCGCTCGGCCTCGTCGAGCAGGACCTCCAGCTCGCCCGTCTCCTGGCTGGCCAGGTCCTGGATCTCGCGGCCCACGTTGGCCAGGCGCCGGCGGATCGCTTGGTCCTTGACGATGTTGGCGTACTGCACCGCGTTGGCCGCCAGCGGGACGACCTGATCCAACCCCATCAGGTAGGCGGGGCCGCCCACCGCGACGAGCTGCCCGAGGATCTTCAGCTCCTCCGCGAGCGTCAGGTGGTCCACCTGCTTGCTCTGCGCGTCCAGCCGCATCATCGCGGTGAAGATCTGCGCGTGCGAGGGACTGGAGAAGTCGTCCGCGTGCACGACCTCCGCCACGGGCGTGATGAGCCCGTTGTCCGCCAGCACGGCGCCGAGCACCGCGCGCTCCGCGGCCAGATCCTCGTGGACCCGCCGACCTTCCCTACCGTCCAGGACGTTCTGCATGGCTGCTTGGAACCTCTACAGGGAGCCTCTGACACGTTCCAGAGCCCGTCCAGTTTACAGGCAACAGACCTGTAGCATCCCATCGGGGCAGGAAGGCCCCCGGCCCCGGTGTACTCCCCAGGGCCCCTGCACCCGGACGCGGGGTGAACCCAGGCGCCCGGCGGCGCTCACTCCGCCGCGCCCCACTGCTGGAGGAAGGCCTCGCGGTAGGTCCGGCTGAGGATGACGGTGGTGCCGTCCTTCAGGACGAGGATGCCGTCGCCATGGGTCCACGGCTCCAGGCGGGCCACGGCGTCCAGGTTCACCAGGTCCCCCCGGTGCACGCGCACGAAGCGGGCGGGGTCCAGGCGCTCCTCCAGGGCCCGCAGCGTCTGGCGCACCAGATGCTCGCCCTGGTCGGTGTGGAGGCGCACGTACTTGTCCTCCGACGACAGGCGCCACACGGTGTCCAGCCGCAGCGGCACCCAGCCCTCGCCCACCTTCACCACCAGCCGCTCCAGGGGGCGCTCCGGACGGGCCCGGGCCACCGTTGTCAGCAGCGCGCCCAGGGAGGCCTCATCCCGCCCTCCCGCGCTCAGGAGCGCGTGGGCCTTGTCGAGCGCCCGCGCGAAGCGGCCGGCGTCATAGGGCTTGAGCAGGTAGTCCGCCGCGTGGGCCTCGAAGGCCTGGAGCGCGAAGCGCTCGTAGGCGGTGGAGAAGATGACCGCCGGGCAGGCCTCCGGCCCCAGCGCCTCCAGCACCTCGAAGCCGGTGAGCCCGGGCATCTGCACGTCGAGCACCACCAGGTCCGGCCGCAGCGACTCGATGCGCGCGAGCGCCTCCGTGCCGTCCGTGGCCTCGCCCACCGAAGTGAAGCGCGCGTCGGCCGTGAGCAGGCGCCGCACCTTCGCTCTCGCGGGCGCCTCGTCGTCCACCACCAGCACGCGGAACACCCTCATGACGCTCCTTCCCGGGGCAGCCACACCGTCACCCGGGCGCCGCCCTCTGGCCCCGCGCCGCGCGCAAGCCCCGCCCGGTCGCCATGCAGCAGCGCCAGCACCCGCCCCAGCTGCGCGAGCCCCACGCCCGGCCCCGCGGAAGGGGACGCGGCCCCGAAGCCGCGCCCGGTGTCCTCCACCTCCAGCGTCCAGCGTGGGCCCTGGGCGCGGCCGCGGATGCGCACCTCCAGCGGCGCGCGCAGGTCCTGGTTGTGCTTCACCGCGTTCTCCACCAGCGTCTGCAGCGCGAAGCACGGCACGCGCTCGGCCTCCAGCCCCGCCTCCATGTCCCAGCGCACGTCCAGCCGGTCCCCGAAGCGCGCCGCGAGGAGCGCGATGAAGCGCTCGGTGTGCAGCCGCTCCTCGCCCAACGTCCAGGTGGGCTCGGTGCGCTCCAGGCTTGCCCGCAGCAGCTGCCCCAGGTCGCTCAGGAGCCGGTCCGTGCGCGGCAGGTCCTCGTACATCACCGAGCTGATGGTGTTCAGCGCGTTGAAGAGGAAGTGCGGGTGCAACTGACCGGTGAGCGACTGGAGCTGCGCGGCCCGCAGCTCGCCCTCCAGCGACGCCGCGCGCAGCGCCCGCTTCTGGCGCTCCCGCCACGCGGCCATCAGCGAGATGAGCGCGCAGATGAGCGCGTAGCTGATGAGGTCCTTCTGGGCCTCCATCGGGAGCTGGTAGGTGGGCTCCCCGAAGTCATACGCCCCCAGTCCCAGGAACGCGTAGGCCCCATGCCGGAGGGCCGTCATCACCGCGACGTGGAGCGTGGTGAAGAGGGCGAAGGCCCCCAGGTGGATGCCCAGGAAGCGGCCCCAGCCCACGCGCAGGCCCGGTGCGTTGAGGACCGCCGTCATCATGAGGGGAAGCAGCGTCGCGACGGTGAGCGCGCTCGTCACCTCCCAGATGAACGCGGGGGCCCAGTGGCCCGGGTGACGGCTGGAGAGCTGCGACAGCCGCACCGCGCTGCCCTGCCACACCCCCAGGACCAGGCAGAACCCGAGCACCTTCAGCGCCGAACGGGCGCGCAGGCGCGGCCAGCGCCAGCGGACGGACGTGGACTCGGGCCCGGGTTCGAACACGACGCTCACCCCGCCGTCCTGGGGACCAGGGCGGCGGCCCGCGAAGGCCGGGCCTTCAGGCCGAAGAAGGGCCGCAGCCACGACACGCGCGAGACGCCCTCGCTCAGGGCCCACGTGACGGCGAAGGACACGGTGAGCACCGCGCCCAGGAGCGCCCAGGGACCCACGGGAAGACGCAGCAGGAGCAGGCCCACGATGAGGATGACCGTCTGGTGGAAGATGTAGAACGGGTACGACAGCGCCTGCGCCCGTTCGAGCCACGGCGCCGAGGCGCGCACATGCTGCCGCGCATGGCCCAGCACCGCCAGCAGCGTGCTCCAGAGGAAGACGCTCCCCACCACCATCTCCATCACGGGCGGAAGCGACTCCACCGCGATCGCCGCCACGAGCACCGCCACGGCGAAGGCCAGCATCCCGCGCCGCAGCGCCACCAGCCGTGTCCAGACCCCGGGGCAGCGGGCCATCAGGTGGCCGTAGAAGAACAACAGGCCGTAGTGCAGGAAGGTGCGCGGATCATCGCGGAGGGCGTGCGTCTCCGGAAAGTCGCGCAGCAAGACCCTGTTGAGCAGCAGCGGCACCACCAGCCACGCTACGTTCCACCCGCTGGACAGCCACGCGTCCGCGCGCGCGAGGAACCGTTCGCCCGGCGCCGTGCGCAGCGCCGCGAAGAGGGGCAGGGCCAGGAGGCAGTAGACGAACAGGTAGGCCACGAACCACAGATGGTGCCAGCTGAAGCTGCCGGCAGGGTAGGGCACGAAGTCGAACACCGTTGGGTAGAACGCGGCGTAGCTGCCCTGGAACTGCCCCCGGAACACCCGCTCCACGTAGATCTGCGGCGGCACCACCACGAACATGCCGAACACCAGCGGCAGGAGCAGCCGCCGCGTCCGGTCCATCGCGAAGGCGCCCAGCGTGCGCCGGCGCAGCGCGAACGCGGTGCCCGCGCCGGAGATGAGCATCAGGAGCGGCATCCGCACCAGGTGCAGCACCTCCATGGTGGGCTCCAGCACTGGCAGCGCGACGGGGCTCTTCAGGTGCCAGTCCCAGGTGTTGAACATCATCCCCGTGTGGAACAGGTGCAGCACCACGATGGCCAGCATCCGGAGCCAGTCCAGGTCGGGGTGGTGCGCTTCAGCGGGCGAAGGGGTGGGCGTGTGCATGCCCTGGAGATGCCCACGCCCGGCGCACGGCCACCACGCGGATGCCGTGGAGCGGACCGGGGACGGCGCGAGACGGACGGGGAGGGCGCCCCTTCCGCGCAAAGCAAAAGGGCCGCCCGGTCTCCCGGACGGCCCCTTCGCTTGAACGACTCGGAAACAGGGTGATGCGATGGACTACTCGGCCACCACGTCGACCTTGATCTTCGCCGTCACCTCGCGGTGCAGGCGCAGCTCCACGTCGTAGCTGCCCAGCGACTTGATGGGCTCGGCCAGGTGCAGCTGGCGACGATCCACCTGCTGACCCTGGGCCGCGAGCGCCTCGGCGATGTCCAACACCGTGACGGAGCCGAAGAGCTTGTCCTGCTCGCCGACCTTGCGCTTGATGGTGACCTTGACGGCGCCAAGCTTCTTGGCCTGCTCGTCCGCAACGCCCTTGAGCTTGGCGCTGCGAGCGGTCTGCACGGACTTCTCGTGCTCCAACTGGCGCAGGTTCTGCTCGCTCGCCAGCACGGCCTTCTTGCGCGGCAGAAGGAAGTTGCGGCCGAAGCCGTCCTTCACCGTGACGAGCTCGCCGGACTTGCCGAGATTGTCGATGTCCTCACGCAGAATGAGCTTCATGTTCAGTCTCCTGGGGGACCCGGCGGCTAGCCGACGACCGCGTTGTAGGGGAGGAGCGCGATGCCACGGGCGCGCTTGATGGCGATCGCCACCTCACGCTGGTGCTTCGCGCAGTTGCCGGAGATGCGGCGGGGGATGATCTTGCCGCGCTCGGTGACGAAGTACTTGAGCGTCGCCTGGTCCTTGAAGTCCACCGACGCGTTCTTCTCCGCGCAGAACCGGCAGACCTTCTTGCGGCCGAAGCCACGACCACCACGCTTGTCGTCGTCGCCACCCATGCCACCGCGGTCGCCACGATCGCCGCCGCGGTCGCCACCACGGTCGCCGCCGCGGTCACCACCACGGTCGCCACCGCGCGAACCGCCGCCGTAGCCACCGCCACCACCACCACCGGGGCCGCGGGAACCGCCAGCGCCCTTGCTATCCATGCCGTTGCTCATGAACGTTCTCGTTTCCTGGAAGGTTGGGGGAAGGACCCAGAAGGAGGCTTACGCCTCCTCGGGGGCATCCTCTTCCGCGTCGGGGCTGACGAAATCGGGGGCCTCGACGCTGCGGAAGCCGCCACCCTCGCGCTCCGCGGGGGCACCCGGACGGGTCTCCTCCACGTCACCGGCCAGCTTCAGGTCCTCGAGGACCGGACGCGTCTCCGGGTCCACCTCATCCGCGATCTTCACGGAGATGTACCGGGTGACCTCGTCGAGGTTGCGCAGGTTGCGCTCGATCTCCGCCACCAGCTTGCCGCTGCCCAGGAAGCTCGTGTGGACGTAGATGGCGCGGGGCTGCTTGGCCACGGGGAACAGGGTCTTCTTCTTCCCCCACACCGTGAAGCGAAGCACCTTGCCCTGCTCGCGGTCGACGATGCCCCGGACGCGCTCCTTGAGCTTGTCCACGGCGTCATCGGTCAGGTCCGGCTTGACCAGGAAGATGGTCTCATACTCACGAAGCCGCTTGGCGGCCTGCGTCTCTGCCATGTTTCTCTCCCCTTGGGGTCGAGTGCCCCCCGGACCATCCGGGGAGCGGGGAAACGGTTGCTGGCCCTCGAAAGGCCGCCACCGGGGATGGAAAATCACGCGCGCCCATCACCACCGCGCCTTTTCCCGCTCAAGAACACGGGGAGGAGGGGGCTTCTAAGAGGACCCCCCCGCGAAAGTCAAGCAATGCCCGGGGAGGGGGCGGCCGGCCGGCCGTCCTGGCGGGTGGTCAGGCCTTCCGGTTGTGGCGGTTCATCGCCGTGGTCAGCCCGTCGCGCACCCAGCTCTCCGCCATGTCCGCCGCCCGGGAGATGAGCTCCTCCAGCTGGCGGCGCTCGCCGTCGTCGAAGTTGGAGAGGACGTAGCCCGCCACGCGCTCCTTGGCGTTGGGGCCCTCCGGCTTGCCAATGCCCACCCGGACGCGGATGAAGGCGTCCTCGCCCAGGCTGGACACCAGGCTCTTGAGGCCATTGTGGCCGCCCGCGCCGCCGCCCGCCTTGAGCTGCAGCCGCGCGAAGGGCAGGTCCAGCTCGTCGTGGATGACGAGCACGTCCTGGACGGCGACCTTGTAGAAGCGCGCGGCCTCCGCGACGGAGCGGCCCGACAGGTTCATGAAGGTCTGCGGCTCCACGAAGAGGATGCGCTCGCCGCCCAGCGTGCCCTGGCCCACCCGCGCCTGGAACTTGTCCTGGGTGAGCTCCGCGCGGGCGCGGGCCAGCAGCGCGTCCACCACCATGAAGCCGATGTTGTGCCGGTGGCGCTCGTACTCGCGCCCGGGGTTGCCCAGCCCGCAGATGAGCTTCATGGAAGACTCCGTAAAGACCGCGGGGCAGGCCTTTGGAAAGGCCCGCCCCGCGAGGAAACAAGGACTGCCAGAAGGGGACTACTTCTTCGCAGGGGCCTTGGCCGCGGCCGCCGCGGGGGCCTTCGCGTCCGCCGCCTTCGCGTCGCCCGCCTTGCCCGTCGCCGCCGCGGCAGGAGCCGCCGACGTGATGGCCGCCGGGGCCGCCACTTCCGCCGCCTCGGGCGCCGCGAGGACCGCGATGGTGTAGTTGACGTTCGTCTTCACCGACACGCCCTCGGGCAGCTTCACGTCGTTCACGTGAATCGCCTCGGCGATCTTCAGGTTGGTGACGTCCACCTCAATCTGGAGCGGGATGGCGCCGGGGAGGGCCCACACCTCCAGGTTGCGGCGGATCTGTGAGAGCAGGCCGCCGTCCAGCACGCCCGCGGCCTTGCCCGTGAGGACGACGGGCAGGTTGACCTTCACCTGGTCCGTGTCGCGCACCGCGATGAAGTCCGCGTGCAGGATGTCACGGGTGAGGGGGTCCATCTGGTAGTCCTTCAGCAGCACCTGCTCGCCGCCGCCCTCCAGCTTGATCTGGATGAGCGTGTTCAGCTTGTGCGGGGTGTTGATGGCCGTGCGGATGGCCTTCGGATCCACGGAGATGTGCAGCGGCTTCGCCAGGTGCTTGCCGTAGACGACCGCGGGGACCTGACCCTGCGCGCGCAGGCGGCGGGCGGCGCCCTTGCCGGAACCTTCACGCGCCTTCGCCTCGAGGGTGCTCTTGTCGGTGGCCATGGAATGCTCTTTTCAGTGGGGGACTGCGGGTGCGGCTGGTTCCGAAGGGCGCCCTCGGCATCCCGCCACCATGGCGGGCCCCGAAGACGGCGCCCGGGCCGTGAAGCCCGTGGAACCAGCAGAGGGGGCCGGACATGCCAGCCCCAGGGGTGTCACGTCAAGCCGGCCGTCATCCAGGCGCTCCCCGGTTTGGCATCCGGGAGCCCGGGGAGCCGGAGGCCGGGCGTCAGACGAACAGCGAGCTCAGCGAATCCGCGCGGTGGATGCGCGCGATGGCTTCGCCGAACAGCGCGTCGGTGTGGAGCGCGCGGATCTTCGGGCACGCCTTGGCGTTGGGCGCGAGCGGCACCGTGTCCGTGAAGACGACCTCCTCCAGCACGGAGTCGGTGATGCGCTGGATGGCCGGGCCGGACAGGATGGGGTGGACGGCGTAGGCCAGCACCCGGCGCGCGCCCTTGTTCTTCAGCGCGGCGGCCGCCTGGGCGAGCGTGCCCGCGGTGTCCACCATGTCGTCCACCAGGATGGCGTCCTTGCCCATCACGTCGCCAATGAGGTTCATCACCTCGGACGCGTTCGCGCGCGGCCGGCGCTTGTCGATGATGGCCAGGCCCGTGTCCAGGCGCTTGGAGTAGGCGCGCGCGCGCTCCACGCCGCCGGCATCCGGGCTGACGATGACGACGTCGCTCAGCTCCGGGAACTTCTTGCGCATGTCCTCCAGGAACACCGGCGAGCCGTACAGGTGATCCGAGGGCATGTTGAAGAAGCCCTGGATCTGCCCCGCGTGCATGTCCATGGACACCACCCGGTTGACGCCCGCGACCTCCAGCATGTCCGCCACCAGCTTGGCGGTGATGGGGGTGCGCGCCGCGACCTTCCGGTCCTGCCGCGCGTACCCGTAGTACGGCATCACGGCGGTGATGGAGCCGGCGCTCGCCCGCTTGAGGGCGTCGCACATGATGAGCAGCTCCATCAGGTGCTGGTTCGTCGGCGGGCAGGTGGACTGGACGATGAAGACGTCCTGTCCCCGCACGTTCTCGCCGATCTCGACGTGGATCTCCCCGTCGGAGAACGTGTCGACGACCGCCTTGCCCAACGGGCGCTGGAGGTATTCGCAGATGCGCTGCGCCAACGCCGGGTTGGAGTTCCCGGCGAACACCTTGAAGTCACGCTGCTGCATGGGGCGCTGACTAACCCGTGCGCGCCCCGAAGGGAAGAACGTTAGTCGAGTTCCGCAGCCACGGGAGCGAGCGTCCCCGTCTGCGCCTGGTGGAGGTGTTTCTCGTACTCAATGAGGATGACCCGCTCCATCTGGCTCCGCGTGTCCGCGTTCAACGGATGGGCGATATCCTTGTAGGTACCGTCCTTCCGTTTTTTCGCGGGCATCGCGATGAAGAGCCCGGTGGAACCGTGGATCACCTTCAAGTCGCGCACGACAAAGCAGTGATCCAACGTGATGGTGACGTACGCCTTGAGCTTGTCCTCTTCGACCGGAAACACCCGGACGTCGGTGATGTTCATGGTCCCCCCCCGAACCCGAAAGGCCGGAGCTATGGGGAAGCCTGGGACAGACTGGTGGTGAAAAGCAAGCACCCCCTACCCGCCGCACCGGGTGACCGTTCACTGGAGGCGAGGGCTCAAGCCCCGAAGGGCCAGTGACTCACCAGGTGGGCGAGGAACGCCAGGTGGTAGACGACGATGATGGCGTAGACGACGGCGCCCGCGCGGATGGCGAAGCGGCTGGCCTTGAGCTTGCGGTGCAGGCACAGCAGGCACAGGCCCGCGTTCACGATGAGCAGCTTGGAGAACATGAAGAGCAGCGGTGAGTGCTCGTACGCCGCGCGCATCACCGGGTTGAGCTCCTCCGCCACCCCCAGCTGCAGGAAGAGCAGGGTGAACAACCCATCCATCAGGTTCAGCATCAACAACGCCACCGACGCGGGTGACATGTAGAAAGAAGCACCCTGCGTCCACGTCCCCGCCTGCATCCCGCTCGCCGTCGCCGCCACGCCCTACCCCCTGGTCCCGTCCATGCTGCCCGGGGCCCTCCCTATTCAATTCGCTTGCCAAGGCTTCCAGGGCTTCCCGGAAGCGGGCGGGCAGGCAGGGACGAATGGGGGGTTGGCAGGCTGGAAACGAAATTGACGGGAAGGGGTGGGTGCCCGAGATTGGCGCCGCATCCGACCCTCCCCGACGAGCGCCCATTGCATCAATTTCCCAAAGATATCGGGTGGATAGAGGTCATCTGCGGCTCCATGTTCTCCGGCAAGACGGAGGAGTTGATCCGCCGCGTCAAGCGCGCGCTGTACGGCCGCCAGAAGGTCCGCGTCTTCAAACCCAGGATCGACACGCGGTACGACGAGACGCAGGTGGTGAGCCACAGCCAGTTGAAATTGACGTCCATCCCGGTGGAGAGGGCTGAAGAAATTTTCCGGCACCTGCCCCCCGACATCCAGGTGGTGGGCATCGACGAGGTGCAGTTCTTCGGCGGCGAGGTGGTGCAGGTGTGCGAGGCGCTCGCCCACCGGGGCGTGCGCGTCATCTGCGCGGGGCTGGACCAGGACTACCAGGGCCGTCCCTTCGAACCGATGCCGCAGCTCATGGCGGTGGCGGAGTACGTCACGAAGGAGCTGGCCATCTGTGCGGTGTGTGGCAATCCGGCCAACCGCTCGCAGCGCATCATTGGAAGCGAGGAGCGGGTGGTGGTGGGGGCGGCGGGCGAGTACGAGCCGCGCTGCCGCAAGTGTCATGTAAGCGAACCCACGGAAGCCTCGCCCCCGCAGACGTTGAAGCTGTTCGACTGAAACCCCCTGGCGTTCGCCCCTCCTCCGGGGGCCGTCCGCTGTTGCTTTCGCCTGGAGCTGGATTCCGATGCGGGACACCCTGTACGCGAACGTGCCGTTCCGGCTGAACGAGATGACCCACCACTATGGACCGCAGGTCCACCTGGTGGGTAATCCGTTTCTCCTGTCGCAGCTGGCCACGCTGTGCGCGAAGGGCACACTGCAGCCGCAGATCAACCGGCTGGTGGAGCAGCTCTACGCGGACCTGGTGAAGACGGTCATCAACGCGGAGTTCCCGCGCAAGATGGTGACCATTCCCACGCGGATGATCGACTCCACGCCCCTGGGCATCTACCAGGGTGAGGTGGTGGACCCGCAGCTGCGCGTGGTGACGGTGAACATCGCGCGGGCGGGCACGCTGCCGTCGCAGGTGACGTACGACCTGCTGAACTTCACGGTGGATCCGTCGCTCGTGCGCCAGGACCACATCATCATGAGCCGGATGATCGACGCGGCCCAGGCGGTGGTGGGCTCGGAGATTGGCGGCGCGAAGATTGGCGGGGACGTGGACGACGCGTTCGTGCTCTTCCCGGACCCCATGGGGGCCACGGGGGGCAGCCTGTCCACGGCCATCCAGCTCTACAAGACGAAGGTGCCCGGCAAGGCCCGGCGCATCATCACGCTCAACCTCATCGTCACGCCGGAGTACCTGCGCCGGATGACGAAGGAGCACCCGGACGTCATCATCTACGCGCTCCGGCTGGACCGGGGCCTGTCTCCGCCGGAGGTGTTCGGCACGGCGCCGGGCCTGCTCTGGGACAAGGAGCGGGGCCTGGATGACCGGCAGTACATCGTCCCCGGTGGCGGCGGCTTCGGGGAGATCATGAACAACGCCTACGTGTAGACAAGGGAGCTCCCGGTGACGTTCCACGAGAAGGATGTCGGTGTCCTCATCTCCGAGGAAGCCGTGCAGGCGCGCGTGAAGCAGTTGGGCGCCGAAATCACCCGCGACTACCAGGGCAAGGAGCTGACGCTCATCTGCGTGCTCAAGGGCTCCGCGTTCTTCGCCATCGACCTGGCGCGCGCCATCGACCTGCCGCTCACGGTGGAGTTCCTGGGCGTGTCCAGCTACCACGGTGGCACGGAGACCACGGGCGAGGTGCGCATCACCACGGACGTGTCCAAGCCCATGGCGGGCAAGCACCTGCTCGTCATCGAGGACATCATCGACACGGGGCTCACCATGAGCTTCCTGCTGGAGAACCTCCAGGCGCGCCACCCCGCGTCGCTCAAGCTGTGCTCGCTGCTGGAGAAGCCCGCGCGCGCCCGGACGAAGGTGAACATCGACTACAAGGGCTTCGTCATCGACGACCTCTTCGTCGTCGGGTACGGCCTGGACTACGGGGAGAAGTACCGGAACCTGCCGTTCATCGGGATCTGGAAGAAGGCCTGAAGCAGGCGTCGCGGTGCCCGGGCGTCCCTCCCCACGGGGTGGGGGCCCCGAGGCGCCAGGGGCCCCACCCATGCGCCGCGGGCCGGCCGTGGGACCCTCCGCGCGTGGCTCGCCACGGTGCGCGTGCGCAGCATCTTCCTTGGAGGGCGCGAGGAGGCTGCGCATGCGTGAAGAGATGGTGAATGCGGCCCGACCGGCCCCCGCGGGCGGATCCGCCGCGATGCAGAAGTACCTGGCGGAAGGCGTGGGCACCTTCGTGCTGGTGCTCGGGGGCGTGGGCGCGGCGGTGCTGGCGGGCGACCGCATCGGCTTCCTGGGGGTTTCGTTCGCCTTCGGGCTGTCGCTGCTGGCGATGGTCTACACGGTGGGCCCCATCTCCGGCTGCCACGTGAACCCGGCGGTGACGGTGGGCCTGGTGCTGGCGGGCAAGTTCGACCGGCGCCACGTGGCGGGCTACGTCGTCGCGCAGTGCGTGGGGGCCATCCTCGCGGCGGGGCTGGTGCTGCTCATCGCGAAGGGCGCGCCAGGGGGCTACTCGCCGGGCGCGGAGGGGCTGG